>DATKKE010000040.1:0-37492 GCA_035543455.1 Methanoregulaceae archaeon
CCAGAACTAACCTGATCATTCTTACACCGGACCTTTTTGGATGCGAGTCTGACCCCGGGTCTTTACCCCGGGACTTCACACAACAATTTATGGCAGGATATATAATAAAATCCTAAAATGGGGCAGGTTGGAGGCAGGACCCTGTAGGTTTAGGACTCTAACCTGAGAGTTCACCCGTCCCTCCTGACGATATGCCGTCGGATATTCCGGTTATTAGGAAAAAATCTTTTTCGGTCGGGAATACTATCCCGAAAAGAGATATCCGAAGCCGACAAAAACTACCATACGTGGTGTCGGTATACCAGACCCTGCATGAGTCTCTTCAATCTGTGCTCCTCCAGCGACTCGGCTGGAGCGAGCTCCGTGAAGTCCAGGAACAGACCTGCCGGGCGGTTTGTGCCGGCAAAGATGTCCTTGTCCTTGCTCCTACAGCAGGGGGAAAGACCGAGGCAGCATTGATCCCGGTAACGGATGCCCTCTTAAAGGCGGGCAGTCCCGGGATAGCCTGCCTGTATATCTCCCCTCTTAAGGCACTTATCAACGACCAGGAATCACGGTTTCTTGCATTCTCTACCCCGTGCGGCCTTGAAGTCCAGAAATGGCATGGGGATGTCCCACGCGGCGATCGGGTATGGCTGACCGGGGAACCACCCCATTACCTTATGATCACCCCGGAATCACTTGAGGTACTTCTCCTTGAACGCGATCTGACCGCGGATCTGAAAAACCTGAAATTTATCGTCGTCGATGAGGTCCATGCCTTTGTCGAATCGGAACGGGGAGTACACCTCAGGTGCCTGATCGATCGCCTGGACGGGATATCAGGCATGCATATCCAGCGGATCGGACTTTCGGCGACGGTAGGCAATCCTGAAGAGGTGCTGGCATGGCTCTCGGATGCAGGCTGCCAACAGGAGGTTGTAAAGGTACCGGTTCCGGCACGTGAGAAAAAATTTTCATTTGTCATAGAACCCGACGAGACCAGGAGAATGAAGGCGCTTCGAAGGGTAATTTCACAAAAAAAGGCAATTGTGTTTGTAAACAGCCGGAGCGATGCGGAAAAAGTGATGAAATCCCTTAGCGGAAAGACAGAGAACCTCTCGATCCATCATTCTTCGATCTCCCCCGAAATGAGGAAAGACGCAGAACAGGCATTTTCAAGGGAAGGAAGTGCCTGCATTGTCTGCACGAGCTCCCTCGAACTGGGTATCGATATCGGTGACCTTGATATCGTGGTCCAGCTCGGGGCACCGGGTTCCGTATCCTCATTCCTGCAGCGTATGGGAAGAAGCGGCAGGAGGGGGAAACCCCCCTATGTGGCGTTTATTCTGCCGGACCCATGCAGTCTCCTGTGTACCGTTTCTGTAATCGAGTCTGCGAGCAGGAAAGAGGTTGAACCGCTCGTTCCGCTTGAAAAGCCCTATAACGTCATGATGCAGCAACTACTCCTCGAACTTGTACGCAGCAGGCGCATTTCGGCTAGAAGGCTGTCCGGATCGATCCGGAACCTCACCCCGTTCAGAAAAATCTCACCCCAGGTGATCGATACCATCATTCGGCACCTGAAATCTGAAGAATATCTCGTTAGTGACGGGGAAATGCTCATGCCCGGTGCACGGCTCGAGCGGGAGTTCGGGCAGTCCCACTGGCGTGACCTGTACTCCGTCATCCCGGGTGCCGGAGAGTACCGGGCGGTAACTCCCGATGGGGAGGTAGTCGGGCGTCTCGATGCCAGGTTTGTAAACAGTGCCGGAAGTGCAAATTTCCAGCTCGGCGGAAAGAACTGGACCATGGTAAAATGCGATGATTCCCACAACCGGGTCGTTGTTGTTCCCGGATCGGAACAAAAAGGAGGGATATTCTGGACAGGAGGAGAGAATGGTTTCAGTCCCGTGGTATGCCGTGGTGTGGCCAGGATCATCGGAAGGGGGCGTTCGGTGCTCCCCCTCCCCCCCGAAGAGGTGACCTGTCTCGGCCGGGTAATCGGGTCAATTCCTTCCGGTTACCATCCCGGCGATATTCTTGTGCGGAGTTATGAAAATGCCCATGGAACAGGTGTTATCCTCTATGTATTCAGAAGCCGTATGTTTGGAAAATTGTTCGCCCCGCTGCTCGCCGGGATTCTTGGAAAAAAGGCCAGGATCAGGTATAATGATTTTTCATTGTCGGTGAAGGGTTTGAAGGGTGAAAATCCTGCCCTCGCGGTTACCGGTGCAGCAGAACAGGTCTGCCGGTACTCCATTGGGGCTGTGATGGAATCATTGCCGATGCCGGGTCCCGAAGGCTGGAAATATGGGGCACTGATCCCCCCGAGTCAATTCCGCGAGATGGTCCTTGCCGATACGTACCATATCGATGAATTCATGAAAGAGATCGGACGTGCGCGGGTTGTCAACGGTGATGAACCCTGCAATGATATCCGGGAACCAGGCACCGGTGAAAAATAAAGAAAATGTTCCTAACATGGGCCCCAGACCCGCCTGTCATGTATCCAGGTAAATTAAGGGGATCGATAAGCTGGTATGAAAAAGTCAGACCGGGAGTCTATAACCATTTCTTTTTCATGCGCATCTATGAGCAAAAGGGCTCATAGCGCGCTCTGTTGAATTCCATGCCTGTTCTCTCTGCAGCCAGAAAAATCCGGGCTAAATCCGGTCATTATGGAATGGAAGAGGGTCCTGGATTACCTTTGTTTTCATGCATCATGTTACGACCGCTACTCTGAATCTCCACCACGCAACGATAAACATCAATCCGGAAAACAGTGCGAGAACGCCAAGCGAGAAAAGGATGTCTGTAGTCGTGTAAATATAATGAATTCCGATTGCAGAGAAGTTGCTGCCGATCGCAAAATACCGGATACCGTTGATCATCTGGGTCAAGGGATTAACGACAGATATTGCCTGAAGCACGGGTGGAAAAGCGGTAACCGGGTAGAGTGCATTGCTGGCAAAGAAGATCGGCATCGACAGGAGCGTAATAATCCCCTGTAACCCCTCGGGAGTCTCCATGGTTATGGATATGGCAGCAGAAAAAAAGAGAAATCCGATGGCAAACATACCGACAAACACCATAATACCGACGACAGATGTTACAACCTGCAAGGGGGAATACCCCTGGAAAAACTCGACCCCGAGAACGAGGCCGAACACAAGGATGATAGCGGCCTGGATAAAGGACTTTGTCATCCCTGAAAGCGCGATGCCGAAGATAATGTGGTTCCGTGGCAGTGGGCTGGCCATTATCTCTCTCATGAGTCCCCAGTTTTTATCGAAAAGGAGAACGATCCCTCCGAAAAGACTTGTGAACAGGGTGGTCATGGCAATGACCCCCGCTGCCATATACGTGAGGTAGGGGACCTGCGGCACCCCGGGGATAGGGGGAATCGTGGCACTCAGCCGGTCAAAGTTCGCCGACATTGCAATACCGAAGAAAGCCATCCAGAGTGCGGGCTGGACGAGGGAAGAGATGAGCAGCGTTTTAAACCGCAGGAACCGGATCATGTCCCGCCAGAAAATAGTCATAAAACCGTAATTCAAGGGTCAACGCCTCCCGAAGGAAGGAGCGATCTTTTCGGACGATTCTTCACGGATCTCTTTTCCCGTGTAATGAACAAATACGTCATCCATTGAAGGTTTCTTCAGGTTTACCGTGCTGACGCCAACCCCGCCAGCCCTGAGCCTGTCGATGATGAGAGGTAGGATCCGGGTTCCGTCCTCGTTAATCGTGAGAATGATGCCTTTTCCTTTTTCAGCTATACTGCTCACGGGACCGTAATCCTTCAATTGGGATTTAACAAAAGGATTGTCTGTTGTTTCCAGGTAGATGATGTCCTGTCCGAGAGCATTCTTAAGCTCCCAGGGCCTCCCGCTCGCAATGATGTGCCCATCGTCGATAATGCTGATCCTGTCCGAAAGGTTGTCCGCCTCGTCCATGTAATGGGTGGTAAGAAAGATGGTCGTACCTTCCTTATTTACATCCCTTATATAATCCCACATCCTCATTCGTGTCTGAGGGTCGAGACCGATCGTGGGTTCATCGAGGAACAGGACCTTCGGCCTTGTCATCAGGCCGCGGGCTATCTCGAGTCTCCGCTTCATGCCCCCCGAGAGGTGCTTGATCAGAATGTTTCTCTTTGATTCAAGTTTTACGAGGGCGAGAAGTTCATCGATCCTCGACTTCCTCTCTCGTACCGTCATCCCGTAGAGTCTTCCATGGAATTCAAGTATCTCGAAGACCGTCATATCGCGATCGAGGGTTAATTCCTGAAAGACGATACCGATTGATTCCCTGACTCTTTCGGGTTCGCGGGCGATATCATATCCGGCAATGGTGGCACTGCCTTTCTGGACCTTGAGTAACGTGATGAGAAGGTTGATAACGGTACTTTTACCGGCACCGTTCGGCCCGAGAAATGAAAATATTTCGCCTTCCCTGACCGTGAAACTGATATCGTCGACCGCTTTGAAATCCCCGTACCAGTGCTCGAGGTTTTTCACCTGGATTATGTTTTCGCCCGTTATGGTATTCATCCCTTTATTGGTTCTCTGTCTCCTGGTATTATCAGATTCCGCTCATTTTCGGGATACGTTTTGACGTTCCCCTGGTTATAAGGTCCAGGGAATCTGCCTGGTCCAGCAGAATCCTCCAAAGGCTTGTTTTTATGGCATTTCGATCCCATATCAAAGGAAACAGGTTTATGGTAATGTTCACATTCGTTGGTGAACCCGGGTCAATCAAGCTTCCTGACAAGTTCTGCCACGTTTTCTGCAAAAAGCCTTATTGTTGCGATCCCCTCGGTATCATTCCAGACCTCTCCGGGATCTCTTCCGAACACCATGTTCCAGTAGTTGGAACCGGGGACGATCATCTCATTAATGAAGAAAAACATCAACATCTCCTGAATTGCGGATGTGTGACCCCCCCTTCGTGCAATCGCAATCGGGCCGCCGACCATCCAGCGAAGGAAGTTATCGGATGCCATCGAGACCATGCCAATCCGCTGGAGTGCCGACATGAGATCACCCCGTGCCGTTCCGAAATATACCGGTGCTGCCACGATGAACCCGTCAGCTTCACGGAGTTTTTCAATCAGGTCATTGAGGCCGTCTTCGAGCGAACATAATCCGAGGTCTTTGCACTGATAGCAGGCTGTACACGATTCAATTTTTTTCCCGGCAAGAGAAAAAATCTCCGTGGAGACACCTGCTGCTTCGATGATCTTTGCGCATTCTCCGACGATCTGGGCTGTATTCCCGTCTGGTCTCGGGCTCCCGCACATGAGAATTACTTTTTTTGCCATAACAACTGGTTAAGATGTATGGGACAATAATATTCCCGTCTCCTCCCCGATGTCCGGACCTGGAGACATTGGGGGGACCAAAGGCCAGTTATGGAGAGATGCGAATTATTTCCTGCAATCCGGCCGGATTATACAGAGCGTGATGAGGGACGAACCTCTATCTCCATATCATGGATCTTCTGATGAATTTTCCGTTTTTGGGTTATGGGCCACCATCCGTAAATAAAGATGTAGACCGGCTCCCACAATACGACCCATCCGAAAATCAGGAAGACCTCCTGTGCCATGCCGGTGAGGAGATTCTGGGGGAGCCTGGCGAGGTACTGCCGGGCGAGCAGGCTGATGAACAGGAGGACTACTGCGATGAAGAGAACCTGCCGACCCCTTTTGAAGAGCCTTTTTAATTCCCTGTTGTCTATGGCAGAACGGTAACTGAAATGATTGTGGATCCCAAGAATGACAGACCGCCGGATATCCTCACTGATCGCCTCTGCCGGGAGGTAAATGACAAGTTTAACGGGTTCGGCGATCGGGAGATCATCAACCGTATTAAAAAGGTATTCCTCGGCATCTGAATCGAGTTCTTTCTCGTGAAAAGGAGATGGATCAAAGGAATTGAAGAGCTGCATGACATTTTTCAGCACAATCTCGATGACAAGTTTTCCATCCTCACGCCGGTATACGGACTCCGGGGCTCCGTCGGAAATCTGAATATCCCGGTTTACGAATGGTTGACTGCTGGCTTCCACGGCATGTTCACCTGAGAAATCACTGAAATCCCACTGCGGGAATTTAAGCGACCTGATCGATGCTGGAGAATATACCCTTGAACTTTTTAAATCCTGCCCGCGTCCTACGTACTCTACGGTCTCCCATAACGTCATATAACAGGTCTGATCTATTGTGAATGGCATAGGGTAATCGGATTGTCGGCAGAAGAAGAACCACGGGAAGAGGAGAGAATTCCGGACGATGCCCAGGAGCAGAGAGCCGGAGGGGAAGATGAGGAATCCGAACAAAAACTGGCATATTTCATCGACATGCTCCGGAGTGACAACGTCGGATGGCGGTGGAAGGCGGCCGAGAGTCTTGCCCGCCTGGGGGACCTCCGGGCCGTGGTCCCCCTTATAGAGGCGCTTGCGGATGAGGACTGGCGGGTGCGCCAGAAAGCGGCATGGGCGCTGGGGTACCTTGGCGACCCCAGGGCAATTATCCCCCTCCGGAGAGCATACAGGGACGAACTTGAGGGTGTCCGGGAGATAATCACGGAGGCCCTCGATATGATCAGGGACCGGATGTCCCGCTGACCCGGTTCACTTTTTTTCATTACGGAAAAATCCTGCATGTACAGGTAAGGGTGTATTGAAGGTATTAATAGCACGGCGACTCAATAAATCTGGTATATTTCCTGATACCGTGCCCGGATCTTGGGACACCGGATCAGGTATATCCGAAAACGAGCCAGATTCTGGCGCTCCCGGGATAATACCAATAAATCCCGGCTCCGGGGCTCCGGAATTGCCAGGCTCCCCGGAGGAACATACCGATGAGTCCGAACCCCGACCCCCTCAGTTTTGACGAGATGAGGCTTGATAAGATTAGGGCTATCCAGAATTCCGGCCAGCCTCTCTATCCGGCCAGCTACCACCGGAAAGATACCATTGAAGAAATTAAATCGCGGTTTGAATCGGCAGGCCATGAAAGAAGTGAAGAAGAGGTTTCGACCGCGGGCAGGCTATTTACCGTCCGGAACCATGGGAAGACTATTTTTGCGGACCTTGGGGACGAAAGCGGGAAAATACAACTATATATCAGGAAAAATGACCTTGGGGAAGAACAGTTCGGGTTTATCAACCGGTTCCTTGACCGTGGGGATATCATCGGCGTGACCGGCCATGTTTTCCGGACCAAAGTGGGGGAAATGACCATCTGGGTCGATAAAATTGAGATCCTCTGCAAATCGGTCTGCGCCCTTCCTGAAAAATTTCATGGCCTTAAGGACGTCGAGAAACGGTACCGGCAAAGATACGTTGACCTCATCGTGAATGACGATAGCCGGGAGATATTCCGGATACGAAGCCGTGTCATTGCACTGATCAGGCGGTATCTCGACGAAAGGGGATTCCTTGAATTTGAGACTCCCATACTCCAGCCCGTATATGGTGGGGCAAATGCAAGGCCGTTTACCACCTACCATCACTATCTCGATCAGAAATTATTCTTAAGAATTGCCCCCGAACTCTACCTGAAACGCCTTATCGTCGGGGGTTTCGAGAAAGTGTTCGAGGTCTCCAGGAATTTCCGGAATGAGGATGTGGATACCCGGCACAATCCTGAATTTTCCATGGTCGAGATTTATGAGGCATACCGGGATTTCGGGGATATGATGATGCTGACCGAAGGGCTACTCTCTTCCCTTGCCCAGGCGGTCCATGGCTCGTACGAAGTTCCCTATGGAGAAGTCACTCTCAGGTTCTCCCCCCCGTTTGATAAGCTTACCATGGAAGAGGCTGTCAGGAAGTATGCGGATATCGATGTGATGAACCAGACCACCGATGAGCTCCGCGAGAAAGCAAGAAATCTCCACATCGGGGATTATGAGAAGCCGGCATCGCAAAGGGAATTCCTCGTGCTCTTTTTCGAAGCACTCGTCGAGAATAAACTCATACAACCGACTTTTATTTACGATTTCCCGGTAGAAAATTCGCCACTGGCAAAAAAACACCGAAAGAAAGAGGGTTTCACCGAGCGGTTTGAACTGTTCATCAACGGGATGGAGATCGCAAACGGGTTCTCGGAGCTCAACGATCCTCTTGACCAGCAGGCGAGGTTCGAAGTCCAGGACGCTAAAAGGAGGGCAGGCGACACCGAGGCACAGATGATAGATTATGACTTTATCAATGCCCTCGGTTATGGTATGCCTCCCACAGGCGGGGTCGGACTCGGCATAGACCGGCTGGTAATGCTGCTCACCAACCAGGACTCGATCAAAGAAGTAATCCTGTTTCCCCAGATGAAACCCGAATCTCTTCAGGCCGCGGAAAATCCTGACGATGTTAAAAAAGAAGGGTTATGACCGTTTTCGGGGGGAAGCATGATTATAAAATAATTGTCTGTTCAAAAAATTTGACGGGAGATATCTTTTCACGCCATCACTCCAGGTAAACATACTCCATGTATACGAATATTATCGATCGGCCTGGAAATTTCTCAGTGTTTCCGCCATCTCCTTCAGCCGTTTGTCGACGAGATAATTCACGGTATCTGCTTCATATTTCCCATCAGGCCCGGGCTCCCCTGCTTTAATGCCGGTAAGCACCTCTATACCCTCGTCAATGGTCTTTACAGGATAAATGGTGAATTTCCCCGCATTCGCAGCTTCGATGATCTCTTCTTTCAGCATCAGGTTCCTGACATTGGTGAACGGGATCATTACGCCCTGCTTTCCGGTCAGTCCTTTCGCCTTGCAAACCTCAAAGAAACCTTCAATTTTTTCATTAACGCCTCCTATGGCCTGGACTTCCCCGTTCTGGTTTACCGAACCGGTTACTGCGAGAGCCTGGTTGACGGGAAGCCCCGAAAGAGCCGATAGTATCGCGTACAGTTCCGTGCTCGACGCGGAATCTCCTTCCACGCCTTCGTAACTCTGTTCGAAGACAAGACGGGCTGAGAGACTCAATGGTTTATCGCGCGAAAATTTCCCTGCAAGGTATCCTGACAGGATAAGGACGCCTTTGGTGTGAATAGGGCCACCCATGGCAGCTTCCCGTTCGATATCCATAACCCCGCCGCGACCTACTCCTATGCTCGCCGTTACGCGGGAAGGTCTTCCGAATTCTATATCGCCGAGGCTGATCACCGACAGACCGTTGACCTGGCCAACCCGGTTGCCTTCCGTTTCGATGAGGAAGATGCCTTTTGTAATATAGTCCTGTATTTTTTCCTGGATCAGGTTTGACCGGTAAATTTTCTCTTCGATCGCCTTTTCTATGTGGTTCCCTGTTGTGAATGACGACCGATCGATTGTCGCATAATAACTCGCCTCCCTGATAATATCTGCAATAAGGGAAAAACGCGTGCTCAGCTTCTGCTGGTCCTCTGAAAGTCGTGAACTGTATTCGACGACTTTCGCGACTGCGGAGCTGTCGAGATGCTTAAGTTTGTATTGTTTGCAGAGCGTGCATATGAACCCGGCATAATCCCGGACGTTTTTCTCTGTTCTCTCCATCGTCGTGTCAAATTCGGCTTTAACCTTGAATAGTTCATAAAAATCCGGGTCCTGGGAATACAGGATCTGGTTTACGATCGGTGTCCCGATCAGGACGACCTTGATATTGAGGGGGATCGGTTCGGGTTTCAGACCTTTCGTCGTGATAAACCCCATCTTCTCTGCCGGCTCCTCAAATGCGGCTTTTCCTGTTTTTAAGGCAGTTTTCAGGGCATCGTATGAGAGCGGGTACCTGAACAGGTCTTCAACGGGAATAACCAGGTACCCACCGTTTGCCTTGTGAATGGACCCCGGCCGTATCATAGTGAAATCCGTATTGATGATACCGAACTGGACCTCCTTCTCGGTCTTCCCGAACAGGTTCTGGTACGTTGGATTATATTCAAAAATGACCGGGGCTCCGTTAGTTGCTGAATTATCAACAATCACGTTCACCTGGTACTTCCGGAGTATGAGTTCCCTTGTGATCTGGCCCGGTACCAGGGGTGCTCCCTGGGGAGATTCCTGTTGGATACCGAGAAATTCGGGCAGGTTTTCGATAGTATCCTTCTGGACGGCATCGATATATTCGAATACTTCTTTCATTGAAGAATATTTATCCCGGAGCGCTGCCAGCAGGTGACCAATGGCATACGTTGATACATCCTCGTTGAGCTGCTTGACGGCGTCGAATCCCTTCTGGTCAAGGTCGCGGAGCTGCCGGAAACCATTCCTCATCTCAAGGGACAGGTCCTCGCGTTTTTTCTGGAAATCTGCCTGTTCTTCTTCGGGAAGTGCCAGGAACTCATCCTCGGTAAGGGGTTTACCCTCTTTCACCGGGATTATCAGGAGTCCCTGCGGACCTGGCTGGATGGAAAAACCTTTGCTCTGGGCAACGGCATTCAGCTGGCTGATAATTTTTGCTTTTTCGTCGTCAATTGCCCGGATGGCATTCTGCCGTTTTGCGGCATAATCCTCGCTTTCGAAGACCTGGGGGATAGTTCTCTTGGCTTCTTCTACAAATGATGCCATATCGTCCTTAAACTGTCGCCCCATGCCGGGAGGAAGCTGTATTGCGTTTGGTTCATAGGGATTTCCGAAATTATAGACATAAATCCAGTCACTTCCTTTCGGTTTTTTCCTCGCCAGTTCATTAAGGAATTTGCTCACCGTGGATTTCCTTCCCGTCCCGGGAATGCCGGAAGCGTATATGTTGAAACCTTTCTCTTCAATGTTCAGACCGAGATTGAGGGCACGGACGGCCCGTTCCTGCCCGATTATGTCACCCGCAGGGGTGAGTTCCCCTGTATTGCTGCATCCGAGTCCGGAGACATCATAGGTATTTCTGAATTTTCTAACTGCCAGTTTCTTTATCACAGGATCACCGTAAACCAAATACGTCCACTATTACCGGGACGAAGAAAAATCTTTCCTGTCGCCGTTGATGACCTGACAGACTGATGCGGGATCATTGTCGGAGGTACGAGAAAAACCTGAAAATACACTCTGAATTGCAATCGACCGGATGATTTTTGCGCTGAAGCATATTCCCGCGTCAAGGATAGTTTTTTATTTAAGAAAAGATTTATATAGGACATAACAGGTCACGTATGAAAGGTAAAAACCGTCTGGTCAGATTCATGGCTCCTCTTTTAGTGATCGGAGCGATTATTTCCATCGTAGGGATCGCCGGAGCATTTGAACTGAAAGTATCCGGAAATTCCCAGTCTGTGCCTCTCGACAACGGGTTCTCGCAACCCGTTCAGATAATGGCGAACTCCGGGACACCAGTGCCGACGCTTACGCCAGTCCTGGCTGCAACTAAAAATATCACGTATTATACGGATGCCATTTCGAATGCATCAACCTCCCAGGCAGGGATGTTCGACAAGCTTGCATCGATGTTAAACTGGTCGGTGAAGGCGAACCCATTCAAGGGAAAAGAAATTCCAGCGTTACCGGAAACGGGGGATTTAACGGATACATCACCCGCCACAAATCCAAATCCCTCAATAATCCTGGGCCCAGATTCAACAGTGGGCAATGAATCCTTGAACAATACGAAAAACCAGACGCCGGATGTCAGAAATAATACGACAACTGTTCTGGCTCCCGTACCTGTTCCGACGGGTCCTTCCCCCTCAGTATCGGGAAGAGAGGTTTCCGGTAACGGGACCATCAGCTGGATAGCCATGGATAACGGATTTTTTGGAATTGTTGCAGACGACGGGGAACAATTCCTTCCCGGGCAGATCGATCCGGTTTTCCAGGTGGATGGTCTCCGGGTAAGTTTTTTGGGAATTGCACGACCCGATAAACCGGGAGTGCATGCCTGGGGCATACCGATCGACCTGATCGAGCTTGTGCGGGTCGGAAGTGTTACAGAAACCAGAATTACATCCAACGGTACGATCCGGTATATTGATCTCGAGAATGGATTCTTCGGCATATACGCCGATAATGGTATCAAATACCTCCCGGTAAACCTGAATTCATCGTTAAAAACAGATGGCCTCCGCATCAATTTCTCCGCATATCCGGCCAGCATCCCGACAATCAACATGTGGGGGAATCCTGTCCGCCTGGTTTCTGTTACGGAAACCGGGGAACCTTTGGACACCACAATCACCATGACAGGGAATGTCACGTGGGTGGATCTCGGCAGTGGGTTCTACGGCATTATTGGGAATGACGGAAACCTCTACATTCCGTCAAACCTCGACGGGCAGTTTATGAAAAATGGATTCCATGTAAATTTTACCGCAGAAAAAACCAGGGACAATTCCGCAAGATCCCATCTCTGGGGAATTCCCGTTGAACTCCTTGATATCAGGGAATACCGGTAAGGTCAACCCGGCCTGTAAACGGTCCTTTTAGAGGCGCGGGATTTCTTAAATCCTTTCTTCTGCAAGATCCAACAATTTTTTTTACAATGATCGTATGAATAAACCGGACCGCAAGAATATTGAAATGAGCTAAAAAAGAATTCCGGAACCCTGAGGAGGGACCCGTTTTAAAAATTGCCTTTATTTTTCTCTGCGTTCGTTAACCCCGGGACCTCATCCCGATGGGAAGCATGCTGCCAGCTCATGGCCTTCACTGGCGCGATCATCAGCTTTAAATTATTTCAGAATTGGGGGGATGAATTAAAAATTGCATCCATATCCGGGGCGTTATGGGGAAAGTTATTTATAAGTGTAAAATGATTAACTTTTTATCATTCTAGGGTCGGCAGGGAAATTACCCCTTCCCGTGCGGATCCGGGGTAGAGTGTAGAATGGTGGCATCATCTCGTTATGTACTGGATATGTTCATAGCTCCGGCTTCATCAGCCGTTTGCATGAATTGCTGTTCTTCGTACAGGGATGGTATACTTTTGATAAAATCCGGCAACGATAACGCCCGTGGCCGGAGGAGATGTTTCTCATGCGATTAAGTCCGATCAAGGTTACGATTTTCACGCTCATGCTGATGCTGGCATTTACCGGTGTATCATGTGCAGCAGGGCAAAATACAGACGGAGCGGCTGTAGTCAATGCCAATCTGATGAAACTTCCGCTCGTATTTATTCCGAACCAGGGACAGGCAGACCCTTCTGTGCTGTTCCAGGCGAAAGCCGAGGGACACACTATCTTTTTTACCAGGGATAATGTGGTCCTTGCGACGGTGAAGGATGATAATCCGGTCAGTTTCTCAACTACGGTTGCAGGGATAAATCCCGCTGTAATCGTCACCGGGGTTGACCCTCAACAGGGAACCGCCAATTTCTATATCGGGAACGACCCAAAGGAATGGCAGACCGGCATCCCGACCTACGGGGGTGTGGATTACCAAAACGTCCTGCCGGGGATCGATTTAACCTACAAGGGATACAATGGACTCCTCAAACGCGAATTCACTGTTGCTCCGGGAGCAGATCCGGCAGCCATCGTAATTACTTACAATGGCATTGACAATTTGGTATACGGAGCGGATGGGACGCTTGAAGTGACAACTCCGTCGGGTGTTATGACAGAGGCGGCACCGGTTGCGTACCAGGTGATTGGCGGCCAGCAGACAGCAGTTGCAGCCCAATACCGCATTCTTGGCGATGGAAAGGTCGGATTCAATATAGGGCCGTATCATAAGTCATATGCACTGGTGATTGACCCGCAGCTGAAATATTCCAGTTACCTTGGCGGTGCCCTCAATGATCGGGCATTGGGAGTGGCGGTCGATCCATTGGGATACGCTTATGTTACCGGCTACACCTGTTCGACAAATTTCCCGGTGAAAAATGCTTATGATGCCTCCCTTGGCTGGTCTGCAAATGGATATTCCGATGTATTCCTGACAAAAATCAGCCCTGACGGCAAAAACCTGATGTATTCCACGTATCTCGGTGGAAGTGCAACTGATGTCGGAAATGGCATTGTGTTGTTTAATACCAATAACTCAGCTATCACGGGCTATACCGAATCAATGAATTTCCCGTTCATAGGAGGTGGCATCCAGCATACGAATAACTCGGCTGATGTATTTGTTGCCCGGTTTGACAATACCGGACAGCTCCAGATGTCAACAACGTTCGGGGGCGCCTTCACCGATGTAGGTACTTCAATCGATACGGTTGATGGCACTTCCTTCAATGTTACCGGGTATACCAACTCGAATATAACTGACGGTTTCCCAATAAACGATGGATCGCAGTTCAATCAGGGTGTGGCGTCGACCGCATACGATGCATTTATTGCAACGATATCGAATGGAGGCGGTCTCCCCACACCCCTCGGGTACTACGGTGGAAGTTCTAATGACTGGGGCCTTGGCATCGCAACCGATGGGTCAAACAATTATATCACCGGGTGGACTCAATCGAATAATCTCACTATCACCAATGTTACGACAGAAGGTGTATCTCCGGCAATAGGTTACCACCGGGGAGCAAAAGATGCGTTCGTCGCCAAATTCAATTCGACCCTGGCACTTAACCGTTCCACCTATCTAGGTGGAAGCGGCGATGACGAAGGCCGGGGAATAACAGTAAGCAATACAACAGGCAATGTTTATATCACCGGGGTAACATACTCGCCGGATTTCCCGCTTGAGGACCCATTCCAGCCTTTTAACGGACCAAACTACTACACGAACAATTTCGGCGATGCCTTCATCACCATCATGAACCCGGACCTGAGTGATTTTGTATGGTCAACGTACCTTGGCGGGCAGAATAGTGATGCCGGACAGGCGATTGCCCTTGACCCGCTGAATGATATCTACGTTACGGGATACACAAACTCGATAGACTTCCCGGTAAAGAACTGGCTGGTCGGGTTTGGGACGAAGCATGCTTTCACTGATGCTTTCATTACGATGATCGAGTCCAATCTCTCTGCCTATAATTTCTCAACATATTACGGAGGTGGTCTTGACGATGTCGGTACGGGAATAGCCGCAAATGACACCATCAATGTGACGGTATGTGGGTACACGAGTTCCTATGACTTCCCGACCTTCAATTCCTACAAGACTTCATTAGGGTTCGATGGAAGCAAGTACGGTGGATGGGATGACGGGTTTGTTATGAAGCTCGCGAATACGCCAACCCCGGCATTCCCGGTTGCCAACTTCTCTTACGATCCGCATAAGGGTTATGCACCGCTCATGGTGAATTTCACCGACCTTTCAACGGGTGCCCCGACTTCATGGGCGTGGAAGTACAATGATGGAAGCTTGAATGATACAATACCGAATCCGACGCATACGTTCGGTACGCCTAGCAACTATACCGTCACCCTTACGGTATCCAACAGTTTCGGGTCGAGCTCAATCTCAAAAGTAGTCGAAGTTGATACCCCGCCCGGCGTCAAGTTCACTAACATGGTAACTACTGACGCGATCGGGCAGCTTGATATCGCAAACAATACGACGACGAATATAAGGTTCTTCCTCAATTACACCCAGAATGGTCTGCTCGGATACAACTTCACGATAAAATCCAATGATTCAGCAACTGTCGAGCTCTGGGCGGTTGCACGTCCCGATTGGATGCCAGCAAATGATTTCCTGTTTACCAACTCAACGCTTCCCGATGACAACCTGACTCTTGCAGGTATCGATCTCGACAATGATATCGGCCCCGGAGCGACAAATGTCCTCCTCGCGAACATTACCCTCATGGGGATTCAGCAGAACTGTACCTATATCAATGTGACAAATTACACGCGGTTGCAGGACGATTCTGCAACAAATATGACACTTGTGCCTACGACTCAACCGTTTTATGTCCTGCATGTATGTGTCCACAACCTGAACCCGATCCCCATGTCAGTAAGCCCCAACTGGACCCCGGGAATGACCCCAAGAGACCCGAACGGAGACGGTCTCTACGAGGATATCAACGGCGATGGCAAGGTGGATTTCTACGATGTCATCGACTTCTTCATTAACCTCGAATGGATGGCGATCAATGACAATGAATACGCACCGTTCTTCGATTTCAACCACAATGGTTTCATCGACTTTGGTGATGTGATAACACTGTTCCAGTTCACAGGACCGTGACCAGGAGAATTTGAGAAAGAACACGGAGGAGAAGAAAAATGAAAACAACCCCAGGAACAATTACCCTCGTAACAGCACTCCTGCTTTCGGCACTTATGGTTGCAGGAGCTTATGCGATGACAGTGACACCAGGGAGTGGATCGGTCCAGGTCGGATCGACCACTACCATTCCCATAATTCTTGACCAGTCTCCCAATAACCTCGGATATGCAAACATTAGTGTAAGCATTTCAGATCCGTCTGTAGCACAAATTGTTGCCATATCATTCCCTCCATTCCCGAGCTGGATCCATTATCCCCTCGATAACAGTTCATTCCCGGTAGGTTCGATGTTTTTTAAGGAAATGACGCTATCAACCTCGAGTTACCTTCCGGCGGAAACAAATCTCAATCTCGGAACGTTGACCCTTCAGGGATTGAAACCAGGGACTGTGTCAATTAATGTGAATAAAGCAGCCATCCAGTATGTTACCGATACCATCGTGACCGTGTACCCCGATGGCGGATCGGGGTCTCTCCAGGTTACCGCAACGCCGACACCGACTCCAACTACAACAGAACCGACGACGACCGCAACGACAGCTGTGACAACCCCGCCGACTACTGAGCCAACAACCACAACAACGACGACTGTGACCACCCAGCCGACAACAACTGAAACGACAGTCGTCACAACCCAGCCGACTACTGAACCGACCACACAACCTACAACACCGGTCACTACGTTGCCGACTACCGAGCCTACCACTATCCCGCCGTCAGGCCCGACCGGGAGCGTCTACCTTTCAACAACTCCCTCCGGAGCTGATATCTTCATTGACGGGTCATCTTCATCGTCCGGCACAACACCTGCAATTATCATATTATCAGTAGGGACCCACCATGCTTCCCTGAGACTGGGCGGTTACAAGGACGTCCCTATTTACTTCGAAGTAGAACAGGATATGACGACGATAATTGCTCCACGGACCCTGGTTCCCGGTATCGGGACCATGCCCACGATAGCGGATCCATCCTTGACCGTCACCACCTTCCCGACAACCGTTGTTACTACCATACCCTCTACTCCGGTTGTAACGCCCCCGCCATCAGAGGGTCTGTTCGGATGGTTTGATCCGGCAAAATTGATCCAGAGACTCACGGCATTTGGCTCGACGTACTTCTAACCCTATAAACCCCATTTTTATCTGAATCCTGTTGAAGTCGAAAAAAAATCTATTGAATTCCCTCTTATTGTAAAATCTCCACAAAAAATCACGACAGCGGGCATTTCACACCCCTCGGGCCCCACCCCCGCTCCCATCAGGATAATCATTAGGCAGGTCAATCGTCGTTTTTGTATTTTCCCCATCTCGGCTGACCATTCCCTTCCGATTGGCCCTAACTATTACTGAAAATCAAGGAAAGCTATAAATAATGCATTTGATGAATAGGCAGATCATCGAGGGGCGGATGTGTGTCTCTGTGTCCGATGATATTATTTCTGCTATGACAGGTATTGAACGATGGCTTGGGAACCCGCTGACGCGAGCATTACTCAGTTTTGTTGCTACGAACGACAAATGTGGAAACCGACTTTCGAATGCGATTGATAGCTATCTCGGCGACGATAAAGATCTCTGCTGGAAATGCAGGCTCGCAGAAAAATTTATCGGATACACTATTCATAAAAGCGGCACGCTCTTCGGAATCGAAGAGGATGTAATCCGGGCAGGACTGGCAGATCCCGTCTATAAACGTGCCCTTATCAACGTTATCAGGGGAATTACACGATACGGGGTAACGAAGCCACAGATTGTCAATGCCCCTTTTCTTGTCGTCTGGGATTTTACCCATATGTGCAACCTGAAATGCAGCCATTGCTACCAGGACGCCCGTGCGGTACTGGATGGAGAACTCGATACCGTTGAATCGAAACGCCTCATCGATGAACTTGCCGATGCAGGCGTGGTGGTTATTGCATTTTCAGGGGGGGAGGCCCTCATGAGGAAGGACTTCTATGAAATCGCCTCTCACGCAAAGAAAAAAAATATGTACGTTGCCCTGGCGAGTAACGGGACGATGATTACCCGGGAAGTCGCCCAAGAACTCTCTGACGCAGGTGTTGATTACATAGAAATTTCCATTGACGGGAAAGACGCATTTCATCATGATGCGATGCGGGGCATTTCGGGAGCATTTGACAGAACAGTCCGGGGTATCAGGAACTGCGTCGATGCGGGGATTTATACCTGCATCGCAACGACCGTTACGAGCGACAATTACGACCAGGTCGCTGAAATCCATAAACTTTCTGAAGATCTTGGAGCCCGCAGACTCATGCTCTTTAATTTTATCCCGACCGGGCGGGGAGTGGGGATCGTTGACAAGGATATCTCCCCCTGCCAGCGGGAAGATCTCCTGAAATTCCTCCTTAAAATGGACCTTGATGGCGGACATATAGAAACACTTTCAACCGCCCCCCAGATAGCGAGGGTTGCTGTGGAAGACGAAAGAAAGAAAGCGGTTCCTATCGGGCACTTTCATATGGGGGAGGGGTTGTCCGGAAAAACGAGGGCTCTTGCCGATTTCATCGGAGGGTGCGGCGCCGGCAGGCTTTACTGCAGTGTCGAGCCGAAGGGAGATATCCAGCCCTGCGTCTTCATGCCGATAACCCTTGGGAACATCAGGGAAAAATCGTTTCTGGAAATCTGGCATGATTCACCGGTACTTGCCGGGCTGCGGAACCGGAGCCTGCTTGAAGGGCATTGCGGGGAATGTGAAAACAAGCTGATATGCGGTGGTTGCAGGGCCCGGGCCTATGCCTATTACCATAACCTCGCTGCACCCGATCCCGGATGCATCAATAACCTCGATCACTGGAATATGCTATGTGCCACGATCAAAGTGGCCTCCGGAGTCTTCGGTCACCGGGAACAAAGCAGGGGCGAAACTACTCTGGCGAAGGCCGGGTAAGACCGGAATTTTTTTTTGTTTCAACGGACCTCCGCTGTCGTTGATCTATCGTTCTTTTTTCGCTGCACAAATACACTGGCCAAAAGAAATGCATCCGTCGCCGAGCGGATATTCCCTGTTCGTGATATACCGGTACCCGTTTCTGGTGACTTCCCCATGAATTGTGTCCCTGATAGCAGTGTTGATGGCCACACCGCCCGAAAGAGCTATGGTATCGAATCCCAGGCTTCCCGCCGCGTGGACCGCGACCAGCGCTATTCCCCGTGCAAGGTTGTACTGGAACGATGCAGCAATATCCCGGACCGCCCGGATATCGTCTGCAGGGGCTTTTTGTAGCCTGGTAAGTGCTTCCCTGCACAGGGATCTTGTCGAAAGGACCTCGCAGCCGCCTGAAGCAAGGAACGAAAGATCCCACGGTTCTGCATTGCCAAGGTACGCAGCAGATTCAAGTTTCATTGCAGGTTCCCCATCGTAGGTCCGTTCCCTGCACAGTCCGAGAAGTGCTGAGACCGCATCGAGTACTCTCCCGGTACTGCTCGTGTCCCATACGTTCACATTCCGGCCCAGTTGTTTTTCCAGTACGCCAAGTTCGAGATCGTTCCAGCCCCGCGATGCCAGCAGTCCGAGAACATCATCAGAGGGCAATATCCCGTAGAGCATCCGTTCCGGGAACCTCGTCGCGAGGTCGCCACCAGGCATCGGGACGACCTCGAGGTGACCTACCCGGCGGTAATCGGGAGGAGTGCCGGCAAAGACTTCTCCTCCCCAGACCGTCCCGTCATCGCCGTATCCGACACCGTCGATTGCGATGCCGATGCAGGGATCGGTGGTGGTCGCGGCAATATGGGCCCGGTGGTGCTGGACTGGGAAGAGTTCCGCGTCATACTCCCTGGCAAGGCGTTTGGCATACTGCGTGGAAAGGAACCGGGGATGGGCGTCGTGGGCGATAATATCGTAGCGGGCCCCAAGGAGGCGTCCAAGGTTCCCAACAGTCTCCTGGAGATATGAAAATGTCTGGGGATTCCTGACGTTGCCCACATGGGGGGATGTTACCGAAAAACCGTCCTTATAGATCGTTGCGTTGGCATTCAGTTCGGGGCCGACCCCGAGAATTGTCTGGTTGCCAAGATCGATCCTGGTTCTTTTTGGGGCGATCCCCCTGGAAAGCCTGATAATATGCCCCTCACGGACTACGGAATCATCGCACCGGTTTACAATCGGCCTGTTATGGGTCAGGAAATAATCGACTTTGTCATGCATCTTCGCCATCGCACGGTCGATATCGGTTATCATCGGATATCCCGGCAGATTGGCACTCGTCATGATGAGGAGCGGGCTTTTCACATGCCTGAACAGGAGGTGATGGAGTCCTGTATAGGGTAGCATGCACCCGATTGTGTGCAGGTTGCTGATATCGGCATGTGACGAAGGGTCACGTTTCGGCATAACCACGATCGGCCGTTCGGGGCCGGTCAGCATGATCCGATCGTCGGGGGTGGCACAGACGATCTCATCGATGATTTCGGGTTTCACCATCACTGCAAAGGGTTGTTCGGTCCTTCCGAGCCGCTTTTTCAGCGTTGATGCTGATTGCTCTGTGCATGCGAGATGAAATCCGCCGATTCCCCGTATTGCAAGGATATGACCGCCGTCAAGGAGCGTTGCGGAGGTGCGCAGGATGTCATCCGTAATCACCTTGTTTCCCAGTGAATCAAGTAGCCCGAGCCCGGGTCCGCACTCCCGTGAAGCGATAGTCTGGGCATGGTGGCGCCTGGATTGGGGATCCAGGTATTCATTCTCGCACGCCCGGCACATTGGAAATAACGCCATCGATGTCCGTTCCCTGTCATAAGGAAGAGATCGGATGATACTGTACCGGGGACCGCAATTTACGCAGGAGGTGGCCCAGTACGACTCATACCTGTTCCCCGGTGTACTGATGTCAGCGATACATTCGTAACACGTTGCGATATCGGGAGGGATCATGCCCGAAAGCGACCCTTCTCCACTCGTTTCGATAACGAAATGTTCCGGGAGATCCCCTTCAAGCGGCCGGACATCTACCGAATCGATCCGTGCCATGGGCGGCCCTGTCGATACTGCCCGCAGGAACTCTGAAAAACGTCGCCCTGAAGCCCTGATCTCGACTTCGCTGCCGAGATTTTTCACCGATCCCCTGATACCGAGTTCGGTAGCCCTGGCATATACAAACGGCCGGAACCCGACTCCCTGCACAATCCCTTTGACCGTGATAATGCCGGCAGGTTCCATTATTTCCCAAAAATTTTATTGATTTATAACGCAATATATTAATAGGGTTTTACCGTGTCCGGCCATATCAGGATTGTCAACGATCCCGTCGAACTCGTCCCTCTTTTCATCACGTTCAATAATGCGTCGTACAAGAAGGTATACGACCTCCTCTCCCGGGCATGGATGTCAGAAGAGGAGATTTACGACCAGGTGAAGGAAGACGGACTCGACCAGTGTCTTTCATTGTTAAAAAAAGGGAATCTTATTGAAGAGCAGTGGAGGATGCCCTCGTCCGGTCAGAAACCGGTCCGCGAATACCGGGCAACGTACAGTAAATTCAGGGCGAATTTCCAGTGTAATTTTTCCGACCTGTCTGATCTGATCTACGTCTCAATATCCAATGACGAAGCTCTCCGTGATACGGTTGAGCGGGTCGAAAGTGAGATAAAATCCGGCAACAGCTCGATTGCCGACATTGCCAGGAAATACAATGTCAGTCCTGTTTTTATCAAGGGCCTTGCAAAGCGGATCCCGACTCTTGATGTAAAGGGACAGGGACTGGTGTTGCTTGACAGGACGTGAAGAAGACCCTCTTTACATCATTCTCCGGAGTAAGCGGGAAGTTACCCGTCTCCAGATCCTCGTAGGGATCGCAGAACACCAGCCGGCGGTACGGCAACAGGAGATAGCGACACAACTCGGCGTGACCCCCCAGGCAGTATCCGAATATATCCGCGAACTGGTTGACGACGGCATGGTCAGTGCGATGGGCAGGGGACGATACGAGGTAACGAAAAACGGTATAGAATGGGTCCTCAACAATGCGGAAGCCCTCGAGTCCTATGCCCGTCATATCCGGCGGGATATCATTCAACAGGTTGCAGTATGGACAGCGATCGCTGCAGAAGATCTGCGGACCGGGGATGAAGTCGGGGTTTACATGCAGGAAGGATTCCTTTATGCCGGGAAAGAGCCCAGGAGCGCGATGGGTAGCGCCGTAATGGATGCAAAATCCGGGGAAGATGTCGGTATCGCGCGACTGAATGGTATCATATCCCACAGCGAAGGTCTCATTCATGTCTGCAAAGTTCCCAGGGTGCAACGTGGGGGCTCCCGGAAGGTCAGGCGGGACCAGCTCCTTGCCGTGACCGGACAGGTTTCCATGGTGGGTGCGGTGGGTCTCGAGGCCTATATCGCCCTTCTAGCGGCAGGCCGGAGACCAGACATGTTTTTCGGATCACGGGAGGGTGTCATCGAAGCGGCGTTTCACGGCATTGAATCAGCCATTGTAATCGTCGATGAGGAATTCACCGATTTTTTGAAGAGGCTTGAGAATGTGGAACTTACGTATGTTATCCATGACCTGATCGCCCCATGAAGGTCCTTGTCCACCCTGCGAAAGGGAATTACCGTATCCTGTTTTTTGATGAGTCGCATATCCGGGGGGTCGGGATCGTCGATATTACCGGGTCGCCGAAGGGTGCCAGGCCTGACCATTACCGTCTCCGCTGGAGCAATAAAAAAGTCTACAAAAACACCCCCACAAAGGAGCTGCTCCATTCGTTCCGGAACGCCACGGTCGAACTTTCCAGGCATGACCCGCTGTTTGAGTCTTTTCTCCACGATTTCCAGATACCGTATTCTTTCACGGATCTCTGCAGGACGTGTCTTCTCGAAGACCGTATAACCCGGCTGGACCCGGCGACATCGGTGAAATACGGGCAATCCGGGGAACGGATCTGTTTTGATTGCGCCCGGCGGGAGCTGAAGCGTGAAGTTGCCCATATGGGGAGGACCGGGCGGGGCCTTACGGGACATCTTGAGGACCTCCTGAAAAAATACCGCGATATAGACCGGGTCCTTGCAAGCATCCAGCCCGAGCAGGTAAAGGTAGGGCAGACCCTGTTCGACCGCCTGGAAGCGCATCCGATAACGAAGACATCACGGGTCGAAGAGCTGCCCCTTCCCAGGAAATTTATTGAATCGGCACAGGTCGAAGCCCTCATGCCCGCGCAGCAACTGGCGGTCGATGCAGGACTTCTGTTTGGGAAAGACCTGCTGGTGGTTGCCGCAACGGCAAGTGGAAAGACCTTTATCGGTGAGATGGCGGGGGTGAAGAAATATCTTGAGGGTCGTGGGCAGTGCCTTTTCCTTGTCCCTCTCGTGGCACTCGCTGTACAGAAATACCAGCGTTTCGAAGAACGCTATGGCAATGTGCTCGGGACAGGAATCCTCATCGGCAAAAGCAGGGTGAACCTTCCCGATAACCGGCCGATCGGAGATCGGAATCTTCACGCGGCCCTTCTCGTCGCCACCTACGAAGGACTCGATCACCTAATCCGGTGTGGAGGGACCATCGGGAAAATCGGTACGGTGGTCATTGATGAGGTGCAGATGCTGGAAGATCCTGAACGGGGGCACCGCCTTGACGGGATGATTGCACGCCTGAAATATCTTGCACCAAAGGCCCAGTTCCTCTATCTCAGCGCGACGATCGGGTCGCCGAAAGTGCTTGCCAAAAAACTCGGTGCCACCCTGGTCCAGTACGACGAACGTCCCGTAGCTCTTGAACGATACCTGATATTCACCCAAAAAAAAGAGAAAATAGGGGCTATCAAGCAACTTACCGAGAAAGAATACAAACAGACCTCCTCGAAGGGATATCGTGGCCAGAGTATTATTTTTACCAATTCACGTGCGAGGTGTCATACGATCGCCGATGCACTGGGCCCCAGGTACGCGGCATACCATGCGGGTCTGACATCCCAGGAGCGCCGCGAGGTGGAGAGGAAATTCACCGAAGGGAAACTGATCGGTGTCGTTACTACGGCAGCTCTCGGGGCGGGTGTTGATTTCCCGGCATCGCAAGTGATATTCGATGCCCTTTCCATGGGGATTTCCTGGCTGAGCGTCGGGGAATTCAACCAGATGGCAGGACGTGCGGGCCGCCCTGATTTTCATGACCTTGGTAAAGTTGTGGTGCTGGCCGAGCCCGGGGCCACGTACTCGCGGGAGAGCAAAGTCACCGAAGAAGAGATGGCATTACTTCTCCTCAAAGGTGAGATGGAGGAGGTGGCCCCGGTGTACGATCGCGAACAGAGCTCGGAAGAACTCGTGGCAAATGCCGTCGTCTGTAAGGGCAGCATCCCGGATTTACATGCAATCAGCGAATCCATGGTTGGCTCCCTCGAACCCGTTCTTGATGAGATGGTGGACACCGGCCTGGCCCATATACAAGGCGACTCACTGGTCCTGACCAGCCTTTCACGGGTGATGGCGGAACATTTCATCGGTATCGAACGGCTCCTTGAGATACGGAGGCTTGTAACCAAAGTGGATGACCCGGTGGAAATTGTCGCGGAACTGGAATGCGAACAGACCCGCGATGAGCGCATCCGCGATATGCCACCGAGGCACGGTGGCGGGCAATCGAAGAAAAACAAAGGACCTCAGCGTGATGCCAGGAGATCTGCCCCCGAAAAAAAACCCGCCGGCAGGAAAAGTATAAGGAAACGATCCCGATAGCGACAGATTTTCCCCGATTAACCGGGTTCTCCTCCGGTCCGGCTAAGGATTCGCGATTGGAGGCCTTCAGGATTTTCAATGCCGTTAAGGTATATCCTGGCGGTTTCACCCGAAGTTGTTGTATAGATAATCCTGACTGAAGCAATCCCGAGGTATGAAGGGAGGCGTCGCCTGATGACCTCCGCACCGCTAATTCTTCCATATGGAATCAATAACCTTCTTCCGGACCAGGGTCCCTTCCGGACCTCCAATGCATCCTCATAAAACGTGTAAGCCAGTGATTCACAGGACTTCCTGATCACAGCGATCGCAATGAGGGCTAGAATAAGTGCAATAATCGAGATAAAAATCCTCGTCAGTGGGTCGATAAAAACAATGAGTATGAGCAGGCCGGGAATCACAAAACACCAGACGATGACGAGGAGGTAAATATTATATAATGATCTCAGCCTGGGAGATGGATAGATAGTGACCCCCCTTCCTCCTGTTCCGTGATTGTCGGCAGTCATCAGAGAATAACATCAATGGTGTGGGAAAATAAATCTTATTGAGCGACGAAATTTCGCTTCCGGTGAAACCGGTGGAAAAAAGGACCGGACAAGGGGTAATAATATTAATAAATTAAAATTTAATCTTCATTTCCCGATTGAGAAGAACATCATCGCCTGGTTATGTCACAGACCCACCGGTCATAGATGATGTCCCGTTTGTTCTCGAAAACCGTAACATTACGGCCACGAGCCTTAACCCATTCTTCAACCATTCTTGCCTCCTTTTCCGTTCCCAATGTGATCAGGGTATTTTCGGTCAGGGAAATAATTTCTGCCGTGATCTGTTCCCATAATTCCGCGGTGAAGGGGTTGATATCGCCAAACATCAGGCCGAGACCATACGGAGCATCAGATACATACCTGTCGGCCACCCGGGCGTCAATCAGCATAGTCTCCCCAGGCAGCAGGCGTTGTCTCGACAGACCGAGAGACAGGAGGGAAGCGTCGTTATCGAATGATACGGGAGCAAACCCGGATTCACGGAGAATCCTTGAACCAACACCTGATCCGCAACAACAGTCGAGGCAGACCGTTCCAGGCCTCTCCGGGGAACCCCAGACACCCCGGACCAGTTCTCCAGCCATTACGGGTCGCTCCGGGTTCATATCCTCCATGGCAGGCTCAATTGAATTCATAATATCGATGCTGTAATATTCCCTGACCGCCTCCGCCCATATCGCCCTGTCTTCCTGCCATATCTCTCCGGCTGTTTCTTCAAACCGCTCAATCAATGGAACTGTGGGTTTCCTGAGGTGAAATGAGCCTGCATTCCATGTGCGGCCATTCGATATCGCCATGGCAATGGGGTCTTCTTTTTCATCGACAAGGAGCCGGCCCTGGTTTCCCTCGGCAGCAATAAGGATGTCCGTCCATATGTCATCGGTCATGTCGGCGAACGCGGGTTCTACAAACCGGAGACCCTGTATTCCGAGAATGACTTCAGCTTTCATGATGCTTTCTCCCCTTCCGTCCCGAAAATCGGCCCTCTGTCAGTACCCCATTCGTCACGAATAAATCCGGATTCGATGTCATCATTGCGCAAATCTCCTATGCCCCGAACTTATGTGCCTTATTAACGAGGTCGACAATAATCGGCATCAGGTCACAACCCCTGATCCGGTTAAGCCCGCCTTCTGCGCAGTTGTATTCATCGAAATGGGTCACACGGTCAATTCGTACCCCCTCGCCCCGGATTACGACTGGAACAGGGTCTGCACTATGGTCCTTGATAGTGCACGGTGTGCTGTGATCTGCACAGATAACTAAAAGACAATCCGGGATTTCGAGAAGAGGCTCGATACTGCTGTCGATACGCTCGATAAATGCTGATTTTTCCCGCGGATGGCCGTCATGTCCTGCTTCGTCCGCGCCCTTGATATTTACCAGGACGAAATCCTGTTCCTTTAATTCTGAAATTGCATAACGAATTTTTGCATCGATATCGGAGTTAACAGAGCCCGTAGTTCCCGGGACCGGCACATGTCTGAGTCCCACCGCCGTCCCGATCCCCGTTATCAGTGATGCGGCTGAAATAACGCTACCTGAAAGGCCGTAACGGGTGGAAAAAGGCTCGAAATACCCCATCTCCCCGGCACCCCGGATAAGAATGGTATTGGCGGGAGCGAGCCCCTTTCCTGTTCTCTCCCGGTTGACCGGGTGATTATCGAGGATACGGGTTGCCTGGGTGACGAACTGGTTGAGTACATACGCGGTCTTTTTATCATCCGGGCGATCCCTGAGCGCGGTAAATTCAGGTGGTGGGACCCCCTCCTCTTTGGGGTCGTTGGATGAGACGCAGTACCCGAGCCCTTCGCCCTTGAGGGCGAGAGCCGCCCGGTGACCGGCGCCGGAACGGAAAACAAATGATACGCCGGAATTCGAGAGATCGACCCCCGATTGTATCGCCGCTGAAAGGTCTTTTGTATCATGGATCCGACCGGCACGCCTGTCTGTTATAAGGCCCCGGGAATCCAGGGTTGCATAATTACACCGGAACCCGATCATACCGGGTTCCATATGGATACCCGTCCCTTCAGCTTCCAGGGGCCCGCGACCGGTATAGTAATCTTCCGGGGGATACCCGAGGAGCGCCAGGTGGGCTGTGTCGGAGCCGGGCCGCACACCCGGGGCAATAGTATCCATTATACCGGTAATACCACCCTTTGCAACCTGATCAAGGAAGGGTTTTTTTGCAGTCTGGAGGGGTGTTTTGCCGCCGAGGTCCGGGCAGGGGCGGTCGGAGACACCGTCGAGCACCAGCAGCACCACTTTATGAGCAGTCATCAGCGTGATGTTTGCTTCCGGATTAATTATAGCGTACGGTAACCCTTCCCGGGATTTTCCCGGGAAAATGAACCCTCGCTGCCTTGTCGGCAGAACAAATGTCATGAAAAGAAGAACGGCTTGATTAAATCTAATTCAGGCTTAGTTGAATTCTTATCTGTCTTTTATATGTCACCTCGCCTGGAGGGGTTTTGCGACGTCTTTGTCCCTCCCTGTCAGGACAGCCTTTAGGCAAGGTTAGCTGTGCAGCAGGAAACGGTGTGCTATTTCGTGTATGACTTTTTCCTCATATCTTCCCCCTTCAGACGCTCCCGGGGCTCCGTCCCGCCGCTGTGGCGACCCCGGTCGGGATAGGACTGTCCTGTTAACTCTTTCCCCCTTATCATCCGATCAACCCTGTTCAAAGATTATCCTAATTGGGGAGTGATAGGAAGGGGGGAACCCCCTCCTGTCAAATGTTTTCAAAATGATATCAGAGAGGGCTTCCAAACACACGCTAAAAATTCGGAAAATCACCCAGTTATTGGCAAAGATTTAGGGGTAGGAGTGGGACCTTACCCTTAATAAAATCAAAAGGGGAATTGTCCATCCCCGGGACGATGGGCAGGTCACGTTTATACTGCGACTGAAATAACAGGGATTTCTACTTTCGATTTGATGATCTCGACACGCCGGATCGGGAAGACTTCTTTTAACATTTTAAAGAGTTCTTTTGAGATCTCCCCGGTGACGATATTGTTGACAAAGGCATTGATATCACCGTTCTGTACCTGTTCCATCACATATTTCATTACGATGCCCCTGATCGCGTGAGTCTGGGAAAGATTCGCCCGGGTAAGGGTATAACAGGTTACTGTCAGGAGAAGATCTTTGCCGTCCTTGGTTGTTACCGGGATATGGGCATCAATCCGTGAAGTCCTTCTCTTCACCAGCGATCGGAGGTAATCACGGGTTACTTCGTGCCCGACAAATTCGGTGTATGCGGCATCGCCGGCAACATTTGAGACACGAAACCTCATTTTCACATTCTGTCGTGCGTAGTCGTTGATAATCTCACCGAGGGTCGTCTGCATGACACGGCCTACAACGCTTTCGGGGTCGTTGGCAATGGTGTCACCAAGGTAATATTTACCAAGCTGGTCAGGAGTGTATACCTTGTACCAGCTCTTGGCCTTCCAACCTTCAACTCTTCTTCCAATTTGTTTCTTTTTTGCCATAATATCACCATTAAAGGAATTTGAACAATTCTTTTGGTTCTCCGACAATATCTGCCACGGCATCAGGCCAGTGCTCTGTATCGAGACCTTTCTGGGCGAGGAACGCGGCAGTCCACCGTTCAAGACCGATTCCCGAACATCCGGACCAGCATTCTGCGCCGCTCTGGATCTTTACATTGAAACCTTTCGGGTATTTGTCTCCGTTGATACTGACATTCTGGAATTCAAGCCAGCTCTTGTTATAGGGCAGCAGGGCTTCATAATCCGTTGTCCCGATCCGTGAACCGCAGCCGCAGCCCACTTCATCGGATTCCGTCTCGATCATCCCTTCCTGCGCCATAAACCACGGGGTTACCCGGGCTGCACGCCATTCCAGTTCGAGCAGGTCTTCAAATACATGGCGGTACCGTACATGGATCTGATCAGCGGTTTCAATAGTCTGATCAGCGGTCCCTAGCCAGACGATCTCGATCCTGTGGAACTCATCCACCCGCTCGATACCGTGAATTCCACCGCTTTCATACCGGTGCGATGTACCGCTGCGGTCGAAGATGCGGATCGGGAGACAGTCGTTTGCCAGTGTCTCACCCTGGAGATACGGCCAGAACGACGGGCACTGCGCATAACAGAGCCCTCCGATGGGACCATCTATCCGGTCGCGGATCATGTCGACCGGCACTTCCCCGGTAACCTTGAAATAATCTCCCACATCTTCCCAGTATGCAGGGTCCCGGGTCTTCGGGGTGCATACGTAATAGATCTCCGGGTACACACCCTTGGCATGACCGGATTTTTTCCAGACTTCCCAGGGGACGAGTTTGGGGAAGATCATCTCGGTAAATCCCATGGGCCAGATGATGTTCTCAAGAACGATCTGCTCGAATGCCCGGAACAGCTGGACCGACTGGGGCCCATGGATCCATTGCCCCCTGGACAGGGCGTGCCTGATCCAGTTGCGCCTGATCATCTCCTCGGTCGGGTCACCTTCGAAGAACCTTGTCTTTGCCCCGCTTTCGAACACGAGTTCCCAGTGCTCGGATTTCCCGCCATACCTTGCCGCCTGGACTTTCTCCTCGATAAGGCGGACTACGCGATCCGGCACCCTGTTCTCGAGATCGGTCGCATCCATCACGAGCGAAAACTCGAGGGTATCGCCGAGAAGCGTCGCTTTCGAGATGAAGGGCAGGTTCGGGATATGGATGCCTTTCGGGAAATCTCCCTTCATGGTCACTCCGAATGATTTGATAACAATATCACGGAGACCAATCCTGAACCTCCCCAGGGTAGGTGCGATCTGTTTTCTGAACCTGAAGAGGCCGTCATGGGCACGGGTATACGGTCCGCTGACGATGGTCACCGATAAACGGTTCTCTCCCGCAGACCAGCGCACAATCCTGCCGATCTCGTCAGGTAAAATACCTGCAGGTACTCCTTTTCTGAATAATGTCTTATTGGACTCTTCGACGAGCCCTTCACAGGCTTTTATCGCATCGGGAGCCAGGTCACCACTGAATAGCAGATCAGCCTCTAATGCAAAGCGTACGAACATATCTCCTCCGCTAACCCGAGGTTCATCAGGTAATCGTCGACCGAGGCGATCACCGACCTCAGGTTGTTACTTGTTATGACCGTCTTCACGGTGCAGCCCTCCGGTATGGTTACCATGCTCGAAAGGTTATCCGGCTGGACGGCTCCACCCGTTTCAAGGGGGTGATCGTGCTCTGTCAGGATCGTGCCTTCGATCTCCATCAGGATGACAGCGCCTCCTGCCACGCAGAACGGAACTCCAGAATTCTGGTGCAGGGAATTGTCGCACCTGCACTGAAGCGGTGCCCACCACCGGATCCACCGCAATCGGCTGCAATTTTTCGGATAACCGCTCCAAGGTCCCGTGTCCCGCCTCCGGGGCACCGTGCGGATATACGGCATGTCTCGTGGTCTTTTCCGAATACAAGAACCGTCCGGCCCTCGCTGCAATCATGGGACAAGGCATTGGCGACATCGCTGATCACCAGGTGATCGCCAATTTCATAGACGCCGTCCTGGTTATCCTGGGAGCATGCCTGGTCTAGGGCAGCGATAACCTGTAGCCTGAACGACCGGGTAGTTTCCCATGCCTCGCCGGTACCAGCGGCAGATCTCATACAGATGGACACGGCAAGCCCGCCTTTTCCGGTTTTACCGCATGCATCGGTTACCGATGTCAGGGTATGAGCATCCGGTATGACCTCACGTTCGAGACTGAATACGTCACCATACAGTGCCCTGGCAATTCCTGCTCCTGCTTTTTCACTCGTTTCGAGGACTAACAGGGAGAGAAGGACCGACTGATCTGCCTCGTCGTCACCAGTGCTCCTGTCCAGCACCGACTCCACCGAGGCCTGGTTCCCGCTGATACCGGGCAGGTACGGGTTTGTCGAGATATAGAGCCGTTCTGCAGGATCCCTGCCCGCGAGGTGGAATCCCCGGCCGTGGGAAATTATACCCTCTGCCACGCCCTCATTGAAGATCTCCTTGTTTTTCCCGGAAATCTCCTGGCCGTCCCCTATGATACCAAGTACTGCGAGGCCGGCAAGGTCGCGGTTGTCCCCGAGCTCATTGGCCACAAGGTATGCCGCACCCGATGCAGAGAGTTCGCGGTCACCGTCGATCCCGAACAACCTGGGGTTTACGTGATACCCCCCGGGAAATCCGGGAAGATGGTGGTCTATCACCATCACATCCTCCCTGAGGTCCGTTCGCCCTGACCCGAGATCGCAGAGAAGGGTACTGGTCTCCGCACCGGGGAGATCCTCAGGCAGATCGGAAACGATCCTCAGCCGGAATTTCTTGTCCCTCCGGAGCAATGCCATGCACATGATAGATGCGGCGGCAATACCATCTGCATCGTGATGGGCATAGATTTCTATGAAATCCTGGTGCCCGAGGTGACCTGCCAATATTCCGGCTGCGGTTTCGATTGACATATTATTATCGTGAAAGCAGGATTTCTGCAGTTTCAGGTTTGTAAACCCATCCTTTCGGCAGCTTTCCGGAACCGACGTAATACCGTACGAGTCGCCGGACTTTTGACTCGGTCAGCTGCATCTGCCTCTTGTTGTGCAGATCGTTCTTGTTCTGTGCGAGGTGCTTCCGAAGCCCGAGGGCCTTGACGATAAGGTTTCTTAAATCCTCGGGAATTTCACCTTCGAGTCCCTTTTCTTTTATTATCTCCCCGATCCGCTTCCCTGTGATGAGTTTGACATCAGGCACACCATAACGGTCGCGGAGAACGAGTCCGATTTTTGCACTGGAAACGCCTTCTTTCCTCAGGTCGACAATGATCTTTTCGATCGCTGCCACATCAGTCATCGACCATTCGGGGACTTCTTTCCGGTATGGCCGGACCGATCCTGACTGGCCTCTCCTTCGCGCATAGATTCTTGCCATAGTTCACTCCTGCCTGTACTACTGGTAAATCCGGGAAAAGAGCCGCTTTCGCTGACTCAGGTAATCCCACAGCCCCCAGCGGGGCCATGCCCTAGGCACGTCGGACTTACATCTGCCAGCACTATAAAAGTGCTGTATATAGTGGATCAGGTAGCTTCATAAGGTTGTCGCCAGTGCCCTGGACTTTCAGGAACGGTAATCCGTTGCTGACCTCCCGGAAATCCGTTACTTGACCGGCAGGACTAACCAGTAACCCACGTATCTGTTCACCGATCACTGAATCCCGTACCGGATAAGATGCAGGGTCTTACCCGGTACCATGAATATTGATCAACCTGATAAGATCGGCAAAACCTTCCATCTCAATGGCAAGGACTTCGTTCCGCGTCATTCCCATGCTGGTCTCCGCGTCGGCAGTGAGCGTGTCCGGTCCCCGTATCACGGTCCTTTCCACGCCATCCGATGAAAGGACCTTCAAAGCCTCCCGGTCATGTACGAATGCCCTGCCCGGGATTATTACCGTCTTTTCGAGATTACCCGGATCGAGCGCTTCGAGGTCGTCGATCGTGATCAGGCAGGCAATATCCTTCGCTACGGGTACGACATCGGCACCTTCTCCGCGCGAAGAAAGAACCTTTCTGATGTACGGGGCTGCAATAGTACCGGTAACGATCGATGCCTTGCCGGTAATCATGGGGAGTTTTGCAAGCAGGTCGGGTTCGGCGAGAATGGCGAATGGCGATCCGATCTCAGGATCCCAGAGTGGCGTCCCGCTGACTTTCAGGGATTTGAACCGTTTGGAGAGATCGGTTACGATGTCGCGGAATTCATCCGGGGTGTGGGTTTTTTGGCCGGCAATTATTGGTGGATTTCCGAGAATAAGTCCATTATCCCTGGAATTGGCAAACCGCATCAGGATAATGCCCCGTGCTCCCCGGTCTTCGAGCCACTCACACATCTGCACGAGATTTTCCCCATCGTTTACCCCGGGCAGGACCACCGATGCAGCATAAACGTCAATCGATCCGCATAAATCCCCAAGAATTTTCAAGGAGGCCTCGGGGGTCGGGTCATGCATGTATTTCTTTCGTAACGACGGGTTTACCGAAAAGACGGTGAACGATATCTCAGAAAGGCCGTTTTCAACGAGAAATCGTGCAGTTTTTGGAGAGTCAAACCCTTTGCCGCTCGTATACCCGATATGGAGCGGGGCCTGCATACTTGACAGGAGTTCCACAAGTTCCCGGAACCTCGGGTAGCAGCTCGGGTCGCCACCCCCGCTGATAGTCACACGTTCCACGTCGTCATCGAGCATATTCAGGCGGGCAAGGGTGTCATCGGCGATATCGCGGAGACTTTTAAACCCGCTGTAGTACTCCTTCACACTCCGCGTGCAGTAATCACAGCCTTTTTTGAAGGGAAGACAATGGCGGCATCCAAGGGGGTCCACGTCTTTTACCCGCCTGAAATAGCAGTATTCGCAAAACCCCCGGCAGTCGATCCCCGGCCTGCCACCGATGTCAACGGTCAGCTGTGCCATTGCAATAAGGGTCTTCTCCTGACCGTTTAATGTCTTTGGAAGGGACCATGATGCTGCCGCCATTCCGGACGGGTCAGCTGCATTTGCAAGCTACATTTTATTAAGAACAGGGCGACAGGATAGGATATCCGGGATGGAAGAGATGAGGACCAGTCATATACTCCTTCTCAAATATTTTCATGATCCCCGGTATGTCTTTTCCGATATCGAGGTCTGCTATATCGACAGGGGTGCACCAGGAGATGTTTCATGCATACGGGGCAGTAATATCCTTAACCTCGACTCCTATTATTTCGAAACCGAGGTGGAATACAGAGCGAAAGCGATCCCCTACCACAGGATTTGCAGGATTAAATACCGCGATGAGATTGTCTGGAGCAGAAATTTATAGTATCACATCCCCGTTTCTTAATGAAGGCACCATCTTTTTTTACCCGCAAATGTCAAAGTACTATGGCGCCTCAGTGGCTTAGTTGGCAGAGCGGCTGACTTGTAATCAGCAGGTCCCGTGTTCAAATCACGGCTGAGGCTCCATTTCGCATTTTAAGGCTATTTTAACGTTATTTTTGCATTTAAACCTTAAATTATGTCTATTTAGAGATTCTCAACTTCTTTATTCTTCGCATTTGAACTCGATCTCGTCCCCCATATGCTCGGATCCCCAGTCGCATAGGGCGTCGAGAATCGGCATGAGGGATTTGGCTTTTTCCGTGAGTGAGTACTCCACTTTTGGCGGGACTTGGGGGTAGACCTTTCTGATAATGAGCCCATCGCGTTCCATTTCCCTGAGTTCCTTGGTCAGCATCCTCTGCGTGATCTTTGGCTGCACCCGTTCCATTATCTGGCTGAATCGTAATGTCCCTTCCATAAGGTTGTAGATGATCAGCGGCTTCCACTTTCCCCCGATAATATCCATTGTCGCCTCGATTGGCCAGCTATATTTGAATTTCTTAGGCGTCTTTTGCATCAGTATCAAACCTGTGCGTATGTCACAACTTTGTTTGTATGCATTATATTTGTCATACATACCAGATATAACCTACAGGAACACGGGCGATACTGACCGGTGCTCGTATCTTTATGCCTGTATTCATTCTCGCCCCATATAGGGGACTCTGAAGGAAGGGCAGAAAAACGAGAGGAGGATGTACCGTGGAGAAAAAAGTATTCTTTATAACAGAAGAGGAGAGGGAATCGACATGGTGACCGGATTTGCTGACTGGAGTAACTTCTATGTCATGGTAGGGTCGGCATCGGGAGCCCTCATCGGGCTGCAGTTCGTTGTCATCACCCTGATCGCCCAGAAACCGGAGCTGAGGGTCGCCGGGGATACGGCGGCCGCTTTCCTGACGCCATCAATCCTGCAGTTCGGAACAACACTGTTTGTCTCGGCAGTATTTCTCGCGCCATGGTTTACTACGATTATCCCCTCTGGACTGGTATGCGTCGCTGGCATCAGTGGGATTGCATATACCGCGATGGTAGCGCTCCGCATGCGGAGGCAGATGTTCTATCTCCCCAATTCCGAGGACTGGATCTTCCATATCATCCTTCCAATGGCTGCCTTCACTGTGCTCGTTGGGGCATTTCCTGCCATTCACGTCTATCTCTGGGAAACGATGTTCGGGATCGCTTCGGCTGCACTGCTGCTGCTCTTTATCGGAATCCGTAATGCTTGGGACAATATTTCGTACATGGTCTTTGTCCACGGGGCAGAAAGCGAATGAAACAAGGTACAATGAACAGCGGGTCGGATGAAGGATCTGCTGGGGGAGATGAAAAAATGAAAATGACACATTCAAAGGGAAATATAAAAGGAGAAGGAAGGTGCTTGATTGCGTACTTTTCTCGCTTAGGAAATAACTACGTCGGGGGGTCCATTATGAACCTGTCGGTCGGCAACACCGAAGTTATTGCAAAAATGATACAAGGGATGACCGGGGGCGACCTCTTCCGGATCGAGCCAGTGAAACCATATCCTGCGGATTATACAGCGACTACCGATGTGGCAAAGGAAGAACTTCGGACAAAAGCCCGACCGGAACTTACCGGTAACGTCGATAACATAGCATCTTATGAGCTAATTTTCCTCGGTTATCCCGACTGGTGGGGAACCATGCCGATGCCTGTCTTCACGTTCCTGGAAGGATACGATCTTTCCGGAAAGACGATTGCACCATTCTGCACCCATGAGGGAAGCGGCCTGGGACACAGCATTGCAGACATCGAAAAAGCATGCCCGCATTCAACCGTACTTAATGGCATAGCCATACGGGGTGGTGAGGTGAAGAATGCACAGGATGTGGTTGCTGGGTGGCTACGTACCGTCGGAGTTATATGAAACCGGCGACTCTGTTGACCTCCACGATTACAGATTACACAAGTTTGGAAATCAGGTGAAAGATTATGTTGTATCGGAAAATGCCGAAGAACGGCGACGAACTCTCCATCCTCGGATTCGGATGCATGCGTCTCCCTGAAAAAGAGGATGGCTTAATCGATGAAGAAAGGGCGACGAAACAGGTGCGGTACGCAATTGATAATGGCATTAACTATGTCGACACAGCCTGGCCCTATCACATGGGGCAGAGCGAGCCTTTCGTGGGACGTGCCCTTTCCGACGGGTACCGTGAGAAAGTTAAACTGGCGACTAAGCTCCCCTCATGGTTGATCGAGAAGCGGGAGGACATGGACAAATTCCTGAATGCCCAACTTGGGAAACTAAGGACAGATCATATCGATTACTACCTCGTCCATGCACTCGTTGGCGAACTGTGGGACAATGTTTTCGGACTTGGCGTCGCAGAATTCCTCGATCAGGCCAAAGCCGATGGTCGTATCATGAATGCAGGTTTTTCCTTCCACGGTTCCTCGGAGGATTTCAACCGGATCGTAGATGCGTACGACTGGGATTTCTGTCAGATACAGTACAACTTCTTAGACGAGAAGAACCAGGCCGGCACCGCAGGTCTTGAGTACGCTGCCTCGAAAGGCCTCGGCGTCGTGATCATGGAACCTCTCAGGGGAGGTAACCTGACGAAGACCGTCCCACAGGCAGTGAAAGAGATCTGGGACGAAGCCCTGGTAAATAGAACGCCGGCAGAATGGGCTTTTCGCTGGGTATGGAACCATCCCGAAGTGACGGTTGTCCTATCAGGCATGAATGACGAGGCACATATCCGTGAGAATCTCAAGGTAGCGGGCCAGGCTTACCCTCATTCGCTCAAAGACGCAGAGCTATCGCTCGTCAAGAGGGTGGAGCAGAAATACCGCGAGCTTATGAAAGTCGCCTGTACCGGATGCCAATATTGTATGCCCTGTCCTTCTGGGGTCAACATCCCGCTCTGTTTCGAACATTACAATAACCTGACTCTGGCCGACAATCCGTCTGGGGAGAAATTCATGTACGCAGCACGGCTTGGAGGAGCTGTGGCTCTCGGGCAACCTGAGTTTGCATCGCTGTGCGTCCAATGTGGGCAGTGCGCTGAAAAATGCCCGCAGCATATCGATATTCCAGGGGTGCTAGAATCCGTGGTTGAAGAACTTGAAGGACCCGATTTTGAGCAGAGAGTTACTATGGCAAAACAGGCCTTCAAACAGATTTAATATTGCAATATATACTATTTTTAACTGCAAATATTAGTGATTTTAACATCGGTGTCTCAAATCACGGCTGAGGCTTGAATT
>DATKKE010000041.1:0-15546 GCA_035543455.1 Methanoregulaceae archaeon
TTGCATCCGGGCGGTAATTTTGCGGTCAAGGAATTCAAAAAACAGCGCATATGCTAAAAGGAAGACAAATCCCGGAAAGATGATTACGTATACGATAAGTAACAGCGGATCAATCATGACTCATCGAGCTTAATCCTGCAGGTGCGATCTCTTTTCCTCAGTTCATCCATGGTAATCACTCCGGCCTTCCGGTCATTCCGGTTCATGACGGCAATCCTTGACGTGCATGAGAGGCAGGGGTCTATTGCCGCCACGATCACCGGTATATCGGCAAGGTTCTGGTTGACCAGGCACATCGCAACCGACGTCCAGTTTGCGAGCGTCGGAGTGCGGATGTCAACCCGTTCGACCTTATCGGTGCCGTTTGTCCGGATGAAATGCACAACCTCCCCCCGTGGAGCTTCGTAGCGGGATAATATTTCTCCCACCGGAGCGATCTTTGGCGGATTATTTACACGGATCGGCCCTCCGGGGAGGTTTTCCAGGCAATAACGTACGATCTTTATGCTTTCGAAAAGTTCCCCGATCCGGACACGGGTCCGCCCGTATACATCGCCATTGGTATCAGTTACCACGTTCCAGGGGACTTCCGGGTACGCGAGATAGGGATCGTCTCTCCTGGTGTCGATATCCACGCCGCTTGCCCGGGCCGTCGGTCCCACAGCCCCGAATTTCAATGCCTCCTCCTTTGACATGTGTCCGACACCCTTAAACCGCAGCAGCATTGTCTTCTGGTTGTTTACCATATCCACATATTTTTCAATTCTCTCTTCGAGATTTGGCAGACGTGACAGGGCCTTATCCACCTGGACGGGAGTAAGGTCGCACCGTACGCCACCTATCTCATTCATTCCATAGTGGACCCGGTTTCCACTCATCTCCTCAAGTGTATCCTGGACTTCCTCCCGGTCCCGCCATGTCCACATGAAAAGTGTGTTAAAGCCAATCTCGTGAGCTGCAACTCCGAGCCACAGCATGTGACTGTGCATCCGCTCGAGCTCCGCAATAATGGTGCGGATATATTGGGCCCGGGGGGGAATTTCAAGGTGCATAATCTCTTCGATTCCCTTGGCAAAGACCGTTGAATGAGAATGGGAGCATATCCCGCAGACCCGTTCCAGCAGGGGGAGGACCCTGATGAAATTACGATTTTCTGCTGCCTTTTCAATTCCCCGGTGGTTGTAGGAGAGATCCAGTTCGAGACGGATAATTTTCTCACCGTCAGCAATAACCCTGAAATTTACCGGTTCTTTGAGGGCGGGGTGCTGGGGCCCGATGGGGATGATTACTTCAGGCATTCAGATCTTCTCCCCTTTTATACCCCCGTAGAATGTATCGGGACCTTTTTCCCAGTCTTTCCTTAAAGGGAATTCATCCGCCGGCCAGTCCTCGTTCAGGATGATTCTCTTCATGTTGGGATTCCCCTTGAAGAAGATACCGAACAGGTCATGGATCTGCCGTTCATAGATACCTGCCGGGAGAAGATCCGACATCGATTCGGTTTCAGGCTTTTCGCGCGGGAGTCCGGTGGCAAGTGAAATGACCATTTGATGAGGGCCGGTGAGGTGGTAAATAAGTTCGAATGTATCGCCATTATCGGCGGTGCTCATCGTTATCAGGCGATCACATCCGAGCGGACCCATCACTAATGAAACAGCTTTCCTGGTCATTTCCTGGGCTATTGCAACCCTGATCCTGTTGTAACGGACCAGTTCGGCAGTTCCAATTCCCTTCATCATTTCCTGTACCGCGTCAATAGATATCAGCTGGTTCATCGGGTCACTTCCCCCTCATTATTATCAATTTTTGGTAATTCACGGCCTTTTTTCCGGCGCCATTCCTTCCCACCGTGTAAAGCATCTTCCTTTATGAGGTTTAAGCACGCCACAACCGCATTGATGATTTCGTCGGGACGAGGCGGGCAGCCGGCAACATAGATATCAACCGGGACGACACGTTCCACGCTAGCCATCATATGGTACAGACCATGGAATACCCCAGCCGAGGCACCGCACGCCCCCATGGCAATTACATATTTGGGTTCCGGGATCTGTTCCCATACACGGCGGAGACGGGATGCCTGCTTCAGGGTGATATTCCCCGTGATAATCAGGATGTCTGCATGACGGGGTGACCCCTTCGCCAGGATACCGAAACGTTCGATGTCAAAACGGGGCATCAGGCAGGCAATTATCTCAATATCGCACGCGTTACATGCTCCGCTGTTAAAAATTGTAACCCAGGGGGATTTTATCCGGGCCCAGGTAACCAGGCGCTGGTTGAACGTACCTGAAGATGTTGCCATTATGCAGAATTACCTCCACGACCCCATATTAAACCGTTCTTCGGGGCATCTCCCCCCCCTTTTTCTTTAAAACATGAATAAATTTCGCTATACACCTTCCTTCTGCCGATATCCACTAAAATTGTCATTGCTCCCACCTCAAAACGGTGACCGCAACTGCCACTATGGCAAGATAACCGAGAGTAGCCCATAACGGTGCATCCGGGGGGGCAATCACGAGAAACAGCGCAGCCACATGCACGACGGTGAAGAACAAGGCAACATAGAAGAACTGGTAGCCGGGTCTGTATGCTTGTGCTTCCGCAACTTCACCTCCGACATAGGGCATGGATTTATTTACGGATCTGTTGAAGGGTGGAGCAATTTTACCGGACCAGACATAGAGGAGGTATCCTGCAGCGAGGGCGCAGATAATGATGATGACCGGGGAGGTAAGAATTTGTTCCGGGGTCAATTGGGATTCCCCCATGTGAAGAGTTGTGCGCCTGCATGTGAGATCCAGTCGAATGACTCGGGAAAAAGTCCGAAATAAACGGTGATTATTGCCAGGAGTACAATTGCCGACATAACCATGACCGGAATTGTTTGGGAATTTTCCAAGGATACGCCTCCGGGATCGTTTCCTTTCCCTTTGAAGATAATAGTCGAGAGTATCGGTACATAGTAGCCCAGTGAAATTGCACTGTTCACGGCAAGGATCAGGGCGAGGATGAATCCGCTGAGTAACGATGTAACCATTCCCGCCTGTTCAAGGAGCAGCTTGCCAAGGAACCCACAGGTAAACGGCACCCCGATTAACCCGAATACAAAGATTACCAACGATATCCCGAGAAGAGGGTAACGGGCGCCAAGCCCCCTCATTTTCGACGTCTCCGGAGACCCGGCACTTGTTGCAAATGCATCTGCCGTCAGGAATGCCCCGCTTTTCGTCAGTGAATAGGCGATCGCGTAATAGAGCCCGGCTATGTATCCCAATGGCAGGTTATATATCATCCCGATTCCGAAGCCCAGGAAAATATAACCCATCTGGGCAATGCTCGAGTATGCGAGGGCATAACGGAGTTCCGCCTGGTTCAGGGCCAGCAGGTTACCTACCGTCATGGTCAGTACCGCAAAAAACGTGACGACCAGGCCGAGGTCAAATGGCAGGTTCAGACTGGCAGGTAGCGCCGAAAGGGACAGGAACAGTGCTATAAGCACTCCTGTTTTCGTCGCCCCAACCATGATGACGGTGATTCCGGACGGGGCCCGGGCATATGCTTCGGGCAACCATGTGTGCAGGGGAATAATGGCAAGTTTTACCCCGTAACCAAGAATGATCAGGACACCGGCGATCAAAACAATCACCTGGTTTGCACCGGCAAGCGCACGAGGGAGCTCGGTTATTGAGAGCGTATGACCAAGGAAAAACAGAATTGAGATGCCAAGAAGGGCGGTAATAGTTCCGGCCACACCCTGGATCAGATATTTTATCGCCGATGAAAGCGACGCCCTGTCCTGCCGGTACCGGTATGCGACAAGCGCATATACCGGGATTGCGGACAGTTCGACCATAACGAAAATGGTGAAGAGATCTGTCGCAAATCCGACGGCTGTTGCCCCTGCAAGCGCGAACAGGAACAGTGGATAATAAAGATGGACCGGGCCTTCGGGATCGATACTGCCCTGGGATGCCCAGGCAGCTACTGCGCCAATCCCGGTAATGAGAAGCCCGCCGGTAATGCCGATAAAAGAAATATTAACGAATATCGTGTGCCGCAATATGACTGAAAAGAGAAGGGCGAAAGCGAAAAGCAACCAGATTGCCGTAAGAGTTCCACTTATGGAGCGAATCCGGGAAGGTAGCGAACGGCTGACAAAATAGATTACACAACCACCGATCGCGATGTACAGGGGGACATAGAGGGTAAGGTCCGACAGTATCACAGGCCCACCCCGATGAGAATAACGGTCATGAACGCGATTATCACGCCACCGAAGACGGCAATGTTCCAGTTAACATCCCTGTTTTCCATACCCATGGCTAATTTTCCGGCAAGAAACAGGCTGGTTGCAACCGATACCGCATATCCATAGATTTTTGCACACACTCCCTGGAGGACCTCCGCAAAACTTATAAGACCATGCGCGAGGCCAACGTACGCGATATCAAAGTCTTTTAACGTTGTATCATGTGGTTCAAGCCATTTTCTCCCTATTACATAGAAGAACAGCAACGCAGCCCCCAGTACAAGACCTGCACCGAACAACGGGGCAGGGGCATATGCCTGGAAGGTCGTCGGGTAAGGCAGGATGGCATAGAGGATATCAGGGAATATCCCAATCAGGATACACAAGAGAGCGGCACCCAGCATTCCGGCCTGCATAAGGAACGGAGGGTCAGAGGCTTTTGTATCGCCGGGTCTTAAAAAAGCAAAATACCCGAGTTTCAGGAACGACAGGAATGTACCGAAGGAAGCAATTTCAAGAAGAACCCATAACCAGATGTTTGCCTCTTCGGCTGCCATAAGTACCATTCCTTTCGAGACGAAGCCGTTGAGAAACGGGACACCGGAGATCGAAAACGCAGCGACCCAGAATACAAATGCCGTGACGGGCATCTTTTTCTGCAGGCCTCCTACACGGCTCAGGGTATTTTCACCTGTTTTCCAGATGATGACGCCGATGGCCATGAAAAGGAGCGTCTTATAGAGGATATTATTAAACATATGCGCCATTCCCCCGTCAAAGCCGAGCTGCCCGATTCCGGATGCTGCACCGAACCATCCCAGGATGCCCACACCCGCCACCATGTAACCGACCTGTGAAATGATGTGATACGACAGGAGACGCCGCATATCATTCTGGAGCAATGCGAATGTCACACCGTAAACCGCCATCAGGGCTCCCATGAAGGCAATATACTCGGTCCCGGGTTGGGCACGTGCAAGGAGATATACCGCTGCTTTTGTTGTATAAACGCATAAAAAGACGCTGGCGACAAAATTTGCCCGCGGATAGGCGTCCGGAAGCCAGGTGTGGAGCGGAATGAACGCAACATTCACCCCGATACCAAGCACGATCAGGACCGATGCCCATAGCTGGTACGTGGCTGCGGGAATCCCGGCCAGTGAACCGACAATGGGAGAACCTCCTCCAATAAACAGGAGGGCAATCCCTGCGGCCAGTAGAGCGCCGCCAAGCCCATGGAACAGGAAGTACCGGTACCCCGCCCCGATTGCTTCTCCGCGTTCCTGCCAGATCAGGAATGTCGAGGTGATCGCCATCACCTCCCAGAAGATAAGAAGGGCAATCCAGTCCCCGGCAAAAACAACCCCGAGTGAGGCAGCAGCATAGATAAGGGCGAAGAGATGGAGACGGGGTGGGGCTACTGCCGCGGCATAGAGAATGGCAAGGAATGTGATGATTGCAAAAATCAGCCCTGTCAGGTATGAAAGGCTGTCAACCCGCAGAAGGAACAGCGTGTACCCCATGAACGGTACGGTCCATTGCACTACGCCGGCGGCCGCCTGGCCTGAAAGATAACCTCCCGGAAGAAGCAGGACGTCGATAAGCGCAATACCGCCTAGCCCGATCAACCCGGCCTGCCGTGCCCGCCCTTTTAGGATCAATACGAGCGGAGTGCCGATGAGGAATATCAGGAACGGGGGAATTGTGTTGCCTATACTGATCGTACCGGAAACGAGAAGTGCGGTTTTGGTCGCCTGAGCTGCCACCTGGGCACAGAGACCGAACGGGCTGAACGGTACGACCGTCCAGAGTCCGAGAATAAGTGCGCCGGCCACAGTGACGAGAGTCGGGCCGAGAAGTGTCCACCGGACCTCAGGCGTTTCATATTCGGAAGGCTGGAAAAATGCCCGGATAATGACAGGAAGGAAATATGCGAGGTTCAGGACACTTCCAAGCACGAGGACGAGAAGAATCCACCAGTCACCCGGGTTTCCCGCACCGATGCCGAGAGACAGGTAGTATTTGGCAATGAACCCTGCCATGGGAGGGAGTCCGGCCATGCTCAGCGTCGCAAGGGTAAACGCGGCAAATTCCCAGGGCATTTTCCTGCCGATCCCGTCAAGCTGGGAGATCTTCGTCTTCCCTGTCTCCACCGCCACGGATCCTGCGACAAAAAACATTGCCAGTTTGCCGAACGCATGCGCGGTGAATGCAAATGTAGCCCCGATAACTGCTGCCGCCCTTCCTGCTTCGGAAACTCCGGAGATTCCCGGGGGCAGGAGAACCGCCGCACCGAGGATCATGTAACTGAGCTGACTCACGGTTGAGTACGCGAGCCGTAGTTTGAAATCGTCCTGGAGCAGGGCGAGGAGGGATCCGACAACGATGGTAACCACGGCCGCAGCGATAACGAGGTACTGCAGGCCGAGGGAGACCATCAGATCCGGACCGTAAAGGTACATAATCAGCCTGAAAAGCCCGAAAACGCCGGTATTTACGACGGCCACCGCATGGAGAAGCCCGCTTACGGGAGTCGGTGCGATCATGGCACTCGGGAGCCACCCGTGCAGCGGGACAAGTGCTGCCTTGACGCCGAAGCCGGCCATAAGAAGGAGGAAACCGAGGCGGGCAAACTCAGGGGCCATAGACGCAATGCCCGGGTTTCCTCCCGGAATAAAATCAATGGCGTTTCCCATGGCGAGCAGGCTCATCATACCTGCAAGAATGGCTACTCCTCCCGACTGGGTATAAATCAGGTATTTCCGGCCGGCGGCAAGTGCCTGCGCAGTCTCGCTATGGGCTACGAGAGGGTACGCTGCAATTGCAAGGATTTCATAAAACAGGAAGAGTGCAAAAAGATTGGAAGATAGTGCCACCCCCATCGTGGCCCCGATGCATATTGCGAAAGCGGTATAATAACGGGTCTGGGCGTGTTCTTTTAAGCCACGCATATAGCCGATATTATAAATTGTTGTTAATATCCAGAGAAAAGAGGCAATGACAGCGAACAGGAGGGCGAGTGCATCTGCCGTAAACTGGAGCGAAAGTCCCGGCAGTACGACGAGCGGCGGCGTGGTTACCGGTTGCTGTGCAAATGCCGATGGGAGGACCATCAGGCAGACTCCAAACGTCAGGACTGCGGAAAGAAACGACGCGGCTTCCCGGGCATTGGGCCTTTTATGAAGGAATATTATCGCAAAGGAACCAAAAAAGGGCATTACGACAATAAATACGAGCATCCAGGGCTGAACATTCATCAATTCCCACCTCCCTGGAGAATCTCGGAAAGGCGTGTATAATCAAACGTGTTCCAGAGCCGCCGGATGAGGATAGCCAGTGAAAGTGCTACCCCGGTAACAACCGCCTCGATGGCGATGATAATGAACACAACCGTCTGCGACGTACCCAAATCCCCGGAAAGATATCCGCCAAGGATAAAAACAAGGCAAACGGATTTTTCGATAAACTGGAGCCCCATGACCAGTTTGATCAGATGACTGCGGGAGATGAGCCCCATCAGGCCCACCGCAAAAAGTGCTGCTGCAATAACAAAGATAAGGAGAGATCCGGATGCGATCACGGGTGCCTCCTCCTTACCGTACCGGGCCCGAGGAGCAGGAGTATGGAGAAAACCCCTGCCAGCAGGATAAAGCCCTGAAGGATCGCCTCAAGGGTGCGGCTTTTCCACATCACTGCACCGATCGGGATTGCCTGAGGTGGTACGGGTGGCCAAACCATACTGGCAGGGGCCATTGCGGTGATAAAAAGGATAACAAAAGCCATTCCAAAAAATATCGCACATACAGTCTTTCGGTTCATACTGGAATCTCCTCCTCCTCCCCTCCTCCGAGAATGAGTGCGACGAGTAGGAGAACGGCCACCAGTCCTGCCCCGACGGTTAGTTCCAGGGCGCCTGCGTAAGGAGATTCGAGTACAAAGAAAATTGCTGCGAGGCTCACGCTGCTGATTGCGTAGGAAAGAATGGCGCGAATAAGATTTTTCTGGATTGTAGCAACGACTGCCGTTACCACTGCTGCTATGCCAAGTATGCTTACGATGAAAAAATCAACATCAGGCATCAGCCATCATACTCCGGTGACCACCCTTTAGGTATAATAACCCGTAGACGAGATACCCGATCGGGAATTGGCAAAAAAATTATACGAAATTGAAAACAGGGGGACTCCCCTTGCCATTGCGCGGACGGATAAGGAAAGTTTATCATCGGGGTCTTCCAGGTTTACCAGGCATCCCGGAAAGCGCAGCCCTTTTTATACGGCTGTTCAGGGATTCATCCACTTATTTCCTATGACATTGTCGGCTGTTTCACATATTGTTTTTAAATAGTCCATCATATCGCGAATGAGAAAATAAATCTTTTTAATTCATTCTTTTGAAATCCCCGGTGCGTCTCCTGCGGTATGATACCCTGGTTCAGAAAAAAAAGAAGCAGTTTGTTTATTTACGGCACGTTACTCCCAAGACTCGATTAATTAATGCGATATCGTGGGGTTCCGGGTTTTTTAAACAGGGGATAATCAGGCTAGGTCTGAGCTTCACCGGTTGCAGAGGGTTTTTCCGGTTTTGGCGGTTTCACGTACGTAATCGCCACAGTTTCAACCCCGCGGGTCGTCATCGGAGCAGTATACTGCGTATCCATGAACAGGCACGTTACCGGGCATACATCAACGCATGCCCGACAGACGACGCACCGAAGCCTGTCGATTTGCCAGGTCTTCTCGTCTTTAAGGACAACGATCGCCTGTGCCGGGCATCTCTTCTGGCATAAACTACATGAGATACACCTGCTTTCATCGATAACAACATGGCCCCTTGAAATATCGGTTTTTTTGGCAGGCTCGAACGGATACCGGATCGTCGCAGGTCTGCGAAGTACCGTCATTAGTGCTGTTTTTGCCATCTCAAAGAATGCCATTTAATTCACCTCTCCGCACACCCGATGCAGGGATCGATCGAGAGTACAATGACCGGGACATCTGCAAGCTCGCATCCCTGGAGCATCTTTACCAGCGGAGGAATGTTGGTCAGTGTCGGCGTCCTGATACGGGCCCTCACAAGGAACTTTGTACCATTGCCCTTCACATAATGGATAAGTTCCCCGCGGGGCTGTTCAGAGCGGGAGAAATATTCTCCATCCGGCGCCCCTGTCACCTTGATGTCGACGGGTCCATCAGGGATCGTCCTGATAGCCTGTTTGATCAGGTCGATTGAGGTGAATAATTCCCTGGCCCGGACAACACAGCGTGCATAGCTGTCTCCTTCATGTTCCGTGGCAATTTCGAGGTCGAGTTTACCATACGCGGCATAGCCGGTTTTCCTGATATCGATGGCCAGACCACTGGCGCGGGCAACCGGGCCAACTGCCCCCATCTGATACGCATCTGCCTTTTGAAGGACTCCAATGTCCTTCAGGCGGTGCTTAATTGAGTTGTCCCGGAGGAAGATTGTCGTCAGCACGTCAATCTCCTCCCTGATACTATCGAGATCGTTACTCATCCGGCCGAGTTTTTCATTATCGATGTCCAGCCTGACTCCGCCTATCTTGCAGGCACCCTGGATGACCCTTCCCCCGGTCGTCTGCTCCAGTACATCAAGGATCCGTTCCCGTATTCTCCAGGCGTTCATAAACAGATTCTCGAACCCGAATGAGTCCGCAAAACAACCAAGCCAGAGAAGATGGGAATGGAGCCTTGAATATTCCGACCAGATAGTTCGCAGGAACAGGGCTCGTTCCGGTACCTCGATATTCATGACCTGTTCGATCCCCTGGCAGTAGGTCATCCCGTGGATGAAACTGCAGATGCCGCAGGTCCTCTCCGCGATATACACATAATCAGGAAATTCCCGCTTTTCCACGAGTTTTTCAAATCCGCGATGAATATATCCTATCGAAGGGATTACATCCACCACCTTCTCGTCCTCCAGGACCAGGTCGAGGTGTATCGGCTCCGGGAAGACCGGGTGCTGGGGTCCGAACGGAATGATGATCTGCCTAGTCATTGCTCTTCTCCTTTCGGGACCGGGTTGCCGAAGGGATATTTTATCGTAGTCCTGAAGAGAGTACCTTTGAAATCAATATTCATCCCCCTGACCCGGATGCCAAAGAGATCGTGCATTTCATTCTCGTAAATGAATGCACCCCAGTACATTCCAGAAATACTCGGCACCTCGGTACCTTCTTTGATTGTTATCCTGATATTCCGGAACCCGTAATCCTTATCAAAGGAATAATTGATTTCATAGCTGTCACCAAGCGCCGTGCAACCAATTTGTACAAGCCGGTAACCTTCGTTTCTGAATTGTTCCACCCTTCCGATGAGGTTCCCTATTTCAACAGGCGTGGTCAGCTGCTCTTCTATCGTCAAACGGCATCACCCGCCTTATTAATCTGCCTGCCAGGTCTTTCTATCATCGCATGCCTCTTATTTTCAAGAATGCCCAATGCCGCTACCACACCGTCAATAATTGACTCGGGGCGTGCAGCACAGCCGGGGACAAATACATCTACAGGGATGATCTTATCGATACCCCCGGAAACATTGTAACATTCCCGGAATACCCCACCTGATGTCGCACATATCCCTATCGCTACAACGACCTTCGGTTCCGGAATCTGTTCATAGGTGTTCCTGAGGATCTCTTTGTTCTGTTCGTTGACCGAGCCGGTGACCAGAAAAACATCTGCATGCTTCGGGTTCCCCGTATTTACGATCCCAAACCTCTCTACATCGTAGAGCGGGGTCAGTGCCGCCAGTACCTCGATATCACACCCATTGCATGAGGAAGCATCATAATGAATTATCCATGGAGATTTTTTCAGGTATGTCATGGCACGACCGCCTTAAGATAGTATAGTACTCCAAGGTTCACGATACCGAGTGTTCCGGCAACAAGCCATGCGCTTCTCAGGGTAAGCTCCCACTTCACGCGGGCAGTTGTGTTATCGATGAGTATTTCGAGGAAATACGCGATAACAATCGCTGCTATTGCAAGAAGGGGATTCCAGCCGAAGAACAGGTACACGACACCGATCAGGAAGACGTACTCAAACCAGTGGGCGATTTCGATTTTTCCAAGGTTAGGTCCTGAAAAATCTGTAGTGACTCCCTTGACGATCTCCTGGTGGGCATGGTGCGAGGTCGAAAGATCAAAGGGTGATTTCCGGAGCTTGATAGTGAGAACCATAAGGTATCCGATAAACACACCGGGGAGATAGAGGATGATGGGAATTCCGGAACTGACGATTGAGCTTACGAAAAAGCTCTTCGTGACCATGTACATCCCGACCGCAGTAAAGATGATCATCGGCTCGTACGCAATAATCTGGATAAGTTCACGTTCGGCTCCGACATGGCTGTAGGGTGAGAATGATGAATATGCACCCAGTACAAGGAATATGTGGGAAAGGGTGAACGCGAAGATGATCAACAGCATATCCCCGCCGGAGAAGAATAATGCTCCCGCTACCACCATGAAAACCAGATAGGAAAGCACGTAGAAGTTCTGGGTAGTCGTTACTACCACGTCCTCCTTCTCGAAGAGCTTGCCAACGTCGTAAAACGGCTGGAGCACCGGCGGTCCGACCCTGCCCTGCATGCGGGCCGTTACTTTCCTGTCGATCCCGGCGATAAGACCTCCGACAGCGGGTGCCAGGAGGATATAGAGGATCGCATTAATGACCGATAAATACGGCCCGGATATCATATGACCGCCCCCACGAGGAGGATACCGGCAATGAGCAGGAGTGCCCAGCATAACAGGGTCCCGATCATGAATACCCTGTCCTCGCCAAACAAATTCTTGAGATAATAATTCGAGAGAACCAGCTCACGTGAAGTACCCATTGAACCGGCAAATTTCATTTCTCCTTCGGTTGTACAGCCACCCATATACGGTGCGATGTGTTTTGATTTTTTTCCGTAAAACAACAGGGATAATGGCATGATCATCAACAGGCAGAGCATCATGAGCATGATAGCGATATTGGCCTGCGAAAGGCGTGTCGTCTGACCGTAGATATTCATGACAAATGGTTCGATGAGGTAGGTCGAAATCAGGGGGAAGATCAGCGCCACAACGACGACGAGGCCGGTCAGTGTCGTAAGAACCGCCCATTTTTCCCACTTTATATTATTTTCAACATTTTCCTGGTTTCTCATTACCGAGATGATCTTCCCCATCCATTTGCTCCAGAAGAACAGGCTGACCGAACCGCCGAACGCGAGGATTACAATGAAGATAAGACCCAGTGGTGCGGTAATGAATGCCTCGATTGCGGCCCATTTGGAAATAACCATACCGAACGGTGCCAGGAACATACCGGCCATACCGATAAACATCATCACCGCAACTTTTGGCATTCGCACGATGAGCCCGCCCATATCTTCGATATCCCGGCTTCCAATCCTGTGCTCCACAGTTCCTACACAGAGAAAAAGGAGTGATTTCGCAATCGCATGGAAAATAATCAGGAGAATCGCTACCCACATCAGGTTGTAGGTCCCGACCCCGGCACATGCGACGATCAGCCCGAGATTTCCGATTGTTGAATATGCAAGCACTTTCTTCGCATTACTTTGGGATACCGCGATACACGAGGCCAGGAGGAAGGTAATACCGCCTACGAGGGCTATCATAAGACCTTCCGACGTTCCTGATAACACGGGAGCGAACCGCACGATTATATAGACACCCGCCTTTACCATGGTGCTCGAGTGCAACAGGGCTGAAACCGGTGTGGGAGCGACCATTGCACCAACGAGCCATGATGAGAATGGCATTATCGCAGCCTTTGTAATGCCGGCGAAACTGATCAACACTGCCGGGACAAGCGCGAGCGCGTACCCCGAGCTGACCAGAGACTCAAGCTCGAACATCTGCCCGGACGGGATCATTACCGCAATATAGATCAATGCTGCGATGAACGCCACACCACCAAGAAGATTCATGGAAAGGGCAAGAAATGCATTATTTGTCGCCTCCATGGTCTGGGAATACCCTATCAGGATGAATGAACAAATCGTGGTGATTTCCCAGAAGAACAGGATCCAGATGAGATTATTCGAGAAGACCAGGCCGAACATAGCCGACAAAAAGACAAACATGATAAAAAAAAACAGTTTTCTCCTGTCTTTTATTCCCGAATGGTGCTGGTGATATGTTTCCATGTAACCGACCGCATAGACACAAATCAGGCTGCCGATGATCCCGATGATCATCGCCATGATGATCGAGAGCTGGTCTATAAAGAGATTATTTTCTATATTCATCCCAGGAATGAGCCCGGCCTCGAGAAAAACAAGCAATCCTGCCTGAAGGAGTATAAGGAATACGGTAAAAGTTTTCCGGTATTTTACCCCCACGTACAGGATGTATAAAGCAAGAATTATCTCGATGAAAAACATGATGTGAGCAGTCGGCTCGAAGGGTATACTGAACATCACGCTGTTTGCGTTAAAATACGTCACGAGTAAATATAGCGAGGCGAGACCGAGCACCAGTGACGAACAGATAACGACTATATTCCTGATATTCTCTTTCGAAACAAGAAGCATCAAAAGGGCGATTATCAGGGGAAATCCTATCAGGAATAACAGATCATTCATTCATCAGTCCTCAGGATCTTTTGAGGTTTATCATTATTAATCATTTTTAATTATTTCTGGTTATGTCGGATATCCCAAAAAGAATCCATTCCTTGATTTTCAAGGACAGGGGAATACACGGGAAGGATGCATTTATTTCAATCGCTAAGAAAAAACGTGCATACCCATTCCAAGTCCGGATAGCGATTACATCCGGTTCAGTAATTGTTCCTTTCCGGCATAATTTTAATGTTCGCATCGGGGAGCACTGGCCCGGGACCGCTCTTCCGCGGGCCATTGCTCCGATTTGAGGAAAGGTCTTTCGTGCTTACTTATGCTTACCGATCGTTTTGGTGGTTGGCGAGCGGGTGGTCAGACTGGGGTTTCCGATGATACATCGGGCTTTGGACGGTAGTCTTGCCAGCTGGGACTGGTGTGTGAGGAGAGACCAGCATCTAACTCGTCGAACTCCATCTCGAGGAGGGCGATTCTCATCTTCATCAACCAGATGAAATCGTCTGCCTTGCTCAGTGTTATCTCCCCGGAAGCGGCGAGATCATGCAGGAGGGTGCTGATATCCGAGATGTCAAACTCTGCATTCATCGCATTCTCCCAGTTTTCGACTTCACTTCTTTTTCCTTTTCTTCTTCCTCTTCGTCTACCGTCCCGTACAGATCGTTGTACATGCTCATGACTACATCGGAGAATGTCATCTTACCCCGTTTGATGGAGACAAGGGCATCATACGCCTCATCTGTCACCGAGACAGTCTTTGCCACAAATGTAAATATTATATAATATATGATAAATGTATCTCAAACAAAAATTATTTTCATTATTTAAAATATTAATTTAGAATTCAATAAAATAATTATTAAAACTATTATTTTCATATAATTTATTGCATTTATTAAAAATATTATTCGATAATATCGGTTTCGTGTCGGTAAATCGACCGGTATTATCCTTTTTTTCAAACATGGGGTCAACTCGCCCCATCCATTCTCAAATGACTATGAAATGATACGCGCAGATCATTCACAAAATCCGATGTATTTGGACCCCGGCCGGGGCCCTGGATTATGAAGATTTTCAGGTCTTGAAAAATCGATCGGAACCTGCCAGTCTGTTCCATCTGACAGATAAAGGAAAGTATCGATTTCTTCCGTCACATGATCGGACATAATCCGGATAACCCGGCGGGTACCTGTCATTGCAGTCACCGTAGCTTTCATGGCACCTTCCACCACCGGTTCTTTTATCAGGTCTGCCGGGAATTGCCTTTTAACGGGGTTATTTCGTGAAGGCACATGCTGCATCACGGATCATCTGGTTTCTCATCCCGGCAATATTAGCTATTGCCATGATACCAGTGGCAGCAGTAAATGTATTCCAGCCTGAACCTTCCCCGTCAGGCGATTATGGGTATTACCGGGTGAGTTCTGATCCCCCTGGTGCAGATGTGGTATTCGACGGAACGTTCGTGGGGGAATCTCCGGTTACAATCCCTGTTTTTTCCGGGGGTACCCCGGGTCACAGTATCGAAATATCAAAGATCGGTTACATCACCTGGCTGCAATCCTATTCACTCAACCCGGAACCCGGGCAGACGATACCGGTGTTTGCACCGCTCCAGACATCGGAACTGGCGGGTTCGGTAAGTGTATCATCCGTCCCGAACGGGGC
>DATKKE010000042.1:0-28565 GCA_035543455.1 Methanoregulaceae archaeon
TGAAAACGAAATGGGAATTATGCACGATAAGAAAGTTTTAGCAATATTCATCCTCGGGGTGCTCTTATGCGGGGGCTGGGGAATTATTCCCGTTTCCGCCGCGTTTGGGCAGGATGTATTCGGTTCCGAATGGATGAGCGGTATATATTTTACCGACCCTGCATTCCTCTCCCCTGAATGGAAAGCGGCACCCGTCTCGACCACCTTCACCGATCCCACATTTCTCTCAAAGGACTGGGCAGTACCGAACCTGAACAACCCGTCTGCAACCGGATCGCTCGTATCGCCTTATACTTCATCACCTGATCTCTCCCTCCTGTATACCGATCCGTCATTCTTCTCCCCCGACTGGAAAGTCCCGGCGATCTCACCGATAGCAGATCCGACGTTTTTATCGCCTAACTGGACCGTGCCCGCCATTACTCCCGTGGCAGACGAAAATTTCATGTCCCCCAACTGGTCGGTCCCGGCAGTGATACCATTCGGATATGGGAATATACCTGACAACTGGCCCTACACAAAACCGGATCCTTTTAAATCAGACTCCCAGTTCGGCCCGGAATGGCATTTGACCGGGAATATATTTTAATACGGAATTATTTTTTTTGATAAGGCCCCACTCCTACCCCTAAATCTTTGCCAATAACTGGATAATTTTCCGAATTTCCAGCTTATGTTTTGGAGCCCTCTCTGATATCATAGTTAAAATATTTGACAGGAGGGGGTTTCACTCCCCCTGCCCCTCCCTCATCAGGATAGTCTTTGGACAGGGTCGATCGGATGATAAGAGGGAAAGAGTCAACAGGACAGTCCTATCCGACCGGGCCGCCACAGCGGCGGGGTGAAGCCCCTGGAGCGTCAGTATTTTCTGTCCATTATCAGGAACACTTTTTTGATCTGAATTTTGGAACAATACTCTGGCTATTTTTTCTCTCGTAAATTTCTTGATGAGTTGGTTAGTTAAAATGGCACTATACCCTTTTTTTTTACTTTTTTTTCAATCACATTTCGGGTAGTTATTTTTTACCTTTTTTTCCGTCGTGAATCACTGACTAAGGCAGGTGATAAAATGACACCGTACCCAAATTAAAAACCTATGCGTAATCTTCGCTCAAAAAAAAAGTTATTTTTTGAATATATCGAAGATTTGGTCGCTTCCGGTAGATGCCAGCCGTTCCCGTTCGACCGATTCTTCGGCAATACCGAGAACCGGCAGCTCCATGCTGACACCAGGCACGTGTCCGAACATCTTTTCAAGCTCGACCTGTTGTGCATGCATGAAAAGGGCGTTCGGGATATCCATCGGGCAGAGCTCCTGGCACTGTCCGCAGTTCACACAGCTGTCGGATATGTGGGCGAACCTGATCAACTGGAACATGAAATTTGGTGGTATCTCGCCGGGTGGGACAAGATAGGGTTTCTTCGTGCTGCATTCAACGCAGTAACAGATCGGGCATGCCTCCACGCATGAATAGCACCTGATACAGCGTGAGGTATCTTTTACAATGGTTTCAAGCCGCTTCTTTCCCTCGCCGAGTGCAGCAAAATCTTTTGCCCGCCACTTGTCGCCGAGTTTCAGCATCGCACCCTCGACCTTGCCGCGGATCTCGATCCCTTTCGGGTTCGCAGCCTCCGTCTGGATTACGCCTGCCTTCACGGCCCCGTTCAGGAGGTTCGCACCTTTCTCACTGCACACCTCGACGAAGGTTGCCTTTCCTGCCTTGTCGCCGATGACACCCCAGTTACCGCAGGCAAGGTCTGCCTGGCGTGGAACCTTCAGCTTGCAACGGCGGCAGTTACTGCGCCGGCCATACCCCTGCTCCTCGAGTTCGTCCATGGAGATCCCCTTATGACCCCCCTCGTACTCGATGATGAACTGCCCCTTGTCGATCTCCTCCTTGTGGACAGTGTCAGGGTCCACCCCGAACTTCTCCTTGATCATTTTCCGGGCCATTATGGGGCTCACAGACCCCCCGCAGTTGACGCCTATCATGACCAGGTTGTCGAGGTTTATCTGCTGGCGCTTTGCCTGCTCGTACAGCCCCATCATATCGCATCCCTTGACGGTGATACCGATCTTCATGGTGTTGGCACCGTCAAGGTATTTCTTTATCAGCTTCGAGAGAAGGAGCGTCCCACAGTGGAGTGATCCGGCTGAATTCTTGAGTTCTGCCGGGTCCGTTATCAGCGTAGGTACGGCATCGTAGAGATCCTTACCTTTCCTGACCGCGAATACCGCGTCGACGATCTTATTCTCCAAGGCAAACTTGAGGAGACCGGTCACGGCACCGCCGAGCTCAGCCTTCTCTGCAATCTCTTTATCGGTGGTCCAGGCGTAGACCATGTCACCTTTTGCTGCCATCTTACTTCGCCTCCGCAATCTTCTCTAACCGCACAGCACAGGCCTTGAATTCCGGAATTGCCGCGACCGGATCGAGGGCATTGTTGGTGAGCACGTTCGCTGCGCATTCCTTGTAATGGAATGGCATGAAAACAACTCCTTTCTTGATATTATTTGTGACCCGTGCGCCAATCGTTATCTCCCCTCTGCGGGTTATTGCGCGCACCATTTCCTCGTCCCTGATATCGAGTGCCGCTGCATCTTCCGTATTTATCTCGACCCAGCCCGTCGGTTCTTCGCGTTCGAGGTCGGCTGAACGCCGGGTCATCGTTCCCGTATGCCACTGCCAGATGCATCGGCCGGTCGTCATGATAAGCGGGTATTCCTTGTCAGGCACTTCCGCCGGATATTTGAACTCTATCGGCGTGAGGATTCCAAGTCCGTCCGGGTGGGTGAATTTCTCTTTGTGGAGGATGGGCGTGCCCGGGTGTTCCTTGGTAGGGCACGGCCAGTGAAGCGCTTCGGGCTTTTCGAGGCGCTCATAATCCATACCGCCATACGACGGGGTGACCTTTGCGACTTCGGTAAAGATCTCTTCCGCGCTCTTGAAGGGGAACTGTTTCTCATAGCCCATCTCCTTTGCAAGCTCACAGATGATCTGCCAGTCCGGCTTTGCCTTTCCCGGCGGGTCCTGCGCCTTTCTCCACTTCTGGACACGGCGTTCGGTGGAAGTCTGGGTCCCATCCTTTTCTGCATAACATGCGCCCGGAAGAACGACGTCCGCAAGTTCCCCAGTCTCGGTCATGAAGATGTCCTGCACGACGAGGAACTCGAAGTTCTTCAGGCCCTTCTCCACGTGGTGGAGGTCCGGATCGGAGATCATCGGGTTTTCCCCCATGATGTACCCGCATTTGACTGTCCCGGGCTGGTCGGCAAGCGTGTTGATTAACTTCGTAACTGTCAGTCCGACTTTGCCCTCGGCGATATCGCAGCCCCATGCGTCCTCCATCTTTTTCTTCATCTCGGGGACGATTACCGACTGGTATCCCGAGTATACGTTCGCGAGTGCACCCATGTCGCAGGCACCCTGCACATTGTTCTGTCCACGCAGCGCACAGACGCCGCCGCCCCGCTTGCCAAGATGACCCGTGATCATCTGGAGGTTAGCGACAGATTTGACGTTGTCCACACCGACCGTGTGCTGGGTAATGCCCATCGAGTAGAGGACATTACTGGACTCTGCCTTTGCAATCCACTCGGCGGTTGTGGCAATGTCCTTAGCGGGAACACCCGTGATCTTCGAAACATTCTCAAGCGAGTACTCGGGTTTCATCACGACTTCCTTGAACTTGTCGTAGTCCTTCGTACGTTTTTCAATGAACTCCTTGTTCTCCCAGCCGTTCTTGATGATATGCTGCATGATACCGTTCAAAAGGGCAACATCGGTCCCCGAGTAAAACGACATGTAGAGATCGGCCTGCTTTGCAGTTGGTGTGAAACGCGGATCTGCAACGATGACTTTTGCACCGTTTGCCTTCGCCGTCATAATACGGCGCCCGATCAGCGGGTGCTGTTCGAATGTATTGCTCCCGATAACAAAGACGCACTTCGACTCCCCGATATCCTCGATCGAGTTGGTCATCGCTCCAGAGCCGAATGCCCCTGCCAGGCCTACGACCGTGGATGCATGACAGAGCCGGGCGCAATGGTCGATATTGGGAGTCTTAAGAACGGCACGGGCAAATTTCTGCATCAGGTAGTTCTCTTCATTGGAGACACGGGCGGATGAGAGGCATGCTATCTCGTCTCCTTTATACGACTTGAACTTTGAAGCGATCAGTTTGTATGCCTCTTCCCATGATGCCTCGACGAACTCGCCATCTTTTTTGATAAGAGGCGTCGTCAGGCGGTCCGGGCTGTTGATAAATTCCCAGGCATAAATCCCCTTGGGGCAGAGTTTGCCCTCGTTGACAGGGGTCCGGTGCCATGGTGCAACACCGACAACTTTCTTGTCTTTTACAACAAGGTTGAATCCGCATCCTGTCCCGCAATAGGGGCAGGTGGTAGGAACATACTTTACTTCCATGGTAAACTCCGAATATAAAGATCTCCGGGATGTCTGCATATAATACTAGTGTTTAACTCAGGAAAAATTGATGATTATCGGTGGGTATATAAGTAAGACCAGACAGATTCATAACCATAGTACTCACAAACGCACGCAATAGATCGGCTGAATCACATAAATGGAAGGGTTATTTGGAAATCCATGAAGGTGCGCCCGGATGAAGAAAAAGATCCTGATACACCCGATGATCACGACGGTGATCCATACCGGCATTTCGAACCTTGACGGCAGAGAGTATTCTCACGCCGGCAGATGTCCTGTTTGCGGTGGTAAGCTCACCGGGTATGATAAAAAGAGAAGGTTTTTTGCATCCCTTTCCGACAAAGGTGAGATAAGGGAGGTCCATGTTATTGTCAAACGGTTCACGTGCAGGACGTGTGGCGGGCTGGTGCCTGCCGATGCACCGTTCTATCCGGATACCCGCATCGGAGCTCCCATCGTTGACCTCTGCGTGACGCTTTCCCAGGAGATGTCCTGGAGCAGGGCGGCGACAGTGGTCCGCGAACTGGGGATTGTCATCGATCGCGGGTCTGTCAGGAATTACGTGAGGGAGGGTTTTCTCCCGGTCCCGTCTACAGAAGTGTTCGGCTTCCGGTTACCGGTGTCAATCCTTTCCCTGTGCACGTCCAGTCTCGGGGCTGTCGAGCGGAGTCCCGTCGTAGGGGCAGAACCTTTCGTTCCCGGTCGTCTGCCATCCGCAAACGGGACATCTCCACGACTGCCTCTCTTTGAAAAACGGGATCAGCGGGATAAAAAGGAAGAAAAAGAAGAAAGGCCACCCGTATAAATATGCGAGTACCGTCATGGCCACGGACACCCCGAGAAGGATGACGCTCAGGAGAATAAGTCGCGTATCGCCACCTCACGGACAGAATAAGCGGGTAAGGCATCTGAGCGTGATCCTAATTCCCGGGACAGGTCTATTCCCCCCAGCTCTCCGGCATAATAACGTCCCCCGGTCCCGGCGAACAAAATGCTCTCACATCCGGATTCATCGCAGACTCTGCGGATCCCCGAAATAATGAGTTCTTTTTGGGCCCGGTAAAATTCCCGCGCAATTCGGTCCGCGCCTTCTGTTCCGATCTCCCCGATGTCGGCACACACGACCCGTGCGAGCCTTCTCCGGGCGGCTTCCCGGGTTTTCTCTTTTCCGTCCGGGGTATCTGAAGTATAATCTTTCGGACTGATATGTCCGAGCGCCAGGTGTACATCGCCTGAGCAGGCGAAATATTCGGTGCTGACGGGAGTATCCCCACCAGCGAGGGCTACCGACCTGATCAGAGCGGGAACCGGTGTCCTCAACATTCCCGTATATATCAGGTATCCCCGTTGTAACCGTTCAAGGTCGCTAAGACCCTTTAAACGATCAAACCTGGCAAGGGGAATGATATCTGTTGTCGTGCTTCCGATATCCACGAGGACAGAACCCGGGTATAGAGCTCTGAGATAGTCTGCAGAAACCAGCCAGTTTGCGGCTGCAAGCTCCGGGACCGGGGCCTGATGAAACCGCGCATCTGTTCCGTAAAACATGGCCTCCGGAAATACCTCGAGTACCTGGCTGCAAATCCAGCGTATGCCGTCCATTTTATCAAAAAAACAGTCGGCAAGTTCACCTGACATGACCACTGCAGCGCCGCTGGTCCCGGACTGGCAGGTGCGGAGAAGTTCCTTTAACGGTGCGTTGCTCCAGAGAGGACAGTAATGAATAGAAACATCGCGGCCAGCCACCATTTTTACGTTTGCACCGCCTACATCGATCCCGATCAAGGCCGTATTTCTCCTGGTTTCCCCTTGCAAATAAAACCGCTCCTCTTCAATCTATTCCGGAGAACCGGATGTCACCTTTTTCCATGTTATCCTGCCGTTTGCATCGAAGGAAACGGTACCGTTAAAATGAAGGTTGGCGGGAGTTTCACCCCTTGACGCCCGTACAAGAATATCAGCGATCTCCGCATCCATCGTTGCAGCGATCCCTGTTATGCTTGTAGTAATCCTCGGGTTTACATCAACCACATAGACATTATCAGAAACCACAACGTCTACACCGGCATAACCCTGGCACCCCAGGACCGTTACACTCCGTAACGCCGTATCCACGATTTCACGTTCCCTGGGGTGATGCACCGGGGTCTCCCCGCCCTGGTAGTGAAACCTGCCGTCATTGGTGATTTCAATGAGCTGCCTGTTCAATGCGAGAGCAACCGCAGGTGCACCGGTGTAATAGAGGCAGGCTTCGCCGACTATCCGGCCTGCGACAATGCTGACCGAAAAATGTTCCCCCTCAATGAACCTCTGCCCGAATTCATCAGCCCCGGCGGGGTCCGCGGTAATCCTGACTCCCTGCGCCCCGCATCCCGATACTGGTTTTACAACTCTCCTGCCATCGACCGCCTCCTCCGGTACAGGGATTCCATGAGAAGCGAGAATTTTTCCTGCATGTCGTTTATTGGCACAGACTGCCACGTTCATGCTGCCGCACCCGATATTATGGGTGACCGTTTCCATGGCGAGCGTAAACCGGGAAAGAAGGTTGTCGGGAGCAATAACCAGCCCAACGTCGCATGCAGGAGCAATCCTCTTAATCTCCTCATAAAAATCGCCAGGCTCCGGGCTGATCACTTCGTAACCGCACCGGGTGAAACTCCGGGACAGGACTTCGTACATTGCCCGTCCCTCAGGGGCGAGACCCGGGTCGTGGTGCATTGTATATTCGGCGATAAGGGCCTTCATCGATCAGTAGGTTCATCCTTTGGAAAGATTACCCTGACGATAGATCACAGGCAGGGAATATAGAGATCATACAAGCTCTTACGGTACCCGGGAACTTCCTGCCCGGATTTTGGTCCGGAACATACCGGACATATATTTTACCAAGGGTAACAAACCATTCGGTGATGAAACCGCGTATCATCCTGACGAATGATGACGGGATCACGTCCGCAGGGCTATGGGCAGCCTATGAAGCCCTTGAACCGATAGCCGAAGTTACTGTCGTAGCACCTGCAACTCAGCAAAGCGCGGTCGGGAGATCTATCTCCATTTTTGAGCCTATCAGGGCAACCCAGATCAGGATGAGCAATGTTACTGCATATTCAGTAGGCGGAAAACCGACCGATGCAGTTATTATCGGTCTTTATTCCCTTAACCTGGACCCGGTGCTCGTAGTCAGCGGGATTAACATCGGCGAAAACCTCTCGTATGAATCGATCATGACATCGGGAACCGTCGGTGCGGCATTGGAAGCCTCGAACCAGGGAACAAGGAGCATTGCATTTTCACTGCAGGTCGAGGACCAGGGGGATAAATTCGATGACCCGAGGTATCATGGCCAGAGTTTCGAGGATGCCAAACGTATTGTCAGGGAGATTTGTGAGAAAATTCTTACCTGCGGGTTCCCCGCGCAGGCCGATGTCATTAACGTAAATATTCCGTCTCATGTCAGGGGCGGCTATGAAGTTACAAGGCTTGCCCGCAAACTGTTCAGGACCGGGGTTGAGAAACGTCTTGATCCCCGGGGAAGGCCTTACTTCTGGATCAACGGACCCCTCATCGACGATGCAGAGGAAGGAACAGATGTCCATGCGATACGGAAAGGGCATGTGTCGATAACTCCCATCACCCTTGACTGCACCGCCCCCGGAGCCGGTGACAGGCTGAAGGATCTCTTTTGCAGGAATGAATACTGATTTCCCGAAATATTTATCACATCCCGGTTTCAGTCCCCCAGGTATATGCCGACAAATCTTCAAAACATAATATTGAAGTCTGCCACGGATTTGTAAACCTTGTCCGGGGTCAGCTCTATCTCGTCGATCCAGGGAGTACCTCCCTGGCTCACAACCACCTCGTAAAATCCAATTTTAAGGTGATCGAAGGTATGTGGCGTCACTTCCCCGGTTGCCCAGCCATTTAAGTAAATACCGGCGCCTGGTGGAATGGAGTCGACGACGATTGTGCCCTCGCCATAGTTTTCAAGCGGGTAAAACAATCTCTGGACTGATGTATTATCATCCGTAATAGGAACGGTAATAATATCGTCCGAGGGATAATATCCCAGTTTCGACAGGCTTACCCGGTGTAACCCGGCTGAAACCTCCTTAAACGTATGGGGGGTCGTCGTACCGGTGGGGAACCCATCGATAAATATGTCTGCCCCATCCGGATTCGATTCAATCTTCAGGAGTCCGTGGGGTTGATCCGGTTTTTTAATGTCAACGGGGACCGTGTCGGTATTCAATGACGGGACAAGCATGGAAATGTACGCATCACCGGAATGTACCGAAACAAATGAACGCGGCATTTCCAAAGTCAATGTTGCGGGGAGTCTCCCTGGCGGGTATTCCCCGTTAACGGTGAATTCAGCACCGGAGTATGGTGTGGATGTAATCGATACCTGTTTTGTGGTATGTACCTCCTCGGTATCGATATCAGTCCTGACGAGTGCATCGTGGTATATCCAGATCATCCGCGTGAAAATTTCGGTCCCGGTATTTACATCGGGTTTTGCGATCTGTATGGTATGGTATCCTTCGGGGAGTCCGTAATACAAAAACGGTGTTCCTCCTTTAATGCTCACACCGTCGATCGTAAGCGCCAGGCGGTTCGGGAATGAAGTGACGTAGAGTCCGCCATATGGGTTCGGACCGATCGCAGTTCCTGGTTTGGGAAATAACCGGTCCATCTCGCTGGTGAGTGGAACGGAGACGTTCATGTCCTTATCCAGGTTTATCACCATGCCATACGGCATGTATCCTGACCGGGTCAGGTTCATGGTGTAAATGCTTGTCGGGAGGCTGTTCATAGTATAGGGTGTCGTCCCCGTCCTGTTGCCATTGAGTACGATAAGCGCTCCTGAGGGATAGGAATCAACAGAAAGGTTAAAAACGGGGACCGGAGGCGATCGGGAAACCGGGGGAGTTATATTGATCGTCGGAACAGGTTGGACCGGTCTTACCGGGATCGCTACCGGAACAACTGCCTGAGGAGTCTGGGCACTGGCTTTTAACTCCGCCAGGGCAAGATAGTTCTCGTCAGGGATTACTCCCGGGTCCAGTAAAGCGGTCCTGTTCTCTACCGGTGCTGTGTTCCATAGAATTCTCCTGCCGGAAAACGAGGTTGCAAGGCTGTGCATAACTGCCCGGCTACTGATCTCCTGGAGGTCTTTTATATTCTTTACCGTGTCGCCGATTTGTGCGGAAAAATTCTTTGACGTGGATTCTTCTGATGTATTGGATGAATTTACCGGTATATTGAAGTAATAAGTCCCGGGATGGCGGGTCTGGTTCAGGCTCTCTTTCGGACTTCTAAGGGCGATTTCCGAAAGGTTCACGACATATTTCTTAATGACCGCCAGTTGATTTCCGATGAACGGTGTCCCTGTTCTCGGCTGAGAAGAGGGACCGTAGATTACCAGATCCTCGGGGACATAATTTTCGGCATGAGCCGGTATCTGGCCGCATAACTGGTTTCCGAACCGGTCCACACCCTGGCATGTGACATTCCCGGGGTCGGCAGCGGATCCGGGGATAACGATAGCAGCCGCGAAAATGAGGATGATGATGAGGGTGCAGTTCAGGTATGGGGGACCTCCCCGTTTTAAAACCCCGGTACGCATCCAATGAACGTCGTCCCGGGTATGGATTAAAATTATGGTGGTGACAGGAAATTCCATGGTTTGCTTTTTAAACAGGTACCCTATTCTCCGATCATGAGCGCCCCGGGGTGGCCTGGATTGCGATGTCTCGTGGATAACCGGGGATCGTCATTATGAAACTGCTACGGTAACGGCAGGGTTCGAATATACCGGTATCGTAACCATAACAATCTGGTCGCCGTGCGATAATTGAAAAGCTATGGATATGATGAGTGACAACCCGTATCCATGGATCCGGATGCGCAGAGGACGGTTGATAAAGAGACCGGAAAACGGCAGGCAGGCATGAAGGCGGCCGAAATGATCGGTAACGACATGGTGATCGGTCTCGGGACGGGATCGACAGTCCTGTATGCGATGGAAATTCTTTCAAAAAGGGTCCGGGACGGTCTTCGGATACAGGGAGTACCGACCTCATACCAGGCGGCGATAAGGGCACATGAATTCGGAATCCCGCTTACCACTCTTGACGATTATCCCTCCCTCGATTACGCCATTGACGGTGCCGATCAGGTGGACGCGTCGCTCTGTCTGATAAAGGGCCGTGGTGCTGCCCAGCTCCGTGAAAAATGTGTTGCGGATGCGGCCGACCGGTTTATCGTTGTTGTTGACAGCGGGAAGCTTGTTAAAATTCTCACTGCCCCGGTACCCCTGGAGGTGCTGCCCTTTGCGATCCGGCCGGTAACGGAATCGGTCAGGAAGGCGGGCGGAACGCCGATGTTGAGGAAAGGAATCAAAAAAGACGGCCCGGTCATCACCGATAACGGGAATATGGTGTTAGACTGCAGTTTCGGTGATATTCAAAATCCGGGCCGGCTTGAACGGGAACTTTCCATGATCCCCGGTGTCCTCTGCTCGGGCATTTTTTCGATGTTTACCGGCAAAACCACGGTTATTGTCGGAGGACCCGACGGAGTCAGGGTGCTCGGGCGATAATTTACGCATGTTTTCGGGCAGGATATTTTCTCCTCCTCTATTGTTAGAATATTCTCCCACAGGAGGGATTGGTCCGCTCTCATATCCCCCCTTCAAATTATGATAGCCATTGTAACAAGGTGACCCGGCTACAGAAAATAAGGATTAAATGGCTGGTATGGTAAAGTCAGACCGGGAGTCGATAACCCTTTCTTTTTCATGCGCATCTATGAGCAAAAGAGCTCATAGCGCGCTCTGTTGAATTCCTCGCTGGGTTTATCACCTCGATAGAAGGGGGTTTCACCCCCCTGCCCCTCCCCATCAGGATAGCCATTGGAAAAGGTTACAGGGGTAATGGTGCATGAAAGATAATTGTTCAGATCTCCCACTATCCTGACCGGGACGCTAAAGCGGCGGGGAAGAGCCCCTGGAGCGTCTGAATGCAAACATATTGCAGATGAATTGGGAAGGGACTGGAATTTATTAATTTCAGTATGCCAACAGAACAATTAAAAAAAATTTTGCCAGGGTCCGGGCAAACCCGGTTATCCCTATTTCCCGACTTTCACGAGCATCTCTTCAAGGCTTGGGTAATGGGATTCTATCCGCTCCACTTTTCCCCCATTCGCCGTGATTATCCCCGTGCACTTGTTCAGCTCCGCAATGGATTCAGCCGGGATATGGTACAGGCCGCCTTCGTACGTATATTCCCGGCACCCGCGGATCGACGAGATATCATCGATCAGGAAGGATATCGTATAGCTGATCGATCCGAACATCTCACGGAGCTCGTTCATATTGCCCATCGCCACCATTTTTCCGCGCCGAAGAATCATGACCTCGTCACAGATCGCCTCCACCTGATACAGGTTATGGGCAGAAAGGATGATCGTCTTCTTCCGGTTTTTCAGCTCTTTTAAGTACCCGATGATGTACCGCGACGTCATCGGGTCGAGTCCTGATGTCGGTTCGTCATAGATCAGGATCGAAGGATCGTGGATCAGCGAGCGGGCGATAGCTACCTTACGCTTCATGCCCTTTGAAAACTCCCCGATTTTTTTCCCGTCCGTTTCGAGCGCCAGCGAATCAAGGAGATCGTTGCGCCTCCCTGTTATCGTTTCCCGGTCGAGACCGTATATCTCCCCGAAAAAACGGAGATATTCGTCGACCGTCATGGTCTCGTAGAGTCGCGACTCCTCGGGCAGGTACCCGAGAATGCTTTTCACGGCATCGGGGTCTTTCACGACATCGATCCCGTCTATCGACAACTCCCCGGATGTCGGTATGATAAGACCGGAGAGGATCTTGAGCATCGTCGTCTTTCCTGCCCCGTTATGACCGATTATGCCGATAATACGTGAATCGGGAAAATCGAAGGATATATGGTCGAGTGCAGGTACCTGGTCGTATAGTTTCGTAAGTTCGCGGCCTGTTATCATCTGGTTCTCCGCAGCCGGTAATTCCTCTACCTAGAGGGTATTATAGTTGGTGAACATACCATATTTTCACATCCAGAGGTGATGATGGGGTACGCCCGGGACGTTCTCACGATTTCGCGATGGGAGATCAGACGTACGTTCGGGAATATGGGAAAGAACGTGCTTCCCATCGCAGTCCTCCTTTTTGTCCTCCTGATCGCGGTAACCGGGTTCACTGCCAAAAGTGGCCTGCATATCCAGGACGGTATATACCATGTCGGGACGGACGAACCTGATATCGCAGGTATTTTGTCCGGGGATTCGCGGTTTTCAATTGATCTTGCCCCTGTCAGGGACATCGAAGCGAACCAGGAGAGTTATGACCTCATTATCTACAACAGGAGCGTCTACGTCGCTGACACAGACCGGGGAAAATCTGCGGCAACCACACTTTCACGGGATTATTCCCGTTACAGGACGGCGGTGTACAATCAGGAGGACGACCTTTTTGCGGCCTATCCTCTTTGGATCGACGTGCAGACGATCACTTCGGAGCTGGATTTTACCGCGACCCAGTCAGGCCAGCAGATTTCAGTCGGGACTCGTACGAACCGCCCGCCGACTCCCACCGGGCCGGTGGTACCCGTTGCGACCCCTGTTGCTTCGATCGGGATTACCAGTGAGGAACTGCGGACAAATCTCCAGCAGTCGTCGTCCCAGAACAGCCAGATCTCCAGGTACAGCGATATGTTTTCCGGACCGGAAAATCCGCTCGGGAAGTACAAGACACCCGACCAGCTTTCACCGCCGTTACCATTCGATTCGATAATCCTGGTCTTCGTTTTTATTTTTCCCCTGTATTTCATGTCCCAGTTTTATATGATGAGCATCATGAACGAACGGATCGGGAGGCGGGGAGAGACCCTGCTCTCGACACCGGTCCGCTCGTCTGCCATTATTATCGGCAAAGCGCTGCCCTACTTCGCGGGCATGGTGGTAGTATGCGCAGCCCTGACGTTGTATTTAAAAGCCCCGCTCCTGATCCTCCTTCCCCTGATCCCCGTAATATTGTTCTTCCTCGCCACGGCCCTGCTGATCGGCATGATGTCCCGGAGCTTCAAGGAGTTGTCCTTCATCTCGATCTTCTTCTCGACCGTTGCCACGTCCTATCTCTTTTTCCCGAGCATCTTTGCGAATATCCATGTAATCAGCCTGATCTCGCCCCTTACGTTGATCATCCTGACCCTCCAGGGAACGGTCTACACCGCAACCGAGTACATGTATTCGACGTCTCTGTTCTGGCTGACCGGGTTTGTTCTTTTTTACATCGGCGTGGTTAATTTTGGGGAAGAGCGTCTCTTTTCACAGGAAGGACTTCTTTCCAAGGTCAGCTCCTTCGTGTCGAGCGCACTCTCGATGAAACACCCCTATATCTCGCTGTTCCTGCTCAATGCCCTCCTGATACCCTTCATATTCATGGTCCAGCTGCTCCTGCTCGTGCTGCTCTTCAACCTGCCGATGCCGGCATCCCTGGTCCTCCTCCTGGTCGGGGCGGCATTTGTAGAGGAAATAACCAAGTCGATCGGGATCTGGTCGTTCATGAAACGGTCGCCATCGCTGTTCACCTGGCGGGTGGTGGTCTTTGCATCGGCAGCGACTGCTCTCGGGTTCCTCTTCGGGGAAAAGCTCCTCCTATTTGTGACCCTCTCGCAGATCACGCAGTCGGTATTCGGCAGTATCCTGTTCACGAGCCTAGGGACCCTCTGGATGCCGTTCCTCCTTCACTTCGGGTGCGTCCTGATTATTGCCGCATCGGTAAAGAAAGGAGGAAAAACCGGGTACGTGCTCGGACTTCTTGCTGCGGTGGCACTGCATTGCGTATATAACGTGTACATTATTTTCGGGTGGCTGGCATGAACGCAGGTCATATCTGGCTGGTTATGAAAAAAGACCTCAAAGGACTCGGTCACGAGAGGACTATTATGCTCGCAATACTGCTGCAGCTTTTCATCGCGCTGTTCTCATCGTTCCTCATGGTCGGGCTTACCTCCATGTACGACCCGTCCGCCCTTTCGCAATATTCGCGTTACCAGTATCCTGTAGGATACTGCGGGTCGGATTCGGACATAAAAAAACTGCTCCAGGAGAACCGGGGTCTCAGGATTTACGACATGGACCTGTCCACGGCTCTCCAGGCATTGAAAGAGAGAAAACTTTCTGCAGTCGTCTACGTGCCCGACACGAAACCTGACGCCCCCGACCCGGTGAAGATTACCCTCTATACGATCCAGAACGATCTGCAGGCGGCGGTGGTCGACGTCAAGCTGAAGGATGTGTTTACCAGCTATGAGTCGGAGCTCAGGCAGATCCGGATCGCGCGCCTCAATGAATTGCCGGTGCCGCTCGGGATCCCGGCAACGAGCGGTGCCAGCTCCTTTTACGAATTCGTCTATGGCCTGCTGATACCCCTGCTTGTACTGATGCCGGCAATCATTTCTTCTGCCCTTGTCATCGACCTGATTACCGAAGAATACCAGAACAATACCCTTGAAACCCTTCTTTCGACACCTATCGGGCTGCATGAAATTCTGTGGGGCAAGATCGCGGCAGCGCTTGTCCTGGTCCCGGTTCAGGCGGGAGCCTGGCTCCTCCTCCTGGCGATGAACGGAATTTACATTTCGGGCGTACTCCAGATCCTCCTGCATGTGACGGCCGTCGCTGCAATCCTGATCCTCTTCGGGACGATTATTGCCCTCTATTACCGCGAGAGAACTGCGGCACAGTTCGTCTATTCTACGGCGATCGTTGCAGTCCTGCTCTTTGCCCTCGCATTTCCGGCTAATCCGCTGAATATTATTGCAAAACTCGGCGTCGGTGCGGCAGGTGTTGAGCAATGGCTCGTGCTCGGGATCGTCACTGCAGCGGTAATCCTGCTTTCCCTGGTGACCGACAGGTTCGCTGTCCGGGTAATGAGGCTCAGCCAGTCGCCGAAATAAAAGGGTTTTCGGGTAGAATTAAAGACGGGACAGATATCCCTCCATTTTAAATTCAGATTTTCCTCGAATTCAATAGGATCAGTGTGAGATCCGGATTAAACATTACCATCAGCCACTCCGATGGCTGCCATCGTCCATTGTGGATGCCCGATCGGGATTGTGACAGTCGGAATATTGGATTCGTTTCCCTGAAGGCAAAGTAACAATTCTATAAGACCATCTGAAATGGCGTGCCGGGAGATGGTGAGGTCACCTCCTTTCGGGTTTATACCAGGCAAATACCGAGGTAAAATATTCAAAACAGCCGAATTAAATCAATTAAAATCGTGAAAAAGGGAGAGGCCCCGTCTTCGCTCAACCATCAGTATTGCTCGTATACTGCATTTACGTCCCTGACTTTGTAGGTGACGCCGTTGATAGTTGCATATACCTCGACCCGGTCCGATCCCTTTGTCCCTGCAAGGTCGACAGATGCTCCTACCGGTATCTGGCCTTCGAACGGTATCTCCTTCATCTCCTTGAGCCCGTCTGAACGGGTGACCCGTACGAGGATATTTTTCACAAAAATCTGTCCGGGTCCTCCGACGAAGGTAACAGTTATCGTGCTGTACACCCTGTCCTTGTCGATCCTGATATCCACCGCATACGGGGGCGGAGGCTGGGTTACGTCTGCCGGAAGGGCGTCCGTTGGTACGGTAGTGATGACCTGTACCGCGGTTGTTTCCATTGCCGGCGGCGTGACGATGCCCGAAGGAGGAACTATCGTAGAACTGGTAGTTACCTGAGTAGCCGGTGGCTGAACCTGTTGCTGGTTCAGACAGCCTGTTGTGAAAATAAGAACGATACAGGCCAGAACAAGGATACTATATACCGGAGTTTTTTTACTGTCTCCCATGGTTAACCGGTACGTACAAGGATGCGTCGAATCAATAATCATTCCGATCAGGACCGTTATCAGGAGAATATTATGGGAAAAAGGGTAGATTAATCATATAACTTTCCTGGCGGAGATAAAAATCATTCGATAGATTGAAGAATACCATTGACGATGTTTTACCTAAAGCAGGAGATTTTGGGATGTACTGTTCTAAGTGCGGGAAAAAGACTGATGATTCCGGGAGGTACTGCCAGTGGTGTGGTGCGGATCTCAAGGCTGCACCGCCAAAACCCCTTTTAAGGAGGAAAGTGATGGGGATAAGGACTGAAGATTTTGCCGGTCCCGGGCGGCGCTTCATCGCATTAATCATTGATATTATATTTGTCATTATTATCGATATCTTCGTAATGGGGGTCACCGGGCTCACCGAAGGCGTACGCATGGCCTACCAGATCATCCGGGGATACCCGGTGACGGACCGGTATGGGGACGTGGTCACATCAATACTGCCGACCCCGGTCATCTACTCCTTTGCCGTTCTCATAATTCTCGTTCCCTGGCTGTATTTCGCATTTCTTGACAGTTCCAGGAACCAGGGGACTCTCGGCAAGATTGCGGCCCGGGTGGCGGTCACCGATATCAACGGGTCCAGGATCACCTTTGCCCGCGGTACCCTTCACTTTTTTGCGATGTATTTATCAGCCTTTATCTTTTTCGTCGGGTTCATCATCATCCTGTTCACCCGCCAGAAACAGGGACTCCACGATATCATCGCAGGATGCCTGATGTTCAGGCAGTAATATCCTCCCTCTCTCATTTCTCCCGGTTTCTTTTTTACCTCCTTCGTCCCTGCTATGAAAATTCCCGCGGAACCGGCTTTCCATTGCTGGTCGATAACGAGGCAGCGGAAGCCTGTTGGGATATGGCGTTGCCGGTCGGGCAGTCACGCACGGTTCCAGGCCAGAATTAAATGCAGTTTTCACTTCTCCGCGAGTCCTGGCAGGACCCCTGCAAAGATGGTAAACCCTGGACTGTCAGGAATGCCTGATGCATATCAGGCAAACTCCATCCCTATTTTGTCGTTTCATGCCTGAACCGGATTTTCAGGATGACCAGGACAAGTACCAGTACGAGGGTAATCCCATTCGCGAGAATTACGGGCATTTCACCAATAAATATGCCATAAACGAACCATAAAAAAATTCCAAGAGCGAATATCAGGAGCATGATCCAGGAGAGCTCGATGCATGAACGCATCTTCCATGTCCGGAATACCTGGGGAAGAAATGCAAATGTTGTACAACTTCCCGCGATATACCCGATGAGCGCTGCTGGTTCCACATCATCACCATTTCCGTGACAACCTAGTCATATTTACCTTTCAGTCCTGCCCAGCCGGTGAACCCACAGTAAATACAACCGATTCCTTCACATTGCCGGCATTTCCGCGCAGGTTTTCGTACAAGAACAGAGCCCGTGCAATTACAATAGGTACAACCCGCCCCCTCACAATGGGAGCACGTCACCCTGCAGTATGGACTTTCATCGTCTTCGATTTCGTCCCCATCTCCCTTATCCGGTTGTTATCAGTGTGTTTCACCGGTTGAGCATTAAAAATTCGCGTCCCTCTTCCCGTCCTCTATCAGATTTTTAAGACTGCTCCCTTGTCTGCCTGACCGACCAGTTGAGCATAGCGCCTGAGGACTCCGGATAATTCCCTTTCCCTGGGAATCCACCGGCTCTTTCTTTTTCCCAGTTCCGCGGCCGGGACGATAATGTCCAGTGTTTTCTTATAAAGGTCGATCGCGATCTCATCGCCGTTATGAACAAGCGCGATCGGACCGCCTGCCGCAGCTTCGGGGGCGATATGACCGATGCAGGGACCGCGTGTCCCGCCCGAAAACCTGCCGTCCGTTACCAGTGCCACGGATTTATACCCAAATCCTGTCAGCGCGGAAGTCGGGGCGAGCATCTCGGGCATCCCGGGACCGCCACCGGGTCCTTCGTACCTGATTACGACCACATCCCCCTCACGGACCTGCCGCGAGAGAATGGTGGTCATCGCCTCCTTTTCGCCGTCGAAAACCCTGGCAGGCCCCCGGTGGACCCACATCTCCTTAGGGACGGCAGCGCATTTGACCACCGCCCCGTCAGGCGCCAGTGTCCCACGCAGGACCCGGAGCCCCCCACCAGGGTTGACCGGGTCGGCCATGCTCCTGATAACCGTTTCATCCCTTACTAATGCGGCTTTCCCAATCTCGTGAATACTCTTTCCCGATACCGTCGGTACATCGAGGAGAAGCGGCAGGAGCCTGGCCAGTACCGCCGGAATGCCGCCCGCACGGTATAATGTCTGCATGGAATGAGGCCCTCCGGGCTGCATGTTGCAGATATGGGGCGTTTTTTCGCCTATCGTGTTGAACAAATCGATACCCAGGGGAACTCCGGCTTCCATGGCGACTGCCATCAGGTGAAGGACCGTGTTTGTCGACCCTCCAAGGGCCATATCCACCGCGATCGCATTGGACAGACTCTGTACGGTGATGATGTCGCGGGGCCTGATACCGCCCCGGACAAGCCCGACGGCCCTCTCCCCGCTTTCCCTGGATATTCTTAGCTTTGCCGCATCGACCGCCGGAATAGCCGCCATGCCCGGCAATGACAAACCCAGTGCCTCGGTCATGCAGGCCATGGTATTTGCGGTATACAGTCCCTGGCAGCTGCCGCATCCGGGCATGGCAGAGCACTCAAGTTCATTGAGGGCAGATTCTTCCATCCTTCCCGCAGCTACCTTTCCGACACCTTCGAACACGTCGATGAGGGACAATTCTTTCCCGCCAAGATACCCGGAAAGCATCGGGCCCCCGGTGACGAGGATCGTTGGAATATTGCACCGTGCGGCAGCCATCAGCATCCCCGGGACGATTTTATCACACGTCCCCACGCAGACCAGGCCGTCGAAACGGTGAGCTTCGGCCATCAGCTCGATGGAATCTGCAATATTCTCTCTCGATGGAAGGGAATACCTCATCCCTTCGTGACCCATGGCGATTCCATCGCAGATCCCGATTACACCGAATTCAAACGGGACCCCACCCGCGGCTGCAATTCCCTCTTTTACCTTCCCGGTAAGCGTCCTTAAGTTGGTATGCCCGGGGACGATGGTATTATAGGCGTTGGCAACCCCGATGAACGGGAGTCCCATTTCACGGTCGGTCACGCCGAGCGACCTCAGCAACGCCCGGTTCGGCGCCCTTTGGTACCCGGTTTTCAGTTCATCGCTGCGCATAGCTGAAAACTCCCTCTGTTTATGAACAATAGGCCGTGTAACATTTTTATATCACCGGTACCCCTGACAGAGGAATGGGTATCCCGAAAATCATTGCTTGCTCTCCGCCGCAACCGGGGCAACACGGAAGGCACCGGATACCGGTCATATCGCCCGACTATTTCGTGGTTATTGCCTGCCGAACAGTGTGGCAGCCCTGACAAAGGAACCCGCGAACTCGTTCGTAAAATACGCGTGGGTATAGCATCCCGTCACATTGTACTCTGAGAGCCCGTCGTTTCCCCCCGAGATCCCGCTCCCGCGTTCCAGCTTTATGATAAATTGCGCATCCCCGTCGCAGGCAAGCCGGGAGTAATGGAATTCATGCCCTTTTACTTCCATACCCTTCCGGAAGAATGAGTTCCCTGTAATACACCTTCCTTTTGAATAACCAAGTGCCTGGACGCGTTCAGTCATCTCTCCGGCTGCAGGGAGGATCCCGGACATCCTGAAATTTCCTCCCGCCATAATCGACCGGGAGAGGAACAGGAGGCCTCCGCATTCGCCATAAACGGGCATACCGGCTTCTGCCGCTTTTTTCACCTGGACCCTGCATGGGGATGTTTCAAGGGCTCCTGCATGGAGCTCGGGATATCCTCCCCCGAGGTATAAGCCATCGATTTCGGGTAACGATTCATGGACGGGGCTGAACGCGACGATCTCGGCCCCGCAGGACCGGAGCCTGTCGAGGTTGTCCTGGTAGTAAAAACAGAAGACTTCGTCGTTCGCAACACCGATGCGGGGCCTGTTTTCAGGACCGGGAAAGATCTCCTCTTTATAAGAAAGGGCCGGAGCACTTCGTGCAGTTTTGAGAATTGCCTCGATATCACAGTCCGAGGATATCGCCTCACCGGCGACATTATCCAGGGGCACTTCGTTCGCCATGTGAAGGCCGAGGTGGCGGCTCTCTACCTCCAGGGCCTCCCTTCGTTTAACCCAGCCCATTGCAGGGAGCTCCCTGGTGTATTCAATGAGTGCCCGGTGTCGCTCGCTCCCGATCCTGTTAAAAATTACCCCTCTGAGGGTAAGGGATGGATCGAATCCCGAATAACCCCTGATCAGGGCGTTGGCGCTTGCCGACATACCTTTTGCATCCACCACCAGTACTACCGGCGACAATAGGAGACGGGCGACATGGGCCGTACTTGATTCAGGAGTGCCGTCGAGCCCGTCAAACAGGCCCATTACCCCTTCTATGACGGCTATGTCGGCGCCACGACAGGCCGAAGCAAATGTCTGCCTTACTCCCTCCTCCCCCATCATGAACGGGTCCAGGTTTCTTGACGGCCTGGTGCAGATGATGGTATGGTGAGTCGGGTCGATGAAATCGGGGCCGACCTTGAAAGGCTGGACGACCAGACCCCTGGCAGCCAGTGCCTGCATGAGGCCGCGGGAGATCGTCGTCTTCCCGCACCCGCTGTGGGACCCTGCGATCAGGATACGGGGGATCTGCACCGTTTTTTGAATAATTTCTCCGTCTTCAGGGTTCCTCTGCTTAGCGGACGCCGTGATCGTTCCCTTCGTCATGTCCACTGCAGTGTGGTTCTTACAAAGATAAATCCATGAGGGAACGAGCTCATTCCGGCTTGCTTCGGATAGCTCTTTTTCCTCGGAACGTACAATATTTTTTACGTGACTATGGAGAAAACAGAGAAAGTCCTCATTGCGATTGTGATAGCGGTTGCCGTTGTTGCAGTTGTTTTTATTCTCATGAATGGTTTCGGGATCACACCCGTGAAAAATTCCTCTCCGAATGCTACCTTTAAAGCGGAGGCTGTCGTAAGGACGAAAGACGTTGTGTTCAGCTATATCCCTCCCGCTCTTCTGCCGGGCTCGTACAGCGCTGCCTACGAATTCCGGAAGAACAACGTGACTCAGATCCAAGACCGGCATACGTTCACGGAGGTCTCGCCGGAGAACCCGATACAGATCGGTTTTCCGAATACCGGGAATGGAACATACACGGTCTACATGCTGATCAACGACCAGAACCAGAACCCGGTCCACAAGAGTATCAGCGTCCTGGTCCTCGGCAATAACACCACCTTCAGTTCGGCGTCGTTCCTCGATGCCAAAAACACAGGCAACCCGTTTTCTTCCCCCATACCGGTCCTTTAATTTTTTAAGGTCCAGGAAGGGGTCCTTTTTAAGATCTCTGTATGCTTAACAGCGTAGCGAATACCAGGAATCGGTCCTGCCCTGATACCATTTCAGATGATTAAAGAGAGCGCCATATCCGAAATCGATTCCGGTTGGGGGGCTCTCCCTGTTAACTCTCACGGACTGATATGTTCCATCGTTCAGACCAGGCCGAGTGGGATGCATGGTGAGAAGATTGATAATTAACCCAGTCCGAACTGTGCGAGGGTCGTCCTCGAAGGGTCGATACTGCCCCAGTCCCAGCCGAGTGCCTCGATAATCCTTGATATGGGCTGCTTTATCGTTTTATCGAGCATCATCTCGTAATCGACGGTAAATTCGGGCGGCACCTGGTCGCCGTATTCGAAGCACAGGACGTCGGTCTTCATATATTTTGCTTTCACTCCCTTGATGTACACGCGTTTCGGCTTGCTGCCCTTCGAAAATTCCATCCCGAGATGCTTGTTCGCATACCTGGCTCCCCTGATATGGGCATCGTCATTTTCATAATCGTCGAGCTGTTTGCCGATACCGCCCGGGATGCCGATCTCATCGAGGGAATACCTGCCCGACCGGTAATTCCTGATGATATCGCCGAGATATCTCCTGATCTCCTCGAAGGGCTCCCCGTGGAGGATCATCTCCATCACTCTCCGCTGGACGGTTTTCGTGATGTGCGGGTAATCGCTTCTCCGGATCTCGAAACCCACGATATCGATCTCATCGACGGTCTTGCCCTCTTTCCAGATGAGGTGCCCGGCGTACCGTTTCTTTTTTCCTGCCTGGAAGAACCGCCCGTAAATTTTTTCGAACTTGATCGAGAAGAAATGGGTATCCGCCGAGAGCTCCTTCTTTGCAAAGTCCCGGTAACTCTCATTGAGACGTTGTTCGATCTCCCGGGCCTTCGCGATAGTCCCGTCGATTCCCGATTCGGGCAGTTCAACCATGCAGGAATCGGTATCCCCATAAATAACGTGGTATCCTGCCTGTTCGATCACCGATCTCGTATGCTCGATGATCGCCCTCCCGACCGATGTGACCGCCGCTCCGATCTCCCGGTCATAGAGCCTGAAACGGGTGTACCCGCTCACCCCGTAGTAGGTGTTCATGATCACTTTCAGCACGTTCTGCTGGAGGTCGAACAACACATATTCCGGTGAACCGAAGGGATGAAGGTTCCTCTGTCTCTTCTTCTCATCACGCTCGACCATGAGCTCGGAAATAATGCTCCGGGTTAGGCCGTCGGGCTCTTTCCTGAACCTGATACCGTTTGGCGCACGCAACTCCCCATCCGGGTCCTTCGTCTCGGGAGAGGCGTTGATGGTCATCATCGCCATGGGATAGAGGGATTTCAGGTCTAGCACCACGACATTGGAACGGATTCCCTTCGAAGGGTCGAATACCGTGGCTCCTTCAAATTCATTTGCTGCGGCAAATCCTTTCGACGGGAGGACATATCTCCCATGTGCCTTGCGGAGGATATAAATGTCAATTACATTCGAAGAGTTGAGAGTCCTGTCGAGCGGGCAGCCTACATACCTGGCGATCTCCCGGTAAAATTCGATGATACTGTTTTTCCGGTTTATCCCCACGCACAGTTCGACATCCTTGAAATTATATTCGACAAGGAGTTCGGGGTCGTCCTTCCACAGGTCGCTGACTCCGCCCTTGTAGCGGACCTTGGCATCCCCGAGCTCGGCTTCAGCCACGGCATCGAGCCTGTACGACTCCCGTCCCGTCAGCTGCATCTTCCGGTAGCCCGAGAGGAGGTCGAAAAGTGCCCGCCCGCGGAGTGCATTCCGTTCGGTTTGTCCGGGGAGCCGGGCAAGCGTTGTCGGGTCGAGGCCGAGGGCCTCCATTCTGCCGGTGATATACGGCATGTCGAAATCCACGAAATTCCAACCCGAAAGAATATCCGGGTCCTTTTTCCTGATATATTCGACAAATCCCCCGATCATAGCGGTTTCGCCCGGATACGTGCATATCGTGTGCCGATCGTGAGAGAAGCACCCGTTCTTCAGCCCCCCCTTCGCCTGCCGTCCGGAAAAATCATAGGCATCGCCGCAGGGGCTGGATACGAATGTCGTGTAATGGTCGTCAAATGAATCCCATGCGGTAAGACAGATGATCCGGTCCCGGCCCGGCTCGGGGAACCCGCGTTCGTCTTCGCACTCGATATCGAGGATGCAGATCCGGGCCGGAGATATACCGGGCGCCTGTTTTAAGTCTCTATAACCTGACACGGTATCCGGGGCCCACACCCCGCTTGTAAGACCGCTGTCGATAAGGAACCGGGTTGCGAACGGGATGTCTGCCTCGTAATGGCGGTATCGTTCACGGAGTTCCCGGACCTCACCGGGCCGTATGGTGTAAAGTCTGGTGAGCGTTTCTCCATGAATAGAGCGGTATACATGGTCTGTATCTACGGTAACGTTCGGCGCATGGGTCTTATCGTTCGCTTCCTTCTCAGGTACGTAAAAATAAGGTTTGAACCCGGTTACCTGCAGGTGGGCAGCCAGGCCTCTCTCATCCCGGCCGAAGATATGGATGATGGGCCCGTCCGGGGTATTGCTGTATTCGACCTGGTTGATCCCGATGGCGAGACCATCCCTGGCTGGACCGCCAACCCTGCCAACAAGCGTCATCTGGCCTGTTATCGGTTTCTGATCAGTCATTTATGCTCCTGTAAAGTTGTTGAACGTTTTCTGCCGCTTCGTTAAAACCTGCCTGCTCCCATTCGTCGAGCTTCCACTCCTCGATCCGATGGATGCCATTTCTGCCGATTCGTGCCGGCACGCCGAGGGAGCATCCCCTGACGCCATACTCACCGTCCAGAATACAGGAACAGGGGACAAGCGACCTGCTGTCATCTCTGATCATCCGGATCATGCCGGCAATATGCCAGACCGGACCAAATACGGTCCCTCCCTTTCCCTTGATGACCTCCATGCTTGCACCCTTCAGCTCGGCCAGGATCTCCCCGCGCAGATCGGCCGGAACCGGTTCCGGCAGCGACGAAAAAACCGGCACCTGGTGTTCGCCGTGGTCGCCGAGGACCCATGCCTGCCCCCTGATTGATCGCCTTTTCAGTGCGAGTGCGAACCGTGCGCTGTCAAGCTGACCCCCGAACCCGATGCAACGGCGGGAATCGATGCCGGTATATTTCCACAGGAAGTAATTATTCACGTCCATCGGGTTCGTGACCGTTATAAGGATACCAATGTAATCATGGAGCAGTTCCGAACACTCACGGGCGACGGGCAGGTTGCGGTGAAGCAGGTCGGCCCTCGTTTTTATCGTGGGGTCGCGGGGAAACCCGGCGGAAAAAATACAGATATCGGATTCCTTTGCATCCCCCGGATCGGTACTGATATCGATATCGAGGCCGGTATGCATGAGGTCGAGGATCTGGGCATCCAATAACGGCTTATTTATGTCGCAAAGAATCAAATGGTCGATCAGACCGAGGATCGAGGCGAGGTACGCCACTTCGCCACCGATTCTCCCCGTCCCCAGCACTGAAAGACAAGTCATATCTGAGGTAATATTGGGGCCTCACGAGAATAAATAATTACAATTGAAACCATTGTTCATCTGATGATCTCGTTAAAACCGGGGGATGTCCACGCAGGAGGTGTCAGGATGGGAAACCATCTCGTCCTGGCCGCCGGTATCCTCGGGACGACCGGGGCATCTCTTTCCCGGGTTCTTGCCTCCGGTGCAGGGTGCGTTGTAACGAAATCCATCGGCCCGTACCTGAATGAAGGACATAAAGGTCCCTGTTTTTTTGAAACTACCCATGGCCTGATGAATGCGATGGGACTTCCAAACCCGTCGAAAGAGTTCGTTGCCGAACTTGCAGGCCTTGCCGGGAAACCTGTGGTGGTAAGTGTTTATGGCGGAAACCCCGAAGAATTTGCCGAAGTTGCCTCCTGGTTTCACCGGCATGCTGCAGGGATCGAGCTGAACCTTAGTTGCCCCCATGCGGAGGGATATGGTGCTGCACTGGGGAGTGACCCGAAGATGGTCGAAATGTGCACGAGAGCGGTCAAGGAGTTGGGTATCCCTGTCTGGGTCAAGCTGACGCCTAATGTTACCGATATCGGCGCATGTGGATTGGCCGCGGAACGGGGCGGTGCCGATGCGATAGTCGCGATCAATACCGTTAAGGCGATGCGCATCTCCACCGAACTCAGAAAACCCGTGCTGGGAAACCGTTTCGGGGGCCTTTCTGGCCCTGCGGTCTTTCCGGTTGCGGTCCGGTGCGTGTACGAGCTGTACCAGGTCTGTAAAATCCCGATAATAGGTTGTGGAGGAATTTCATCGGCTCACGACGTGATCGAGATGATGATGGCCGGGGCGAGTGCCGTGCAGATCGGCAGCGCCGTTATCGATAATGACCAGGTTTTCGAAACAATCCGGAATGACCTTTATTCGCCTGACGGAGAATCCCCAAAAGAGATTATCGGGTGCGCACATGAATGACCGGTTGCCGGTGGCCGTAGGTATCAGGGACATAAAGAAAGAGACGCCGTCGGTATCGACAATAAGGTTCGACCATTCGTTCTCTTTCATCCCCGGCCAGTTCGTCATGGTATGGGTCCCCGGGGTCGATGAAATCCCGATGGCCCTTTCTTCGGGCAGTTCAATCACGGTACAGGACGTCGGCGAGGCCACCGCTGCCCTCACGGCCCTGGCGCCCGGGGATATGGTAGGGATCAGGGGACCGTATGGGAATGGTTTCCCCCTTAAACAGGGAACGCTCGCAATTGCCGGCGGGCTGGGGGCGGCCCCACTTCTCCCCCTTGCAGAGACGGGGCATGTCAGGACATGTGTCCTTGGAGCCAGGTCAGCAAAGGACCTCGTATTCAGGGAACGGTTTGAAACGGTCACCGATCTGCGTGTCATGACCGATGACGGTTCTGCCGGAAGAAAGGGATTTGCCGTGCAGGGCATGGATGGGCTGGATCTTCCGGATTATTCACAAATCTGTGTTTGCGGGCCGGAAGTGATGATGGTCAGCGTCCTTGATCGTCTCCGGGCCACGGATCTAGCTGATGCCGGCAGGTTCAGCCTGCACCGGTATATGAAATGCGGGTGCGGGGTCTGCGGTTCGTGCTGCATTGATCCGTCTGGTGCGAGGGTCTGCCGCGAAGGGCCTGTGTTTTCAGGAACCGACCTTATAGGGACCGAATTCGGGAATTATTCCCGCGATGGCAGCGGAAGGAAAAGACCGTTCTGATCCTGGGGAACCTCGTGTTCTCTGCCAGGATTAATGGCCAGGGATCAGGAGCCTGGTGGTCATTATTCCGATATTCTCAGCTGGGCGGGAATGAGATGTATCAGGTCCGGTTTTGGGACGTTTATTCCTGGTTCGCCGGTATAAAGGTATGCGCACATCGGGTATAACGGCCAGATTAATCCCAAAGGAAAACAGTTCCTGTTTATTTTCGAAATAAATGCGTTAAAACAGTTATAAGTGAAATACAAAAAGAAAATTATTAATAACACCACAAAGGATTTTAATTTGAACCTATACACAATTGCGGATTCATGAGATTCGTATAGGTCTGACAAATCAGAGAGGTGTAAAAAAAATGGTATTTCATCCACCAGTCGCCATCGTTGCGAAAGCCGGTGACGCTGGTAAGTACAAAGTAAGCCTTCCTGCATGGAACATGCTTCTCCGTGGGTTCATGGCTGGGGCATATATCGCCATGGGTGCAGCCCTTGCGACGGTCTGTTCCACGGGAATCATGGCAACTGATGCAGCGTTGCGCTATGGAGCTGCAAGTGCGGGGTTTGCTCAGCTCATTCTGGGTGCGACGTTCCCTGTTGGGCTTATTATCATCGTTCTGACCGGTGCTGAACTCTTCACCGGCGACGCAATGCTCGCCCCGATGGCAGCATTTATCCACAAGGTTTCCTGGGCCCAGGTCATCAACCTGTGGATTTGGGTATACATCGGGAACTTTATCGGTTCCGTTGTATTTGCCTACATCATGGCATACGGCCCATACTCATCCTGGGATGCAGCCGGTGCGGCAACAGTGACGGCCTTCGGAACGAGGGCGATTGCCATTGCTTCCGCCAAGGTAAGTTATGTAGGCGTAGCTGGCATGTGGTCGGCCTTCCTGAAGGCAATCGCTTGTAACTGGCTTGTCAACCTCGCCATCCTTCTCGGAATCTGTGCGGATGACCTTATTGGAAAATTCTTCGGGATCTGGTTCCCGATCATGGCCTTCGTTTCCTCCGGATTCGAACACTCGGTCGCAAACATGTTCTTCATACCTGCCGGGTTGCTGACACAGGGACTCATCACCGACCCCACCAAGATAAATGCCGGACTGACATGGGTCACCATGTGGACGAACAACCTCATTGTTGTCACAATCGGAAACATCGTCGGTGCCTTGTTCTTTGTCGGCGTGCTTTACTGGGTCGCGTTCAGGAAAGAGATCGCTGCACTGAAATAGAGTAACCGGATGAGAATCGGAACAATAGATGTGAGGATTTCCATCATCGCAATCGCGGTGGCGGTGGTCTTCCTAATTCTTTTATTAATTGCATATCTGACCTCAGGGCAGATTACGCTCATTGTATGGGGCATTCCCGTAGTTATCCTCCTCATCCTGATCCCGATGGGACTGAACTACATGAGTCAGTATCAATACATCGGGTTGATCCCCGAGTACGAAAGAATGGCAAGGCCGGTTCGCGTGAAGATGATCAATGAGAGTCTGTTAAACCAGGTGGTCAGGCTTGAAGGC
>DATKKE010000043.1:0-9154 GCA_035543455.1 Methanoregulaceae archaeon
TCGGGATCAAGCTCGCGATGGATCTGACGATCACCCAGCCCATCCAGAAGGCATTGCTCGCAAATCTGCCCGTGGTGACCGTTGTCGCGATAATGTCCTTATATGTCGGCCTGAGGACCGGGTTCCTTGAGAGCGGGATCACCTACCTCGCAGTGAAGTATACCTCGCTCTCCCGGTCTGGGTTTATCGAGGCGGTTGCACTGGGGATCGGGTTCGGCGGAACCGAAGCAATTGTTCTCGGTTTCCTTTCGTTTGTAAACGTTCTCGCCCTCGTCATGGTCCCCGGGCTCCAGGCGGCACTGACCCCCGACGTCCTCGCCCAGTTCTCCACCGCATTCATCCCCGTCCCCGTCATCGAGCGGCTGTTCACGCTATTCATTCACGTCTTTTCTGTTGTCCTGGTCGTATATGCCGTGAGGAGCCGGGAACTCCTGTGGCTGTGGTTGTCGATCCTTCTGAAAACGATAACAGACGGTCCCCTGCCATTGTTCACCTATTATTTCAAACCGCTCGGGACCCTTTCATTCGTCCCGATCGAAGCATATGTTGCTGCACTTGGTATTATTTCCCTCGCGGGATTGTTCTGGATCGAAAAGCGGTTCAAAACATTTCCCGTGGTCCCGGCTCCGGAATAATCCGGTTTTTCCCGCCGGGAAACAGGGGATTCTCAGATTTTTTGTTATTCTTCTCAATAAGAGACATCATGGTTTAAAATCCATATTTTACGGATTTATCAGCGACTCTTAATTCTGTACGCCCCTTCGGGCACTACGATCTCAAACCTGACCCCCCCGCCAGGCTGGCCCGTTTCTTCAATGGAAATACCCGTTGTCGAAAGAATTTCACGTGAAAGGTTGAGTCCAAGACCGGTATGTTTCCCAAAGCCCGGTTTAAAAAGGAGTTTTCTCTCTTCAGGTGAGATTCCCTGGCCGTCGTCTTCGTAGACAATTATTAAACCATCATCTGACGCATGGGAAGTAATCCTGATCGTAGTGAGCGAATCTCCCCCATATTTCAGGGAATTATCAATGAGATTAAAAAAAACCTTTTCGAACAATGAATCGGCTAAAATTTCGATGTCTCCCGGTTCGAGGAACGCCTGGATCTCCCTCATCGGTAACATCCGGGCAGTTTTTTCGAAGACGTTGTTCAGATTCTGCCAGACGGGTTCTTTAATTCCCACATTCTGGTAGTCTTGCATGAATGCGAGCTGTTCCTCAATTACCTTGACAATGCTGACCTCTTTTTCAATAATTTCATTAAAATTATCAGGATTTTTGAGGCTGTCGCGGGACAACAGGATATATCCGTGAAGTGCGGTCAATTGATTTACAATGTCATGCCTCGTGATGCTGTTCAGCAGCTGGAGTTGCTGGTTGGAGTGATGCAGTGCTTTCTCGGTCCGTCTGCGTCGGACGACATTCCAAAGCCCGTTCATGAGCAGGGTAAGTTCCCTGACATCAGCTGCGTCATATTCTGAATCTTTATTCCCCACACCGGCTACCATCACGATATGAGGACCGTCGAAAACCGGGATATTCATGTGACGGGTAATTGGCACATGCCCCTTGGGATAGCCCTTTTTCAGCGGATTTGGAGCTGCATAATCATTGGTAATTATCGGCTTCCTTTGTCTGACCGCCTCTCCCCATAAGCCAGTCGTGTCAAGGGGGTATTTGATCGGCTTCTGGTCGATGGTACAACCCTTCATTGCCTCAGCTGACCAGGCATACATGGTCAGCAGGTTTTCGCTTTCATTGACGAATGCCAGGTAGCCGACCTTGCTTTCAGTCATTTTCACCCCTTCCTCGATGGCGAACGTCACCAGTTCCTTTAAGGAGGCATGAGACATCTGGTAGAATTTCAGCAAAGTCTCAAGACGTGATTCACGATTTATTATCACTTTGTTTGACTTTGCCAGTTCCAGTTCAAGGTTTTTCCGATTAGTGATGTCCCTTCCCACCGACTGGTATTCCCTTAATTCTCCGTTTTTATGAAATATTGCCCGGTCTGACCATTGTTGCCAGCGGATCTCCCCATTTGGCATAATGATACGATGTTCGATACTGTCTGCCGGGTGTTCCGGTGTTAATGACTTGAAAAACCCGTTTAGATGCAATCGATCCTCATCGGGAATTTCGGGTTTGAATCGATGACCAAGGATCTCATCCCGCTTGAACCCGAAATACCGGCAGTATGCTTCGTTTACGAAGATGTGTGTACCGTCCGGAAGGAACCGTGAAATAAATTCGGTCTGGTCCTCGACCACATTCCTGTACCTTTCCTCGCTCAGCCGTAACGCTGCCTCCGTTTTTCTGCGTTCGGTGATGTCCCTGACAATCCCGATTACCCCGACAATAGATCCACCGACATCATAGTGAGGCGAGTAGATTCCTTTAACCCATCCTTTCTTTCCCGTGAGCGGTATATTAAACTCAAAATCAGAAGATTCACCTGAAATTCCTGATAGTGCCTGATTCAGCAGGTCAGCAACACCTGTCTCCCTGTGAAATGGAAATTTTTCGATTGCATTCTCGCCAAGAACCTCTTCTGCCGACAGGCCGGTAAGATCTTCCATGAACCTGTTCCAGAGGGTGATCCGCAAATCACTGTCGTAAACTATAATCCCTTCCCTTGCACCATTGATGACTTCACGATTAAATGCATCGGATTCGCGAATCTTTTCTTCCGTACGCTTCCGTTCGGTAATATCGCGGCTTTCAGCTATGAGCAACCGGATCCGGCCATCTGAATCAAATACCGGTTTGATGGAGAAATCAACCAATGTTCTGGTATTGCCTGCCCCTTGCAATTCGACTTCGTAACGAACGAATTTACCCGTGGCAGCCTCGCCGATGGCTTCCTTTAACCGTTGTATACGTGATACATTCCCCCGCCACCAGGGGGTTTCCCAGAACGGGCGGTTTATTACGTCCTCGAGCCGTGCACCGACAGATTCCAAAGCCGTGCGATTGGCCTCGGTCAGGATTCCTTCCGGAGTCAGCATACCGGTGAACTGGAATGTGCTGTCGAAAATAGCCCGCATCTTCTCCTCGCTCTCCCTGAGCTCCGCTTCAGCCCGCTTACGTTCGGTGGTGTCCCGTACAATGCCAAGAATGGCGGGTTCTCCCTGATGGACGATACGGGCAACAGAAAACTCTCCTTCCCGTACTTCACCGGTTTTCGTGATGACCCGTGCAGAAAAAAAGGAGGGTATCTGCTCGCCGGAAACCCTTCGGGCACTGGATTCCTGCAGTGTTGCCCGGTCGTCGGGATGGAGGAGGTCCCAGACGTTTTTGCCCATAAGCTCATCACGGGAGTAACCGGTCAGTTCTGATGTGCGACTATTGAAAAACAGGAACCGGTCGCCCCGGAAAATGTAAATGGCTTCATGGCTGTTTTCAACAACCTCCCTGTATTTCTCCTCTTCGACATGAAGTTCTTCCAAAGCATTCCTTAACTCTGTAATGTCGCGGATAGACTCGATAGCCCCGACAATCTCCCCCTGCCTGTTGTACAGCGGGCTCGCCTTGCCCATCAGAATGAGCGGTTTTCCCTTCGGGTGGGGGAGAGATGTTTCAGCGATTAGTGTTCCCTTTTCGCGAGTTATACGCGCATAATTTTTTGCAATGGCATCATCGGGTTCGAATAAGAGATCGATAAGGATCTTTCGACGGGCACCATAGAATGGGATTGCGTACTCGTAATTCCCCAATCCAAGCATCTCTGCAGCAGGAACACCTGTCATCTCCTCGATGGCCCGGTTCCAGGCAATTATATGGCCGGAACGATCGATTGCGAATGTTGCATCCGGGAGAAAATTTATGATGTCGGAGAGGCGTTGTTCAGTTTCCTTTAAAGCATCGTTCGCACGCTGTCGCTGGACAGCCTGACGTATCTTATGAGCAAGCTCTACATACTGCGATTTCGGATCTCCGCCTTTCTGCAGGTAAAAATCGGCACCGCTGTTTAGTGCCTGGATAACAACTTCTTCCCGCCCTTTCCCCGTAAAGATAATAAAGGGAGTCTGGTTGCCTCCTGACCGAAGAATCTGGAGAAATTGTATACCGTTCGTGTCGGGCATCTCATAATCCGAAACGATAACGTCGTATCTCTGCTTTCTGAGCCTCTCGAGGGCTATTTCCGCTGATTCCACAGAATCGATGGAAAAATTACCCGTTCTCTTCAGAAAACTGCTGGTGATATCCAGCAGCGCCGGTTCATCGTCCACACAAAGGACGTATATTGGATATTTTTCCGTATCCTCTTTATCATACACATGGTTATTGGGCACGTTTGAACAGTACTCTATTCCATAGATTATTCAAAAAATGATCTATATGAGCATTGTATTGATGCTTGGGGGATATAAAGCAGGGACAAAATCAAAAATTTGCCTCATATGTCCGGATAAATGAAAATTAATGGCAATAATTAAGGATATCTTCGATCTCCGTTGCAATAATTCAATAGTAGCAAACATTACAAGAACGACTAATAATCCTAAGAAAAACTGATCTGATACCCAGGCAATAATCAAAATAGATGTAATTATTGCCAACAATACAAAGAATTTAAATCCTTTTTTAGGGTATCGTCCTCGCTTGACATCACCAAAACCCTGTCTGATTACGTTGAAAGTAACCCTTCGTATAATTTTTTCATTAATGCTCCAATAATGGCATGTATTTTTATAAATATTGGCGATTTTCTTCACATTTTTTTAATTTTTCCTGTACATGCCTTAATTTCAACTTTAAAAATCTCCTTTGCAGGGCAATGCCCGCCTGCTTAACAAACGCTTCAATTATCTCTTTGTTCGTTAAATCGTCCCCTTTTCTGAATCTGAATCCCACGGAACCATACAATCCTCCACGACAGGAACACCCGATTGAATAATATCTCTCCATTTTAAGATTTTTTTCGACCGTGTTGCACCATTCCTCGGGGAGCGAACCCCAGGTCATTATGTAAAAACTATCTGGTATCCTGATTATGGAGCCCTTTTTGAGCTCATCGACTGCATATGGCATATTCTTCGTATCGAACGAAAGATCAGATATATTCCCGAGTTGAGCAATATACTCTTCAAAATCTTTTAAAAATTGAGGATCTCCGGAAGAGATCGCCCGGGTTTTACTTATTTTGGTTTCGGGATCGATTGAATCCACATTGATGTGAGCATTGGGCACGAGATATGCAATTTTGTCGGCAATATACTGGTATATGTTATCCTTCTCATCCATATTCGCCAGCTCTGCAGATGTAGTTGCAAGAAATTCAAGGTTATTCAGGTATTTTTTTTCGGATGTTATGTCCTCTAAAATGATTGTGGTGCCGTTCGTTCCATCCTCAAAAGTCGTTGGGATGACCTCCATCCTGTAGAACCTCTCGTAACCCCCGTCGAGGTGCCGGATATCCGCAACGACCTGCTCTGCACCGGCAGACCGGATCGCGGTAATTCCTTCCTGTGAGGAGACGATAGGAGGCGCTGCCCTGAAGAAGTCCCTGCCGATCAGATCCTGCTTTGGAATCCCCGCGATTTTCAGGTACTGGTCGTTCACCTGGATGATATTCCAGTCCTCGTCAAGGATCAGGATCATATTCTTCGCAAAACAGAGGAATGCCGAGAGCGGGACACGCCGGGCGAGCGAATAGACCCTCGCAGTCCCGATAGTCCGGACCTCCACCTTCCCCTCTGCCAGGAATACCTCGAGCTGTTTTGCAGTAGAGTTCCTGTTATACCCAATTTTTTTCGAGATATCGGTAACGGTCATACCCTTCGGGCTGGACTTGAGAATTTTCAGGATGTGTGCCGAATCGTTCTCGTCCATGATTGGGGTAATGTAATTGATCACTTATTCTTTAAATTTCCGGTTAATTGCACGTTGATTCATTGCATCCTCGCCTTTCCTGTTTCGGAATACGAACAGGAGTATTGTACCTTCTCATTTATTGAGGATTTCGGGACGGACAAAGGATCCATGCCAAAACGGCTTTATCCCGATACTATGCCGGTTCGCTTTTTCCCTGCAGGCAGACGAGATCTGCCATCAGTTCCATCTGGATATTCTGAATTTCCGGGAGTCGCTGCCCCTGGCTCTTCATGAGATAATCAATTTTCTTATGGAGCCGGTGGATCTCCTGATCGGTATGGATGCTCACCTCGTAATCACGTTCGGCATGGAGCCGGTCTCTCATTTCCTGCCGGTTCTGGCTCATGATGATAATGGGAGCCTGGATGGCGGCAAGGATGGAAAGAACAAGATTGAGGAGTATATAAGGATACGGATCAAATGCCCGGGAAAGTAAAATAAAAGTATTCATGGAAACCCAGAAAAAAATTACGCCGAAAAATATCGCAACGAATGTCCAGCTGCCGGCAAAACCAGCGATTTTGTCGGCAAGACGGTCACCGAACGTAAGGTTTGTAAGAAAATCGATATTGACATTTTTAGGGAGATGATCTCCTGTTTCGATACCTTCCTTGTCTGCCCCTTGTAGGGAAGCATACTCATTTTTTTCCCGTCCAAGAATATCCCGGGCATAATTCAACCTGAACCGGTTGAGATCTCCCTGGCAGATGTACCCATCAGATGACCACGCCGGATGGTTCTTTGTGATCATATCGGTTATTGACGACTGCACTGATCCTGCAGGTATAAGATCACGTTCCTTCTTGAGATCTCCACAAATCTGGCAATGGAATCTTTCTTCTTCGGCCATGTTCTTTCCCCATTCATCATATGGATATATGAAGATTCAGGTTGCAATGAAAAATCAACCTTCTCCATCGATCCGGTGACTTTTTTTGGGCTCAATTCATGGTGTGGTCCCCCAGACAGTACCTCGTTTGGAGGGGCGATACAACTCTGGGCACGATCCTTCTTCAGCGAAATAAGCGAAACGGGGCCGTGCACCTGATCTGATAATTCTGACATTTTTTTCGATAACTGTCCGGATCCCACGGGATTTTCACATCCTTTAATAGGTATTCTTCCGGTGACCTGCAGGAATAACCAGTATGAGTAATTTCCTGTGAATGGTATCGGCAATAATGCGTAATCGCCAACATGCAGTGAATAGAACCGTGAATCCTTCAGCCCGAATACCTGGACCGCAGGATCCTCCTGCATCAGTTCAAGAGCAATCATCACACGGTTCCTTATTCCAGGCGGGAAAAATAAGAGATTCCGGAACTACATTTTATGCATGTTCGGTTCCCGCTGCCGGGTTACGAAGATAGGAATTATAGTAATCCAAAAACCAGTCCGCTTTGTCGAGAGCCGCAATTTCAGGGATTTTCACCCAGCGGAATTCCGAATGTTCCTCACTGATGACGAGACCGCCGGAACGGATGGCGGCAAGGACGATCACGTGGATCACATGCCAGTCCGGGAGATATTGATCGGCAGTGCCGACCGAGCGGTAAATATCGATTTCAAATCCGGTTTCCTCGCGTACTTCACGCCGGAGACTATCCTCGAAAGATTCCCCTTTACCGGGTTTGCCCCCCGGCAGCTCCCATTTTCCGGGATTGCTCGTTGATGCAGGATGTCGTTTCAGAATGAGGGCATTGCCGTTCCGGTCAAAAATCAGGGCACGTCCGGAGACTTCTATCGATGTGGTCATAGCTCGGAAAAGATGTATCACCGTATCACATAAAGCTCTCTTCAAAGAGTAATTCCCGCACGGTAAAAATATCATTTTAACATCTCTGGCGAACGACCTTAAACCCCTTTTATATACAGATATCGGGGGCCCCGGTATTGGTGCAGTACCCCGGCTTAGTCAGAAACAATATCGTATGGTAAGACACAGATACGGTTATCCAGATTAAACCCGTGAGCAAACGTGATGACGATAAGGGAACAAAAGGAAAGCGACCGGTTTCTTACCATCCTTGTCCTTCTCTGGGTACTTTCCATCGGCCTGGTGGGAATAGGCATTCTCTTCCGCTCTTACACCCCGGTGCCGGCATCGGCAATGATTGCAGGCACGGTCCAGACTCTCGCGATGGTGATGTTGATTATCGCAAGCATTGCAGGATGCATCTACGTCGCTCTCCTGATACACAGAAGCGAATGATGCCGGGCAGCTGCCCCCGGACCGCCAATAAAAAAGAGTTTTAATAAGCCCCTGCACCGCTTACAGCGCCCATAACAGCCATAAAGGCGGATATTGCGATGACCAGGACGATAATGATCAGGATCACGCCGGCGATAACGACTGCAGCAACCGCCCTTCCCATCGACATCTCCTGGAGTTCTTTGATACCGAAGATATCGAGGACGATGGTCCAGATTCCACCGATGAAACCGATGATCGGAATCCAGCCGAGGAGGAGCCCGGGGGTCGAACCGTACATGATCGACTTGACCGTCTGCACGTAGCCTTTCTTTCCGCCAAGGGCCCAGACGAAGATATGGAGCCATGCCCCGCCGATAAATATACCGATGATCCCGCCGATAAGCGTCCCGAAGAACATCACGACCGGCACGGCACCCTTAAAGCCAGGGATACTCTGGTAAACACTCATCGCACTCATCCCGATGGCCAGGACAATGGTTGACAGGATTGCATAAATCACGAGGAGGATGAGGTAATAAATGAATGCATCACCAAGGGAACCCCCCTTGATCTTCTGGAAGGTCTCCACGGGTTTCATGATGAACCCCTGGACCTTCTCCACGAAATCGTTCAGCATACACTAGGATCTTATAACCCTGTATAAAAAAACTATCCGGTTTAATGTATGGAAAACGGGTGGTATTCTGAATATAACGCTTCTCACGGAGACAGCCGCCTGCGGTTACTTCAGGCCGGGGCAGTGTCAGGTTTTCACGGTCCATCGAATCGGGTGACACCCCCGTGTTCTCTTCTGCCCAGGAGATCCATGCGGCAGGACCCGGCCTGTTCGGGGAATCAGTCTCTATCGACTCCTGCGGTGCGCCTGCCGCGGGAGGCTCGTGCTCCGGCGGCGACGATGCGACAGACATGAACCGCTCCGCATATTGCGAGCATGCAGGGACCTCGGTAATGTTATTGACCGACAGGCTCGGTTATGCATCGGTGGGAACAATCTCACAGGGAGCCATCGAAAATCCGGATTCCCTGGAGTTCCGGTCGTCAGCCGATGGTTCTGGTCTTGGAT
>DATKKE010000044.1:0-10459 GCA_035543455.1 Methanoregulaceae archaeon
TACTTCCCAGGCGGCACGTTTCACGATTTCTCTTCGGCACCTCGGTGACTCGTGGTCACCGATACACCTAACGCGCATCGTTTACAGCTGGGACTACCCGGGTATCTAATCCGGTTTGCTCCCCCAGCTTTCGTCCCTCACTGTCGGAGCCGTTCTGGTGAGACGCCTTCGCCACAGGTGGTCCCCCAAGGATTACAGGATTTCACTCCTACCCCTGGAGTACCTCTCACCTCTCCCGGTCCCTAGATTGCCAGTATCCCTTGAACGCCTATCGGTTAAGCCGGTAGATTTCCCAAGAGACTTAACAATCCAGCTACGGACGCTTTAAGCCCAGTAATAGTGGCCACCACTCGAGCCGCCGGTATTACCGCGGCGGCTGGCACCGGTCTTGCCCGGCCCTTTCTCCACCTGCTTTTTAAACAGGTTAACAGCCCGAATTTACGGGCACTCGGGGTTCCCTTATCACGGTTTCCCGCATTGTAAAGTTTTCGCGCCTGCTGCGCCCCGTAGGGCCTGGATTCGTGTCTCAGAATCCATCTCCGGGTTCTTGCTCCCACAACCCGTACTGATTACAGGCTTGTTGGGCCGTTACCCCAACAACAACCTAATCAGCCGCAGACCCATCCTAAGGCGGCGGACCTTTCAATTACAGATCATTCCAGATTCTGTAGTCTATGGGGTATTATCCCCAGTTTTCCGGGGTTATCCCCCTCCTTAGGGTAGGTTGTCCACGTGTTACTGAGCAGTATGCCGAGGTCTTGCACCTCTCGACTCGCATGGCTTAATCGAACCCCGATAGCAGTGGCCTCTGGCAGGATCAACCAGAATTTAAGTAATGCACACTATCGGTTGAAATTTCGAGGAATTAGCGGTTACTAGACAAATTTCCGCATTGCCGATATCAACGTCAGAACCAATACGGCACATGGCCGTGGTCTTTGGTTCTCCATCTACAGAGGGAACAATGTTAGCTTTTTAGGTATTTAAGACTGCTCATGAACGTTCAAATCCGTGTTTTTTTCAGGATTTAAATCTCCAGAGGAGTCATTTATCCGAACCAATTCCGCATACCCTGCAGGGTATCTGGTTCATCATCATCGAGGCTAATTATGTTACCTCGGGAACTATATAATAACGATCATCTTTTATCCCAAATGAGATCCCATCAGCGTTATTGCGTGCCTGTACGGGTGAGAAGAGAGATTCCGGATCCCGTGTCAAAAATTAAGAAAAAAAGGCGCATCAGCTCCTGCATTTTACCATTTGACTTTGATATGAAACCATTTCAAAATTTTTATTAACACTAAGTCTGATTTCCGGAACGGATATGAAACGGCCTGATATCACAAAGAAGAAAGATTCTGCATAACCGGTTTATTTCTCTTAAAATGATATAATTATCAGTTTTTCAAGACTCTTTTCACGGACGTGTTCAGGGAGCTGATTCAGATGTCCGCGCGACGGGCAGAATGAAGAGTTCGCCGAAAAAGTCCTCCTGCTCAAGTGTTATATCTCCCTCAAACATCAGGAACAGGAGCGGTATATATACCTCAGGAACAGTCCACCCTGTCCTGCTGGTGAGTTCGGCGAGGGTAATACCCTCAGCTGAGGAGCTGCAGTCCCTGCATGCTTCGAGCACATGGAGCGCAGATTCCTGGTACCGTTCTTCGTGAGCGATGCTGACGATATCTTCGGCATCATAGAATTCATCGGGGCCATACGAGCGTAGTCTCTGTCTTCTCCTCTCTTCTTTTTCAGCGTTCTTCAACTCGGTAATCAGCTCGTAAAGAGTAACCGGGTGCCTGCGGAACTCCTTTCTCTCGAGCCTGCGCTTGATTTCCCGTTCAAGGCGATCGACCGGTCCGAGATGCTGGCTCTCTTCGCCGTTGATATCGAATCTGAATTCGTCCTCCGAATCCTCCCCCATATCGTCTGAAAATTCCAGGTCCACATCCAGTGCGAGCTGCTCGAGGTGTTCGGATTTCATCCGGAGCAGCGTAGCCGCATAAAAAAGGGTCCTGCCTGATATTCTAAGGTCCAGTTCTTTCCTGCGCCCGAGTTCTGATAAAAAGCGGTCGGTCACTTCAACAATATCGATATTCCACGGGTCGATTTCTCCCCGTTCGGCCATCTGCACCAGGATCTCGACAGGCTCTTCAGCCATTCACTTTGACCCCAGTCACGAGGGAGCTCTTATCGGCGCGGACTGTCACGCCCATTATCCGGTCTGCCCCCTCTATCATTGGTTTCCGGAGCGATACAATAATAAACTGGGAGGTTTCGGCACGTTCCCGGATCATTCTGGCTATACGTTCCGCATTGGAACCGTCAAGAGACATATCCACCTCGTCGAATGCGTAAAAAGGCGCCGGCACGTATTTCTGGATTGAGAATATGAAGGCAAGCGTTGTCAGGGATTTTTCCCCGCCTGAAAGTGCATTGAGAAGGTGCACAGGTTTATCCCTGGGCTGCACGGCAAAAGAGAGCCCCCCGGAAAACGGGTCTTCCTCGTTCTCGAGCACCAGATGACCGGAGCCGCTTGTCAGTGTTGCAAATATTTCGCGGAAATTTTCATCGATGGCATGGAATGCCTTGATGAATGCTTCATATTTCATCTTCCCGAAGGTTTCGATCCGCTCTATCAGCGTTGTCCTCTCCCTCGACAACGTTTCCTTTCGGGTAGTCCGTTCCCCAACCCTGCGCTCGACCTTCTCGTATTCCTCGATGGCAAGCATGTTGACAGCACCGATTTTTCTCATGGCATGTCCGCTCTCGGCAATACCATCCTCGATCTCCTGGAGCGTCATATCCGTGGTGACCTCTCCGGCTTCCGGTTTTAACGAATCTATCTCTTCCTGTAATTGTTTCATCCGCTCTTCAAGTGCCGATCGCTGGACACGTGTCCGTTCTGCTAGGGTTTCAAATTCCATTATTTTTTTCTCTGATGCGAGGATATGCTCCATAATTTCATCGTGCTTGGACCGCAGGCCTTCAAGTTCCCCTGAGAACTGCTTCTGTTTCTCCTCAAGCGCGAGGATATCGGTCGTGCTCGATTCGATAGACTGCTTTAAGGCAGCGGTCTCGCGGTCGACTTCCTTGTTCCGGTCCTGGAGCTTTGCCAGTTCCTCCTGAAGTTCGGTCAACCGGTTGTTGAAATGCTGCCGCTCTCTCTGGAGATCCATAATATCCGATTCCTTATCCCTGAGGCGTCGTTCGAGATCGTCCGTTTCCTTCCGCCATTTATCCCGTTCTTCGGTTAGGGCCGGAATCCGGGTTCCGTCAAGACGTTTCTTGATGACGTCCATATCGGCATTGAACCTGTTGATCTCGTCGGTGATCGAATCCAGTCGTTGCTCGAGGAGGCCGAGTTCCTGGCTGCCGGTCTTCACCTCATCTTCCATGGTACTTATGGTTGCGAGCATCGATTCCCGTTCCTGGAGAAGTGTCTGGGCCTGTCGTGCATACTCTTCTGAAGCCATCCGGTTTCTTTCTGCTTCCTGCGTAATCTCTGCCCTCAGAGCGCGTTTCTCTTCGATTACCCCGGTGCCGGTTTTGATCGCGTTTTCAAGTTCTCCGGCCTCGTCGCGGAGCTCCCCGATCCTGGCCCGGAGCCGGTCGATCTCCTCACCGACTGCGGCACCAAAACCCTTGAGGCTCTTTTTGAAATAGCCGCCGGTCATCGCCCCGGAACGATCGAGGAGTTCTCCGGTTGTCGTTACCATCCGGTAGCGTCCAATCATTTTTCTGGCCTTTTCAAGAGATTCAAATACCAGGGTCCCTCCAAGAGCAACACCGAAGGCATCGCGATACCGTGGATTAAAAGAGAGCAGGTTAATGGCATAATCGATGGCGCCGTCTTCCCTTACTACAGGATACTCGAGTTTTTTCAACCGTTTCAGCGGGAGAAACGTTACCCTTCCCAGCTTTTCATCCTTAAGGTACTGAATGGCCCTCGCAGCGACATGATCATCCTCGACCACGACGTAATGCAGCTTCCCCCCGGCGGCGACATTGAGGGCGAGGGCATATTCTGGAGGTGCCTGGCCAAGCTGCATGATAGTACCATAGACCCCGTCCATCGCGAGTACGGATTTCAATACATTACTGCCTGCTTCACCCCTTGCCTGGGCCTGGGCCTCAAGTCTGACTACTTCCTTTTCGAGTGCCTGGATCTCTTCCCTGATCTCCTCGACCATATTCCTTTTTCCAAAGGAACTGCTTTCAAGTCCTGACAGGTCCCGGGAAACCTGTTCCAGGTCCCTGTTTTTCTGCTCTGCGAGGGCAGACGCTTCATTCCGGAGATCTTCCTTTTGTTTGATGTCTCCATCGATTGATTTGAGCCTTTCCGACAGTCTTTCCCTTTCGGAAGTCCTCATCCTGCTTTTTTCAAGGAGCATGTCCTGCTGGTGAATGACAGAAGAGCGGGCACCTTTCTTCTCTTCGATCGTCTTCATCAGGGAGAACAGCCGGTCTCTCGAACCTTCAGCCTCTTTGCTTTCATTTTTAATTGTTTCTTCGGTTTTCTCAAATTTTCCCCGTGCAGACGCCGCTTCCATGGCAAGGTTCGTCCTGTCGATGTTCAGATTCCTGATAGCATCGTTGCATTCGGCGATCCTCGTTTCGGCCCTTTTGGTATCAAGGTAATTCCTGGTGACCGATTCCAGGTTTGCTTCCTTGTCCTTCTGCAGTCTCCCTATGGTCTGTTCTGCTACCTTGATAGCACCCCGGAGCTCCTCAAGGGTAGTAATCAGCTTCAGGTATTCGGCACCGCTTTTCTGATTGATCCGGGTATCGATATCCTTTAAGTCCGAGCGGAGATACGAGAGTTCGTTTTCTTCGATGCCCCTGTCCGAGAGAATTCGTTCCAACTCGATGCTCTGGTCCGCGATAAGTCGTGCCACTGTATTCTGCTCTTTTTCCCGCTCCCTTATCGTTGCGGCAAACCGGGCACTCTGGAGAAATTTCTGCCTGTCCTCGAGTTCTTTATACCGGAGCGCCTGTTCACGCTCCTGTTTTAATTCGGAAAGACGCTGGTTCAGTTCATTAAGCAGCAGCTCTTCGCGTTCGATACGTTCCCTGACCACCTCGAGCTCGGACAGGGCCTGGTCACGTTTCAGGTCGAATTCGGCGACCCCGGCTATCTCATCGATAATTTTTCTCCGCTCGAAATCGCTCATTTCGATGATCCGGGTGATATCACCCTGCATGACAACGTTATAGCCGTGTGGTTTTATGCCGACTTTGGCGAGGAGTTCGATCACATCGTTCTGTTTACAGAGCCGGTCATTTAAGTAATTATAGCTATAATAGCCATTTCCGGTCCTTTTTATCCTCCTCCGTATCTTCGTACCGTCCGAAAAGGTAATTGAGACTTCTGCAGTATTCTTACCGGAATTGAGATTGATCAGGTCGGTGAGCTTTTCTGCCCTCAGGCTGCGGGACCCCGAGAGGGCAAGTACAAAGAGTATAGCGTCAATAATATTGCTCTTACCAGAGCCGTTAGGGCCAGAAATAACCGTGAAACCGTCGAAAAAAGGGATCTTCGTCTTTTTGAAAAATGATTTGAAATTGTCTATCTCGAGCTCGCTTATATACAATGACCGGGCCCCTGTCTATTTCTTACCTTCGGAACCTTTTTCATCATCTTCCGCAACGATGAGGTTATTTCGTTTCGGTTCCTGCTGCGACCCCATTTTTTTCTTACTGGAAAAACCTGCTGATGCAATGATATACTGGTCATCCCCGCGACGTTCTTCCAGTTTCATTGTACCGTCGGGCTGCATGATCATGTCCATCTTTTTCTCCTCTTTCACCGGTGCTGTCCTTTCCTGGGAAGAGCCCGCCTTTTTCTGCATTATAACCGTGCTCCCCGTTGTATCCTGCCCTGTGGGTTTCATCATTTTTAGTTCCTGCCGCCTCTCTTCGGAGAACTTATTCAGCCGCATGGCAATTGACTTGAGATCGAGGAGTTCTTCGGTAAGTCCCTTGACAAGGGCCTCCATCTCCTTCATCTTCTTTTCGAGTGCAGCGACTCGGTCATCGGTGCCTCCGCCAGGCATATCCGGGTTCCTGATTATTTCAGCCATATCATCTTCCCCTGTCAGTTGAATCTGTTATCCCAATGATATTCCGCTGATTTTTATCATTGAGAGCACTTTTAGATAAAGATGAGCCTTATAACGTATAATAATTGTGTTAAAGCCTGTAAGGTAAAAAAGACCCCTGCATAGTCCGTCATACTTCATCCGTGAATCGCATTCGAAGAGATCGTTTGCAGGCGAGTTGCCACGCGCCCATACCGGTCCGGAATGCGACTCCCCTGGAAGTCGGGCATAAGGCCGGATTTTGCCGCGTTTACGAAAACCTGAATTCGGAATCGTGTGGAATATTTTCTTTTTTTATCTCGGGGAAGAAAAGGTATTACCCTAGCAGGATGACGTTTTATAACATGTCACATCTGTCCGAGACTGATCGTGAAATAGCCGATATAATAGAGAAAGAACGCCAGAGACAGGTTAATGGGCTTGAATTGATTGCATCTGAGAATGTTGTCAGCCGTGCAGTTCTCGAGGCGATGGGATCCATAATGACCAATAAATATGCCGAGGGCTACCCCGGCAAGCGGTATTATGGCGGATGCGAATTTCATGACCTTGCCGAAGACCTCGCACGTAACCGTTTAAAGCAGCTTTTTGGTGCAGAGCACGCGAACGTCCAGCCGCATTCGGGCACCCAGGCAAACATGGCGGTATATTTTGCCTTCATGAAGCTCGGCGAGACGCTGATGAGCATGAAACTTACACAGGGCGGGCACCTTTCGCACGGATCGCCGGTCAGTTTTACAGGACAGTTCTATAAAGTGGTGCAGTATGGTGTCGACCCGGAGAGTGAGATGCTTGATTATGGCGTAGTCGGTGAGATGGCGCGAAAGGAAAAACCGAGGATCATTGTCTGCGGGGCGTCTGCGTATCCGAGGAGAATTGATTTTGGGGCCTTCCAGGATATTGCCGATGATTCCGGTGCATACTGCATGGCTGATATCGCCCATATCGCCGGTCTTTGTGCAACCGGGGTACACCCCACATCGGTCGGCGTGACCAATTTTACGACGACCACGACCCATAAAACACTCCGGGGACCGCGTGGCGGGGCCATTATGTGTAACACCGAGTATGCCCAGGCTATTGATAAGGCAGTATTCCCTGGTATGCAGGGCGGGCCCCTGATGCATACTATCACCGCCAAGGCGGTATGTTTCCACGAAGCCCTCAGGCCATCGTTCCGCGATTATTCCCGCCAGATCGTGAAAAATGCACAAGCAATGGCTGATACGCTACTCGGACACGGGTTACGCCTTGTTTCGGGAGGGACCGATAACCACCTGATACTCCTCGATCTGACCGAACAGAAGATAACAGGACTCGAAGCTGAAATTGCACTCGGAAAAGCAGGGATTACCGTCAATAAAAATACCATTCCAAATGAGAACCGGAGTCCTTTTGTCACGAGCGGCCTCAGGATCGGGACCCCGGCGGTGACATCCAGGGGGATGAAAGAGGAGCAGATGAAGATTATCGGGGATTATATCGCAACGGTAATAAAAGATATCGACAATACCACGCGTATCGAAGGAATTGCGCAAGAGGTCAGGAACCTCGCAGCCCGGTATTCCTTATTCCCGGATTAGCATGATAATTGACGGAAGGAAGATAGCGGGGAAACGACTCGAACTGCTGAAAGAGAAGATCGATGAATCTGGTCTTTATCCCAGGCTTGCCACTGTACTCATCGGTAAAGATCCGGGTTCACAAATGTATGTCCGGATGAAACACGAGGCATGCGAGAGAGTACATATTGGGTCGGTAAGGATTGATATCCCTGAGAGTGCAACGACAGACCAGGTCCTCCGTGAAATCACGAAACTCAATGCCGACCCTGATATCGACGGAATTCTTGTACAGCTTCCTCTCCCGCCACAGGTTGTCACGTCCCGCATCATTGCCGCAGTGACCCCGGAAAAAGATGTTGACGGTTTTAATCCCTGTAACATGGGACTCCTTCTCAGCGGAAACCCGGGGTTGGTTCCCTGTACGCCAAGGGGGATTATGACCCTGCTCAATGAATACAATATCCCATTGCAGGGTGCCCGTGCGATTGTGGCGGGTCGCAGCATTGAGGTCGGGCGGCCGGTTGCAGCCCTTCTTCTCCAGGCAGACGCGACGGTTACGATTGCCCATTCCAAAACCCGGGACCTCGCCGGTGAGATGAAAAGAGCTGATATTGTCGTCACCGCTGTCGGAAAGGCAAAGTTTATCGGACCAGAAATGGTCAGGGCCGGTGCAACGGTTATCGATGTCGGGATAAATTACCTGGACGGAACATTGTGCGGGGACGTGGACTTTGAAGCAGTGAAATCTGTGGCAGGTGCGATCACGCCTGTCCCGGGAGGGGTAGGGCCTATGACCATCGCCTCGCTCATGGAAAATACCTATACTGCAGCGATTGAACGATCATGTCGCAATGCAGGATAAACGGGTTCGAAGTCGGTAAACCTGCCCCGGTAAGGATAATGGGTGTCATCAACTGCAGTCCGGAGTCTTTTTTCCAGGGTTCCCGGGTACAGACCTGCGATATTGTGGCATCAGCCCGGAAGATGGTCGGTGACGGGGCGGATATCATCGATATCGGCGGCCGGAGTACATCGCCGTCTGCAACCCCGGTAGGCCCGGCTGTGGAAGCCGAACGAATGGAGCTGGCGCTCGGAGAACTAGAAGGGAGTGGTATAACCCTGTCGGTGGACACGACCCGGCCGGAAGTGCTGGAACGCTGCCTGCGGTACGATATTCATGCGGTAAATGATATTGGGGGTCTTGCCGACAGGGAGTATGCCAAGATTGTCGCGGATTCGGGTCTTCCTGTATTTCTTATGGCTTCCGTTGCCGCTCCGGGAGATCCTACAGATATGCAGATGACGATGCGTGCCCTCAAAACCGTGATCTCGAGGTGCAGATCATTCGGAATCGAGGAGTATGTCCTCGACCCTGCTATCGGCCTGTGGGGCCCTGGGCGGACCGTTGAATTCGACTGGGAATTGTGCAGGAATTTTTGGAAATTCACACGGTTTGGGAGACCTCTTCTCGCCGCGGTATCGAGGAAAACATTCATTGGTAAACTCCTGAACCAGGAAGACCCCGCGGACAGGTTAACCGGCAGTATAGCGGTAACTATGCTCCTGTTGCAGGCGGGTGCCGACATAATACGGTGTCATGATGTACAGGAAACTAAAGAAGCGGTACGGGTATTTGAGGAGATGGAGAGGAAAGGGCGTGAAGAATAACTATTCGGTGACAGGGATACATACCGGTATCATCCGTCCCGGTGACGACATTATCGGTGCCATTCTGGACGCGGAAGATACGGATGACATGGGCGGACTGAAAGAAGGGGATATCATTGTTATTGCAGAATCGGCTCTGGCAACATCAGAGTCGCGCCTTATCAGACTCGCAGATATTTCTCCGTCGGACCGGGCGAAGGATCTTGGCCTCAGGTACGAGATGGACCCCCGGGTGGCAGAGGTCGTTATCAACGAGAGCGACAGTGTGGTCGGGGGGATTTCAGGCTTCCTGCTCTGTATGAAAAACGGCACCCTTCTCCCGAATGCAGGGGTTGATGCCTCTAATGCCCCACCCGGCTACCTTGTCCCGCTACCGGAAGATCCTGACAGGAGTGCTGTATTTATCAGGGAGGAGATTCGAAAACGCAAAGGTATTCTGACGGGCGTGATTATTGCCGACAGCAGGACCCATGCAATGAGAGTCGGGTGCAGCGGCGTGGCGATCGGGTGTGCAGGGATTCCGTCAGTGATCGACGACCGGGGCCGGAACGATCTTTTCGGACGGAAATTACTGGTGACCAAACGAGCTGTTGCCGATAATATTGCCACTGCAGCCGAACTTGTCATGGGCGAGGCCGACGAGTGCGTTCCGGCAGCCGTTATACGCGGGCTTGGCCTGCCGATGACCGAACAGACTGGAATTGAGGAGATAGCAACCCGGGACTGCCTTTTCATGGGAACGGTCCTGAATATCAGAAAAAAGGATGAGGTGTAGGGAATTGATAACTTAATTGAAACCAAATCTTTGAGACCACATCTATTTCCAAGTAACACCCTGAATTCTTGTAATTAACATTTATTAATAAAACCTGGACGCTCCAGGGGCTCTGCCCCGCCGCTGTGGCGACCCCGATTGGGATAGGACCGTAATAGATAATTCTTAAGTTTCCCGGCCAACCCTGTCCACTGGCTATCCTGACGGGGGAGGGTCAGGGAGGGGGTAAAACCCCGTTGAAACCCCCTCCTATTTGAGGGTTAATAATACAGGCAAGGAATTTAATTTATCCGGCGTCCATAAAACGCTCCTATTTTTCCACAGTCTTCAGAAATTCAATTATCTCT
>DATKKE010000045.1:0-22647 GCA_035543455.1 Methanoregulaceae archaeon
GTTGGTATTCTCACTCGCGTGGAAGAGTGGGGGATATACACAATCCCATCGGCCAAGTCCTATCTCCGGATTCTGGTCGACCAGAACCCGGCTGGCAGGTGTACTTCCGGAGGGTATTCCGAAAGAGGGAAGTCGGCCGGGGAACTGGTTTACTTCAATGACTAAATTGTGAACCGCACACGAGAGCTGTAGTATATATGAATACTCAGGCCGGTCACAAATTTTTTTACTTTCACCTTACGGAGATACAATGCAGTTGTGTTACATTAACCCTCGTCCTTTAGGGTGGCCTACCATTGGCCGTATCTAACAACGATTCTGTCAAGCGGGTGGCTTCAGTACTAATTTTACTTCCAAGAAGATAGGAAAGCCATCAACTATAACCAATCAACGATTAACATAAAACTTAGAGGACCTGCTTCGGATAATTTAATTAGCCTATTAATTAAAATGGAGTTTCGTGTACTTTTTCATCAAGACTCAGAACCCAAGACCGTCATTTCACCTTGATATGACTCCCGATGAGCGTGCAATCATGGAAAGACATGTCAGTTATTGGTCGGACAAAGCAAAACAAGGAATCGCTATCGTTTTCGGACCCGTGTTGAACCCTCAAGGAGTGTATGGTATCGGAGTGTATCAAGTTAAAGACGAGGCCGAAATGCGTGGACTTCTCGATCACGACCCTGCTAATGGGCTGTTGCAATATGACGTTTTACCAATGCTCCGTGCAGTTATCGGGGTGCTACAACACTGATTTTGACATATCCGGCACCTGCCGCGTATTTAGACCTTACCGTTTCATGAGTACGTCACAAATACGAAAATGATAAATTTGGATTCAACAATTTAACCAGAAGGGACTACAGGATGAGATGGGATCGGGTCCCACCCCCTTCCAAATGTAGGATTGATTCTTATTTGCTCTGTTATTACTTAATAATACCGCATGGATAAACTGTTCAGATTAATATATTGATTTCTGAAGAGATAACGGATTATTCCCTTGCAAGGCCTTTTTTCGTTACGGGGAGATTTTTTTCATCTGAAGGCTCTGCTCCATTTAGTAAATAAAATTTGTCCGGCCCCGGAATGGTTGCCCACTGCAACAGGCTGTCACATTTTTATCATATCCGAATGAAATACTTTCTGCCGTTCTTGGAAGACCGATTGCCGGTGAGAAATTTTGTTTTTGCCAGTCAGGTTTATCAATGGAAATCGGATTAACTGAATAATACGGTGAGATATTCCCCTGGGGAATTATCAAGGATATCAAATTGCCCGATGAGAATTTAAACGAATTAAATTCCTCTTTTGGCAACAATATCTCTTTGTTGGTCGATGATCTCACTTTGTCAATCTTGTTTTGAATTGACACTCCCGCCGAAACTGTGGAAATAAGCACCATTCCCATTAAAATCAATGTAATGAACGTCTTAGTACCCGCATTTCTCCGTCTTGCCATGGCCCGTCTCCTTTAAGAACGGTATATCTTAATAATATCCTCTGTTTCCCAGGGATGATGTCCCACATCCATTCACTCCGCAGGCCCACCAGCCGTACCAGATTTTTGTGCAGAGGACCCGGTTATCACTTCTTAATTGGGATTGTATTTCACTAGCTACCGTATCGGGTGTATCGGGGTTGTAAAAAAGGGTAATTTCAGTAGTCCGTTTTAAAGGCACTCCTTCAGAAATTAATCTCTGAGCTGCACCGCTCCCGGGATAATCCATATTAAAATCAATGAGGACCAAAATTTTATCGCCAATAGTTCGCTGATATGCTGGATCGATTGTTGCATTTTTTTCAGTTTTTATTTTATTTGTTATCGAATTATAGTCCTTTCTTGAGATTAAAAGGTAATACCGCTCGCCGGTAAGTGCTTCCCCGATGTTCGCCTCCGCGGGAATATGATGGCTTAATATGATTTCATTGGCCGTAGATTCTGAAATATCACCGTCGAAAATAACCAGCAGCATCCAGTTCGTCTTCGGCTGGTCGGGAAAAAACGATGAAGGTATTATTCTTCCAAAATCGTTCTGATAGGCAAAAATTGCCTTGTTAACCTGATAAGAAGCTGTCGCTTTCAAGAAAGAATTATTAATTAAGAATATGGGCGTATTGACAGGTCTCATATTTGGAAACGATGTGTTAAACAAGTGTAGTTGAGGTTGTTGTGTCTTTGGGACATAAATAGCCGGTAATTTAATCGGGCTGAATCCGGGGCCTGGAATCGATATGAGATAATTATTATCGGAAGCGAACACGATCTTGTTGTTGGTCGGAGAATTTTCCATAATTCCTACTGAATAAGTCGGATAAACCAGTATCCCAATCAGTGCAAGTGAGACGAAGGCGGTTAGATATGAACATTCTTTTCCATTCATCGGCTTCCCTTTCTTACGAAAATGAAAATCCTGTCTTCTTCTCAAAACCGTTTGTCATGCCGGCGGTAGTAGCTGTCTCCGAATAATAGAGGGCAGGATCCGTGTGGGGAACGAGGGGCATATACCCGGGTGGCGGATAATTCCAGAATTTTGGCGGGTAGTATGGAGTAATTTTCGCAGGTAAAACTCCGGATTCTGAATTGTTTTTGAGGATGGAATCCGGACTGCAATACCCAGACCCGCACACAAGGGTGTAAGGGAGTGGCAGGATTTTGGGGATCAGGGCATTATCCGTTAAATACCATGTTAAGGCCTGGTATGGAACCGTATTATTCAGTGTTATGATCATTTTTCCCGTAAGCGATCCCGCTGCAGTGCTCTTAGTCATGATCGGACCCGCCGAAACAGTGGGAATTATTGACAATCCGAGGAAAATCAGGATAATTAATACAGTAGTATAGGAGTGTTTTCTTAAAACCATGAAGATTCCCCCATTAAAACATCCCTGCGTCACGGTAAATGATAAATGAACGCAATCGGCCAGTTCCTGGAAAATGAATTGTTCATGATCTGAGCCGGTGAAACAGCGATACGGGACACCTCAAGTCCTGTTGCTTATTCCTATTTGATGAAAATTAGCGAACCGATCCTCAGATCTCAAAAGATCTCGCTCATTTCAACCTTACATTCCAGCGCGGATTTTAAAAATAGGCACTATTATAGAATATTTTCCCTTTTTATCAGCTCTCGTCCAATATCCTTCATAAACCATATGTCGCTATATCTCAAAGGGTATTGTTTGCGGACCGAATCATTCCAAAACAGGCATACCTTATAATAACCCGTTGCTGCCAACCTATCTTTAATGGAAGAACCCGTGCAAAAGCCAGAGATCAACAAATATGCAAAATTCAAGAAGGTAGACGGGGCCACCTACCGCAGGGTGAACGAGTTCCTCAGGAAGCGCACCTATATTACTGCCCGCGAATGGGCGCTCGCCAGGCTCTGCACCGATTTCCGGACCCGGAGCGGTGCCGAAATGACGTTTATCGGGATGCACCTCCCTGAACTCTGTCCGTTCATGCAGGAGACATATACCCCGCAGGCAGTCAACCAGGCACGCAATTCCTTCAAAAAGAAGGTGAACAAGGCCGGGGCCACCTTCTTTTACGGGGCCATGTGTGGTTTCTTCACCACCGACGAACTGGACGACATGCTCTTCGAAGCGAGCGAGGTTGCCAGGTTCCTTCTCGAGATAGAGGGGACATCATTAGACATCGATGAGGAGATCGATATCGAGGACCGGATCACGAAAGTAATGCGTAGTGTCGGTGAAGCTGCCCGGAACATGCTCGAAAAGCGTTCCGCGGCGGAGAAAGCAGAGAATGAAGAATTACTTTCGCCATAATCGTGTCATTTTAATTTCGCTGGAGCAATATCCCACGAGACATTCCTCTGGAAAAAATCCCGCTGTTATGAATTCATGTGCCTTCGAAGCACACCTGCAAGGAACACAAATTTGACAAAGAAGGGGATTTTACCGTCTGCATCTGATCAGAGCGACGTTCTTCCGGAAATTAGCAAAAAGACATTATCCTTAACGGCAACGTCAGAGATAATCCAGGGGCTGGGGTCCGGGGCCGAAATTATTTCCCTGAATATTCTCAATATACATATCGGGAAGTCTCCTGCATAAGGATAAGGGACGTATAATCCGGGGTTTTTAATATATGGCATCAGAAAAACTGCAGAAAAGGCTGTTCGGCACAAACGGCGTCAGGGGTATCGTAGGTAAAGACATGACCCCGGAACTTGCGCTTTCCATCGGTTACGCGCTCGGTTCGATGAGGAAAGGACGCATTGCGGTAGGCAGGGACACGAGGACATCCGGGGAATGCCTGGCGAATGCGGTCAGGGCCGGGCTTATGGCCACCGGGTGCGACGTCGTCGATCTGGGTATTCTCCCGACACCGGCCCTCCAATACCTCGTCACACGGCATTTCGATGGCGGTGCCATGATCACAGCATCCCACAATCCCCCTGAATACAATGGTGTTAAAATTATCGAGCCGGACGGGACCGAGATGGGAGATGAGGAGACAATTCTCCTGGAAGAAAGACTGTTCTCCAAAAAATTCGCCATAAAACCCTGGGACCAGGTCGGCACCGGTTCTTCTTCCCTGACAATGGTCAACCACTACGTCCGGGCGATCATCAACGCATATCCGGAACATATCGGGAAGGGTATCTCCGTAGTTGTAGATCCGGGATGCGGTGCAGCATCGGTAACAGCACCGGAGATTCTTACCGGCCTCGGTTGTCGGGTGTTTTCCATCAATGCCCAGATCGACGGTCATTTCCCCGGGCGCCTCCCCGAACCTTCCATCGAGGGGTTAAAAGGGCTGTCTGACCTTGTCATATCCACCGGTGCGGCCATTGGCATTGCTCACGACGGCGATGCAGACAGGGCTGTTTTTGTCGACGAAAACGGAAGTTTCATTACAGAAGACCAGGAGTTCGCCCTCGTAACCGATCACATCTGCAAGGAAAAGAAAGGAGTGATTGTTACCCCCGTAAGTACTTCACTTATTGTTGAAACCGTTGCAAAAAACCATGGATCGACGGTTGTTTATACACCGGTCGGAAGTATCTACGTCGCACGGACCATGAGAGAACTGATGAGCAGTGGGGAACAGGTAATTTTCGGTGGAGAAGGCAATGGCGGTTTGATCTACCCTGATCACCAGTTCTGCCGGGACGGAGGCATGACCGCAGCAATGATGGTGACTATCCTCGCCGGATCGGGGAAGAAGCTCTCAGAAATGGTAGAATGTCTTCCAAAATTCCACACGATTAAAGAAAAAATCAGGACCACCAGGGCGAGGGAGCTGATGGGGCAGCTGGAGAAATCATGTGCCGGATACCGTATTGACAGGACGGACGGGCTGAAGATAGTAAAAGGAACTACCTGGGCATTGGTCAGGCCGTCCGGGACCGAACCCCTCGTACGGATCACCGTGGAATCTCCTGAAAAAGACTCTGCTACAGCATTCTTTAACGAACTGATGGGAACTATTACTCCTGCTTCTTGAGAAACCATCCGGATGCTTTTTTGTGAATCCTGGCGATACTATATTCGTATCCCGGGTTCGTGCCATATATCCGGAAAACCATTCCCATGCCCCGGCAGCTGCTCAAAGCGAAAACCTAATATTCCTTTTATAGTAAATTCCAAGTAACAAAAAAGGACTGTATAGAGTGATCGCGGTACCACGCCTCGGAGGAGATATCGCTACCGGTGATTCATCTTCTGCCGTTGGCATGGGGTCTTTTTTTAAATCCGGGGAAGTTAAAAATAATTTTTTGCAGCTGACAGGTCCTTCGGTTTTTTATTTAACAATGTCCTTTCATGCACGGTACAACACCGTCGGCAGAAGAGAATGGAAATCGTGGGCGGTTATCCGGCCTTGGTTTTCACGAGGTACTTAACTAGGATGCAGACCATAGAGATTCAAATATCAGGCAGGGTTCAGAAAGTTGGTTTCAGGAGCTGTATCCGGAGGATCGCGCAGAAATTGAATATCAGGGGGGAGGTGATGAACCTGCCTAACGGATCGGTCCGGGTACTTGCGACATCGGAAAAAATAATCCTTGACAAATTCATTTCAATGATTTACGGATGCCCCCGTGCCGTCATCAGGGACATGAAGATCACAGATATAGATCTTATGGAATTTGATGAATTCATTATAAAAAAACCAAATACATGATTAATCGCCTGCTTCCATCAAATTGGAGATTAAAAAATCTTTTATCTGATACCATACTCCTCCCCCGGGTTTTCTGCACCTGCGATTCGATAGGATATAGTCCCAGAGAAAAGGCTTGTCAGCCACTCCTGATGCTAATCTTCTTATAGCGAGATCCAGAAAAACCATTGATTTTAGTTGAATATCTGTAAAATTGCGTTAAAATTGATTAAAATGAGTTCTGAAGCAATGCTCCAGTAAACCACATGATGCTATATATTAGAGGATGAAAATAAAATTGAATAATCTGCCTGACAAGGAAATTATTCAGAGTGATACGATCACGTAAGGGGATACCGGTCTTCGTATTCCTGGATAAATTCGAAATAGGATTTCCGACCTACCGACGCACAAAGCAGCGGAAAAAAAAGAACAAATGGATTGCCTAGCAGAGAATCTGGTATTGGGTCTTGTTCAGGAGTGATTCACGATAAGAGGCGACCTGGTGATCGATCTGGTCCTGCTGAATAGACGAATGAAACAGGTTGATCAGATGCTTCATGCACTGGTCGGAGAGAATGCAGCGGGTTGGACCACAGTCAAATTCTCCCTCCGTTACATTTTCCCTGATGAACCGGATTGCCTTCCTGTCGATCATATCGGCTTTGAACGGCTCCATAATATCATAGATCAGCGCATTGGGCCCCCGGTTAAGCGTTCCTGCTTCCGGGTCGAGGTGTGCACCAGTAATAGCAAACATTACATTACCAAATAACATGGCATATCCGAATGCAAAAATGGCATTGACAGGGTCACGGTACGGGCGCTCTGTCCGCCTTCGGTAACCGAGCTCTCTCGGTATAATCCTTGACAGGACCTCGTAATACATGTCACTCGTCAGCCGGTGAATCCGCCGGATTTCGCTCATTTTAACCAGGAATTCCAGCTCGTTAATGGCATTCTGGAAGAGTTCGACCTCTCCTTCATAGAACAGATCGCTCTCATATTCTTCACTGATTTTTCCGATCAGGAGTGTTTTCGCACGCATTGATGCCCTGGCGATTGTTACCGCGTACGGGTAACCGGGTACACTTTTCTGGATAAGGGAGAGTTCTGCCTGTTCCTGGTCATTGAAAGGACGGATAGTGCCGGCAGGTCGCCCATCAGCTTCAAAAAATGATATCGAAGCCCCTGCTTTCACCAGGTGGGTAACCACCGTGGTATGAAGGGTATGACCACCGATGACGAGGAGGTGGTGGATCGAGTCGAGAGGGTACTCATCGGTCGACCCATTTCTCTGAACGATCAGGGTATTCCGGGTAGACTTTATATGAGCCCCGAAACCGGCCACTACAAGCCAGGGTACGTCCACAAGATTCCTTCCTTAAAAAGACAAAACCTGCCTCTCTATGTAGTAAAAGCGTGACACCTATAAATTAAGCCATCGTTTTTCCCCACCTTGCTCCAGAAAATGCCTGCCAGGCAATGAGATAGTTGAATCGTGCAATCTATCGGGAAGAGCATCCTTTTCATGCGGATCACCCGACCAGGACCCGTCAGCCCTTACATATGCTATCATTTGACAGCATTTTATAGCCTAACGGGTACTATTCTCTATATCGAGCGAAACGCGGGAATTTTTGATCCGAGGCAGGTTCAGAATGAAAAGGGTTAAAATGCTCCCGTTAATCTCCCAGGAAAGTGGTCCCCGGAAGAGGTGAAAAATTATGTTCTGGAATAAACGGATGGAGACCTTATCGCAAAAGGAACTGGCCGAGCTGCAGATAAAAAGGCTCAGAGAAACATTCCAGAATGCACAAAATGTGCCGTTTTATAAGAAACGCTTTTCAGAAAAGAAGATCTGCCTCAAAGATATCGGCTCTCTGGAAGACGTGAAAAAACTTCCATTCACCAATAAACAGGATTTACGGGAGGGTTATCCGTTCGGGTTCTTCGCGGTGCCGCTACAGGATATCGTGAGGATCCACACCACATCCGGCACAACCGGGAAACCCACCGTCGTCGGTTATACAAAAAATGATCTCGAGTACTGGGCGGAACTTATTGCACGGAACATGACTATGATCGGGCTGACCAAAAATGACATATTCCAGAATATGGTCAATTATGGCATGTTTACCGGGGGCCTCGGGTTCCATTATGGAGCGGAAAAAATAGGAATGACCGTAATACCGGGCGCAACCGGCAATACAAAACGCCAGATAGAGATGATCCACGATTTTGGTGTGACCGCGATCCACTGCACTCCCAGCTATGCAATGCACCTCGCTGAAGTTGCCGAAGAAACAGGGATAGACATCAGCTCACTCAGAACAGGTATGTTCGGAGCCGAACCCTGGTCAGATGCGATGAGAAAAGAACTTGAATACAAACTCGGCGTTACGGCATATGATTCCTATGGCCTTTCGGAACTTTACGGTCCCGGTGTCGCGTTCGAATGCCAGGAACGAGACGGTCTCCACATATGGCACGACTACTATCTGGTCGAAATAATCGACCCGCGCACCGGTGAAGCACTCCCGGATGGAGAGCGGGGGGAACTCGTGGTGACACCCCTTGTCAAGGAAGCCATGCCCCTTATCAGGTACCGGACAGGCGATGTGACCATGAAGATGGAAGACGGATGCCTGTGTGGTCGCATGCAAAAAATCGGGAGAATTACCGGACGGAGTGACGATATGCTGGTTATCAGGGGGATCAATGTATTTCCCTCCCAGATCGAACACGTCCTCCTCGGGCTTCCTGAAGTAGGAAACCAGTTTATGGTATATATTGACAGGATAAATCATCTTGATGAGATGACCATCGAGGTAGAAATGAACCGTGAATATTTCAGCGGAGAGTTGCACGACCTCGCAACAGTGCGACAGCGGGTCGTGAAAGCACTGCGTGATGTCCTTGAACTCCGGACAACGGTAAAACTTGTCGAACCCGGCTCCCTGCCACGGTTTGAAGGCAAGGCTAAACGGGTTGTTGACCGCCGGGGGTCGATGTAGGTGGTTATGTGGAATCCCCGGATAGAGGAGATGCCGGTACCCGAGCTCAAAAAACTCCAGTACCGTCTCTTAAAAACGCTCGTTTACCGGCTTTATAGCTTTTCTCCATTCTATCATGACCGGATGAAAGAGGCGAAGGTCCATCCCGATGACATTACATCCCTCGATGATGTGACGAAACTTCCGTTCATGATGAAGAAAGACCTCCGGGATAACTACCCGGACCGGATATTTACGGCTCCTGTTGATGACCTCGTCCGGTACCATGTCTCATCGGGTACTACCGGAAAACCAACCGTCGTGGGGTATACCGAATACGATCTGGATCGATGGACCGATTCTCTTGCGAGAGGACTGACCTCATGTGGCCTCGGGAGGGGCGATGTGATCCAGGTCAGTTATGGGTATGGTTTATTTACCGGGGGGCTCGGCCTTCATTACGGAGCCGAAAGGATAGGTGCCACGGTTTTACCTACCAGCGTCGGTAATACCGAGCGCCAGATTGAACTCATGCAGGATCTCCATGCGACCGCCATTTGCTGCACTCCATCCTACCTGCTTCACATGGGGGAAGTGGCCGAAAAGATGGGGGTCAGTATCAGGAACGATACGGAACTTAAAGCCGGCATCCTCGGAGCCGAGCCATGGACAGACCGGATGAGGACCCGGATACAGGAATGGCTCGGGATCCGTGCGTACGATATATACGGTACCAGCGAACTGTCGGGTCCGATGTTTCTCGAATGTGCCGAGCAGAAAGGATTCCATGTCTGGTCCGACCTTGCCCTCGTGGAAGTACTCGATCCTGGTTCGGGGGAAGCGGTTAATCCCGGGGAGAAAGGAGAACTCGTTGTTACAATGCTCCAGAAAGAAGCCCTGCCTATGATCCGCTACCGGATTGGCGATATTTCAGTAGCCGAGGAGGAACCGTGCCCCTGTGGCAGGACCCACCCCCGTGTTCAGCGGATCCAGGGTAGGGTCGATGATATGCTGATTATCCGGGGTATCAATGTATTTCCCTCACAGGTGGAACATACCCTGATGTCGATCCCCGAAGTCGGCCGGCATTTCCAGATCGTCGTGGACAGGAAAGGAGCACTCGACGATATGCTGATCAGGGTCGAGGTCTCCAAAGAATCATTTTCGGATAAGATTAATGACCTGATGAGGATCAGGAACATGGTTGAACACAAGCTTCGTAATTCACTGAATGTGAGTGCGAATGTCGAGCTTGTAGAACCCGGATCTCTGCCGAGGTTCGAGGGAAAATCAAAAAAAGTTATTGACAGGAGGAATCTGTAACCATGGAGACCAGAAAATATATTATCAGGCAGATCTCGGTCTTTTCCGAGAACAAGCCGGGAAAACTGGCGGCAATTGCACGTGCATTCCAGGAGGAGAAGATCAATATCCTTGCGTTTTCGATCGCCGAGGCAGACGGGTTTGGTGTTGTACGGGCTCTCGTAAACCACCCCGACAAGGCGTACAAGAAACTGACCTCCCTCGGTTATAATGTCGCTTTTACCGATGTGATCGCCATCAGGATGAAGGACGAACCCGGTGGCCTCTTTGAAATCGCGAAGTTACTCGGTGAGGCCGGCATCAACATGGAATATGCCTATGCTTATAGCGGAAAAGATGCAGCCGTGTTGATTATTCGGGTCGACAATGCCGAAGAGGCGGTAAAGCAGGTTCTTTCCCATGGCGGGAACCTGGTGGAATCTTCAGTATTTTCCTGACTATTTTTTCTTCTCCCATTTACCGAGTGCTGTAATCTGTGAAAGGGTTTTTCCACGCCTGATCTCTTCCCTGATGCGCGATTCGGTTTTTTTCACCTCGAGAGCTCGGCGCGCTATCTCGTAGGCCCGCTCTTTTGGTACGACAACAACTCCGCTTTCGTCGCCGATAACCCAGTCACCGGGCCTGACCGTCTGCCCGGCACATAATATTTCCGCATTGATCTCCCCGAACCCCTTCGGTTCCCCGGCATTCGGCACGGTTGCCCTGGCGAAGATCGGCAATCCGAGTTTCCGGATGTCATCGACATCCCGTACGGCACCATCGATCACAACTCCTGAAAGTCCCCGTGCCAGGCAGCTCATCGTGGCGAGTTCCCCCCAGGGTGCGACATGGATGCCCCCGTCATTATTAATAACAAGTACATCCCCTGCGTCCGCACTGTCGATCGCCTCGACAGGTTTTGCCCAGTCACCGGCAAATGTCTGGACCGTTACCGCCGTCCCAACCATTTTTACATCCCCACAGAGAGAGATAAGGCCATTCATCGCCCCCTTCCGGTGCATTGCATCCGATATGTTCGGTGTGGAAACGGACAGGAAAATCTCACGGATCTCCTTAGAGGCATCATGTGACGAGACAGGAACTACAGTTGGCGAGTCAATCGATTTCCGGATAGAGGCTGAACTTTCCCTTGCGTCCGCCGACCTTGTGATCCAGCCCCCTACAATTACAATGCCTGCCCCGGAACGGACCGCTTCCGCAGCCGACACCGCATCGAGACCACCCGCAACTGCCAGGGGAAGGGTTGTCCTGCCTTTCAGCATCTTCAGGAGGTCGACCGAGTTTTTCCCGGTCATCTGCTGGTCGATACCGACATGGGCAACGATGAAATCGACACCGAGCGTTTCCAGTTCGTTCACCCTGGTCTCAGGGTCTTTTGTATTGATCAGGTCTGCCATCAGCCTGACACCGAAGGCCGAGGCCGCCCTGACAGCGTCGGCGATCACCGAATCATCGGCATCGGCAAGCACGCAGACAATTCCTGCTCCTGCTTTTGCCGCCATTTCGATCTCAAGGGCCCCCGTATCGGCAACTTTCATATCGGCAACAATGGTATGCCCTGGAAATCGTGCGGCAAGGGAGCGTACCGCTTCCATGCCTTCGCTCTTTATCAGGGGTGTCCCTGCTTCTATCCAGTCTGCCCCGCCTTTTACTGATTCCTCTGCAATAACCAGCGCCCGGTCGAGCTCCACCAGGTCGAGCGCCACCTGAAGGACCGGTTTATTCATAAAAGAGGTGTGTGAACTGCGTGATGTTAAGGGTTGGCCTCGGCGGAAACCTGGTGGCTTGCGGAACTGGACCATCTGCTCTTCCCTGCCGGTATATAATGATCCGCCCCTATGGGACTGCTTTTTAATATATCCATCCCAAATATTCTGGCAGATGGACCTTATTACCATTATCGTAACCATTGCCGGTCTCTGTCTTTTCGAGGCAGTTACCAGCATCGATAATGCGGTAATAAATGCCGAGGTCCTCATGACGATGGGTGAACGGGCCAGGAAGTGGTTCCTTACCTGGGGTCTCCTGATATCGGTGTTTCTCGTCAGGGCTGCGCTCCCCTGGTTGATCGTCTGGCTCTCAATTCCATCTCTCGGCCCTGTCGGTGCATTGACCGCCACATTCTCGAGCGATCCCTCGGTCGTGCAGGCTGTGGAACAGTCAGCACCCGTCATCCTTATAGGCGGTGGAATTTTCCTCATTTTCATTTTCATGCACTGGTTATTTCTCGAGAGGAAAGAGCACGCCCTCTGGGGAGAGGCCTTCTTCGAATCGAAAGGCGTCTGGTTTTTTGCAGCTGTCTCCGTGATTCTCGCGCTGGTTGTCTGGATGGCACTTCAGGTCAACCCGCTGATGGCGTTCAGTGCCGTGCTCGGATCGACGGCCTTCTTTATCGTCCACGGTTTCCGCCAGAATGCAGAGGTGCAGGAGAGGAACCTGATGGGAGGAAACCTTGTCGATACCTCAAAAATATTGTATCTCGAAGTCATCGATGCGACATTCTCCCTCGATGGCGTTGTGGGGGCCTTTGCGTTCACCCTATCAGTCCCGCTCATCATCATCGGCAGCGGGCTCGGGGCGGTCATGGTCAGGCATATCACGGTCTCCGGAGCCGGGAAAATCGGACAATACCGGTTCCTGAAAAATGGAGCCATGTATTCGATCATGATTCTTGGGATCATCATGATCCTCGATAGTTTCGGCGTCAGTATACCGGCGTATATATCGCCCCTCGTCACGTTCGGTATCGTCGGATACTTTTTTTTCCGGTCGATGCACCCGGAAAAAAAGAATGAAGCTATGTAAACCAAAAGAAGACAGCGGGCATCCCTGATCGTCTCATTTTATTGAAAGGAACCTGATACCTGGGTTATGGTATTCATCAGATTTTTTGGAGAATTATTCAATCAGCTTTACTTATCCTTCTCCCCCGACGGTTTAATCAGGTTTTCGGATTATTCAAAAAATTGGGAGTATTCCTGTAATTACACCCGGATAAACCCATAATTGTGTTCAGATTAATCCTTTTCTTTCCCGTAGACATCGCAGAATGTGACGGCCTGAATGTTCTTCTTCTGCGGAAGCACGATATCGCTCGGAATACCTGCCGGAACAAGCGAGACGAGCGTGTAGTTCTCCGGGACGTTAAGGAGCTTCCGCACCGGCTCGGCGTAGTCCTTTTTGGCTCCAGCGACCCAGCAGGAACCGACCCCATAGGACTGGAGGGCCAGGATCAGGTTCTCGGTGGCTGCACAGCAGTCTTCGAGGTGATATTTTGCCGATTTCTCCCCGAATATTGCAAAACAAACCGGCGCATCGGCAATAAATTTCCCGTTGTCGGCCAGGGCGGCAATTTTCCCTTTAAGCTCCCTGTCGGTAATCGTCCCGAAGAGCCAGGGCTGGAGATTCATGGCGGTTGGCGCCAGGTGGGCACATTCAAGTGCGTCACGAATGACGCATTCTTCAACTGGGGTGTCTTTATATTTCCTCACGCTATGGCGGCACTTTATTATCGTCGTACCAACGTTCATGAGAGGCGTTTTGTCCTCCGTTCAAAAAAGGATTACTAAAAAAAGCTGATACGAAAAGGGTCAGGGGAGACCCGGTCTTCTTACAAGTAGGAAGGCGATGGCAATTCCTGATGCTGCCAGGAGAATGCCTGGTCCGGGAACCGTGGTCGGCACTGTTGTAGGTGGTATTGTTGTTTTCGCTGCGGTGGGCATCGGAGATGAGGGTTTAGGTGTTGTCACCGTGGTAGCCGGTGGAGATGTAGTTGTCGGTACCGTAGTGACAGGGACGGTTGTCGGAACCGCAGACATCACCGGAGTAGTTCCCGTTCCGATGGATATTGAGGGCGAGGGAGACAGGGATGAAGTGATCAGCGGGTTGACGCTCTGGAGGAGCATCGCTTTTTGAACGCTCTGGCTCTTTCCGACGGCTCCATAGTTGTCGTTCATACCATTTGCATTACATTCTGCCCAGACCGTATAGGTACCTGACGAATAGGAGCCCGTGCTCCATATCGGTCCCGTGGAATAGGATGCAGTACTGACCGGGATATCGACGAGGCTGTTACCCGATACACTGGCATATTCGGCACCATCGGGAGCCTTGATATGGATCGTTACCGGTGCACCGCTGACACCCGGCCTGTTCGCCATCACATAGAGATTGCTGTCGATCCCAAAACTTACGCTGTCTCCTTTCGGAACCCAGGTAACAGTCCCTGCTACTTCAAAATTTGCGCTGGAATCAAAAATCCTGATAATCAGAGAGGGATCCTGGACATAGAATGCCAGTGATTTTTGTGGAAAGAGGTACCACGCCCCTGTCTTTCCTGAAAATGTCGACGGAGCTATGTAAAACGAGGAAGAATCATCGACGACAACCGTAGCGGTCGGGGCACCGGAACCGACATTGGAAGATCCGCTGTACCATGCGATTGTTGATCCGCTCTTAGCCCCTGTCTGGGTAATATCGAGTCCCTGTTCGCCAATAAATGCAGTCCCGCCCCCCGGTATGGTATTCAGGGCTGCCATAACAGGCACCACAAGAATTAACGGCATTACCAGCAGGGTGATTGATAGTATCTTAAGTCCGTTCATTGCTTTCACCACGTACAGGATTCCTATTCAATTCTTTTTCGTTGAGAATATATCACCAATATAATAAACGTTGTCACCGTGATATGTTCAGGACGAACGGATCAATACCAGGGCGCAAAGGCATGATTTACCGTGAACATCCATCCCTGGTAACGTGAGTGATTCCAATCTTGTATCATCCGCCCGGGGATGCATGACAAAAGGGTTCTTTCATTTACCCGGCATCCAGGCCAATACCTGCATTTCTAAAGAATCTCCGGATTCCCGGAATACTCTGCCCGTCTCACTCCGATAATTTGAGCGTAAGGTTATTGAAATTTTCATAAACGAGATGCCCGTGCTCGCTGTGGCTGACCTCGGGATGCCACTGCAGGCCGTAGATATGTTTTCCTGGGAGGGCAAGCGCTTCATTTGTACAGATGTCCGACGATGCCAGCCTGATGAACCCGGGAGGGGTTATGCGTACTTCATCTGCATGCGATGCCCAGACATTGATCGAACCGGGATAACCCTTCAAAATTTCATCGTGGTCATTGATTTCAACCCTGACCGCTCCATATCCACCGAATTTGCCCGGTTTTACTTCTCCGCCGAATGACGCTGCAATGATGTGAAGCCCGAGGCAGATACCAAGGACGGGAATACCCAGGTTCAGGTAATCCCTGCATCTGCCTGCCCGTTCGATTGCCGGTCCCCCACCGAGGACGAGCCCCCTGCACGCCCCTGATACCTCTTCAGGCGGTGTGTTGTTGCCGATCATTTTCGCGTCGATCGAAAGGTCCCGCAACATGCGGAGAATCAGGTGGTTGAACTGTCCGAAATTGTTCACAACATAGATGGGAAGCATTTATGAAGAAATATTGGAGCCGGTGGATAATAAGGTGTATTCATTGGTACCTGCTCACTGCCTCAAAGATATGCTGCCTGATTTCGTCATGGGAATAGCCCTGGAGGGACGCGAGGAACATCGCTCCGCCTGCCCCCATTCCCTCCTTTACCTCCCCGGAACAATATCGTGCAAGCCCCGAATGCCCGAGGCTCCCAAATCCGGGATCTACGACATACATCCTGACTCCAATGGCACGGGCAGTCTCTTCTACATCCGCGGACGGATCATCCCTGACGTAACAGGTCGTTGCGATATCAGGGGGGTGACGGCCCATCGCTTTCAGAACCCCTGCGACAGCCAGCATCTGCGTCCCACCTGCAAGGACGAGTTTTCCGGAATACCCACTGGCGAGACCGGCGGCTACGGGCATCATCGGGTCTCCCGTCACCTTGAGGACATCAAGTGGTTCCATCTCCTGAAACGGGCCGGCTCTCGCTTGTACCATTCTCCATACTTCCTCCTTGATCCCCACCGGGTTACTGACGAAACTGCTGCTGACACGGGCAGGGTAGCCGAGGGCTCTCAGGACACATAGTGCTGTGGTAGTCCCTCCCGGTACGCACTCCCCGAGGACGATCAAATCGGTGTATGCCGAGAGGAAATTTCCAAGCATTTTCCCTTTTTCATAAAGGCCTGCCGCATCGGGCACTGCATTTCTGACACGGGGGTCGTCTCCGGGACTGCCATATACATCAAAGCAGGGAACAACCGGGCTACGGACAAGCCCTGCATTGATAAAAAAAGGAGTGATCCCGATCAGCTCCATCACAGCCCGTGTAATAGTAGCAGGGGTCGGGCACCCTGTTGGCGTATCCGGCCGGACCGGCATGCTCGTGATCTCGCCACGGGCAATGAGTTCGGCATCAAGGATCGGTGTAAGAAGTGTTTTTTCCGGTGTAGGCCCGGCACCTGAAATACCAGGGATTGTGGAGAGTTGCGTATTGGCGAGGATACTGACAAAAAGAGGCCGTTCTGCCTGTTTTAATCCATGTGAAGAAACAAATGACATGTACTATCAAGACAGGATATTCTTCTGTCTGCCTGCAGTCAGTATCGGCACCGGCCTGCATCAAAGTATCCACAGGCCCGCCTCCCTCTCCCTGTCCTGGTTGTCCGAAGTTATCGCACGGTATAATTAGGGGAACCGGAAATTACTATTGTTGTCCCTGAAATCTGTTATCGCCCTGCTCCAGTTCTGCACGATCATCCCACTCGGGAAACCGGTGGAATTCGAAGAGTTCGCAAAAATGAGCTGGTTGTACCCGGTTGCGGGGTATATTACCGGAGGGTTTGCCGCACTGGTCTCTTTTTTTATCCCGGATCATGCATTGTCGGCGGCATTTGCCATAGCGGGACTGTTCCTCATCACGGGATGCAATCACTTAGACGGCCTTCTCGATTTTGGAGACGGTCTCATGGCGCATGGAAACCGGGAAAAACGTATCAGGGCTCTTACCGACCGGCAGATCGGCACCGGTGCCGTGGCGATGGCGGTATCCGTTATCCTGATCAGCTGGGCCGGCCTCCAGGCTGTGAGTCCCATAATCTGGGCACTGATTGCCGGGGAGGTCTGCGCCAAGTTCTCCATGGCATTTCTTACGGTGTATGGGAAACCGTTTAGAGAGGGGATCCATTCATACCTGCACAGCATGAGCAGGCACCGGTTTGTAATTTACGCGGCAATTCTTTGTATTCCGATTGCATTTATTCCTGTATCCCCGCCAAAGCTGGTGTTATCCGCCGTAATGATGGTACTTGTTCCCATCCTGCTCCTGGGAATTTCCGGAAGGTTATTCGGAGGGGTAAACGGAGATATCGTCGGGGCTTCAAATGAAATCACCCGGGCCATGGTTATCGTAGTATTCGCCCTGCTGTAACTGCACCATCCCGTCACTAAAAACCCGTTATCCCTTGTCCTTCTATCATATCTTTTATGAATATAACCGGCAAGTAGTGATACAGATGTTCCGGGATGTAAGTATTCACATGAGAGGTGGCGTTATCACCGAACGTGACGCCGATTTCTGCACTATCCGAACAAGGATACCGGCCGGTGTGATTTCCACCGATCAACTTCGCCAGCTGGCAAGGATTGCAAAACAGTATGGTACGGGAAACGTCCACATCACCACGAGGCAGACTATCGAAATTCCCCATGTAAACCCGCAGTACCTAAAAAAGATTGCTGCTGCCCTGGAAAAAAATGGGACACCCATCGGTTCGGAAAAAGATGAGGTCGTCAATATCGTTTCCTGTCCCGGAATCGAACGATGCAAATTTGCCAATATCAATACTATAGATCTCGCAAAAAAAATCGATGAACGTATGTTCGGGAAGGAAATGCCGGTTAAAATAAGGATTTCCATATCGGGATGCCCGAACGGCTGCACGAGTCCTCTTCTGAATGAAATAGGAATAAGCGGGAGGGTCGATCCGCTCAGGGAAGAAGGACTCTGTACCGGGTGTGGGACCTGCACCGAATACTGCCGGGAAAATGCAATCAGGATCAGGAACGGCGTTTCGGTTCTGGATGCGGAAAAATGCCTGAGTTGCGGAATTTGTGTACGATCGTGCCCTTTCGAACTTCTCAAATCAAAAGGCACCCGTTACCTGGTTACAGTCGGCGGACGGAGGGGAAGGCATCCTCATCTTGGCAGAGAACTTATATCACTCGATAATGCCGAGGACGTGGTTGATGTGATCGAGAAGGTGGTATACTGGGTATACCGGCGGGCATGGAGCGGCCGCCTCCTGTCAGACCAGCTCGATGAACTCCAGTTTGAACAGTTTAAATCGGAGATCACGGGACAGTTCAGACAGGGAAAATGACCGGCCCGCAACGGAAGTACTGTCAACGGTATCTCGGGGAGTAGCCTTCCCCGGCGTCATCATTGCACTCTATCGCTTCGCCATCCCTTACCAGCGAATTGAACTGCATCGCCGCCTCCATGAGAGCCTCATCCTGTGCTTTCCCCTGGCGTATTGCCTGTAAGGCCAGGTCCTGGGGTGAAGGGTACACCCTCGGTCCCATCCGAACACCATGACAACGCCCGCAGTATGCACACATCCGGTAAACCGAGACTTCCCCGGTAGCACAATCAACCATTGCCCTGGTTTTTTTCTCATCACGATGTATCGGGAGGGTTTTCATACCTAGAGATGTTCGTGCATGCCTGATATGACTTTGCCGGTTTGCTTGGGAATCCGGGCAAATAACGCCATTGGCGCCCATCGAAATGATTAATATAGATGGGTCCCAATAAGTAATACTCGCATAAATAGGCTGTTTGAGACAGTCGCATTTTATCGGAGGATGGATATGGCAACTGACAAGCCCCACATGAATCTTGCGGTTATCGGACACATCGACCATGGAAAGTCCACTATGGTAGGTCGCCTGATGTTCGAGACCGGCACTGTTCCCGCGCATATCATCGAGGGATACCGTAAAGAGGCCGAATCAAAGGGTAAGGCAACCTTCGAATTCGCCTGGGTAATGGACAATTTAAAAGAAGAACGTGAGAGGGGTATCACTATCGATATCGCGCATAAACGCTTCGATACTCCAAAGTTCTATTTCACCGTGGTGGACTGCCCCGGTCACAGGGACTTCGTCAAAAACATGATTACCGGTGCATCACAGGCGGATGCCGCAATCCTCGTCGTCGCAGCCGCTGACGGTGTCATGGACCAGACCAAGGAGCATGTATTCCTCGCAAGGACCCTGGGTATCCAGCAGCTGATCATTGCGATCAACAAGATGGATGCGATCAAGTACGACCAGAAGAGATTCGAGGAAGTCAAGAAGGACCTTTCCGCACTTCTCCAGATGGTCGGGTACAAACCGGCAGATATCCTCTTCATACCCACCAGTGCTCTCGCAGGTGTCAATATCAAGAACAAGAGTCCGGAGACGCCCTGGTATACCGGCCCCACTCTTCTCGAATCGCTCGATACCTTAAAAGAGCCGGAGAAACCGACCGATAAGCCCCTCAGGCTCCCGATACAGGACGTATACAGCATCAGCGGTATCGGCACCGTGCCCGTAGGCCGTGTCGAGACCGGTATAATGAAGAAAGGGATGAAGGTCTCTTTCATGCCGGCGAATAAAGAGGGTGAAATCAAGTCCATCGAGATGCACCACGAGGAGATTCCCCAAGCGGTCCCCGGTGACAACGTAGGGTTTAACGTCCGTGGTATCGCAAAAGGAGACATCCGTCGTGGCGATGTCCTTGGACCCGCGGATGCACCGCCCACCGTTGCCGATGAATTTACCGCCCAGATCGTAATCCTCCAGCACCCGAGTGCAATTACAGTCGGTTATACCCCTGTTTTCCACTGCCACACCACCCAGACGGCCTGTACCTTTGTCGAACTGAAAAAGAAGCTCGACCCGCGTACCGGCCAGACAAAAGAGGAGAACCCGACATTCTTAAAATCAGGAGATGCGGCGATTGTCCAGGTCAAGCCGACGAAACCGATGGTTATCGAGAATGTCAAAGAGCTCCCCCAGCTTGGCAGGTTTGCAATCCGTGATATGGGACAGACGATCGCAGCCGGTATGTGTATTGCGATCCAGCCGAAACAGATGAGATAATATCAATACATTTTTTTGGTGAATATAATGCAAAAAGCCAGAATTCGCCTGACAGGCACTGATTTCAAGAAAGTCGAGATGGTATGTGACCGTATCAAGGAAATTGCAGAACGCACGGGCGTGAATCTGGCAGGGCCAATCCCCCTCCCGACCAAGAAACTGGTTGTCCCAATACGGAAGAGTCCTGATGGGGAAGGAACCGCTACCTGGGACCGCTGGCAGATGAGAGTGCACAAGAGGCTGATCGATATAGACGCCGATGAACGTGCTCTCCGGCAACTCATGAGGACGCAGGTCCCGAAGGATATCGGCATAGAGATCGTCCTTGAGAGCTGAGGAACGGCGTGTCAGCCGCCACTTTTTTTTCCGGAATTTTTAAGAAATTTACCTTTGAACGACTTTTTATCGTCATTATACTCATCGCAATTGTCCTCCGCTTCCTTTTTCTCGACCTGAAGCTGCTGCACCACGATGAATCAATCCATGCGTGGTTCTCCTACGAACTGCTGACGAAAGGTAGCTATACATACGACCCGATGTACCACGGGCCGTTCCTCTACTATGTCACTGCCGGGATGTTCTGGCTTTTCGGCCAGAGCGATCTTGTTGCCCGGCTGCTGCCTGCACTCTTCGGGACCCTTCTCGTACCCCTTGTATATTACATTTACCGGCTGGGATATCTCGATAAAAAGCAGGCTCTTGTTGCTGCTCTCTTTATTGCGGTATCGCCTGACATGGTATATTTCTCGAGGTTCCTCCGCCATGACATATTCCAGCTCTTCTTCACCCTGCTGATTTTGGTTGCACTCCTCTGGTATCTGAACTCCGGAAAGTTCCGCTATGTTCTGCTTGCTGCGATCGGCGTTGCGGGGGGCATGACGCTTAAGGAGGACATGCCGATATTCCTCCTGATCTTCCTCGTCTTTGGCCTGTACCTCATCATCCGCCGGAAGATTGTGCTGCCGAAAACATGGAAACGCGATGCTTTGATCGGGATCATCATTGCGGTTGCCATAATTTCGTTATTTTATTCCTCCTTCGGTACCCAGCTCAGTGTCCTCCAGACCGGGTGGATAAATGCGTACGAACACTGGACCGCAATGTCGAATGCCTGCAGGATATGCGGTCCCTGGTTCTTCTATATCATTCTGCTCGTCCTGTACGAGATCCCCATACTGATCCTGGCAATTGCCGGCGTCATCCAGTTCGCCGGGAAGAACAATCGGCTCAGGAAATTACTGATCGAGACCGGGGCTCGTATTAAAGGAGTGTTTCATAAAGAAAAGCCGGCTCCTTCTGTCCACAACCTCGTAGTAACGAGTATCAGCCAGCTCGGAGCGAAAACAAGCCGGGAGATCCAAAAAGACAAGAGAGACGACTTCTTCGTATTCTGTTTCTTCTGGCTTTTCGTATCGATGGCTGCCTATGCAGTGATCGGTGAGAAAGTCCCCTGGCTCCTGATCCACCAGCTCCTGCCCCTGATCTTTGTCTCGGTCTATATGATGACCAGAAAAAAGATGGTCATTGCGCTGATATTCGCCCTGATCCTCGTCCTGATTACCTGGCACGTGGCGTTCGTCCCGGCAGATATCAACGAGCCGATCGTGCAGGTACAGAACTCCGAAGACATGAAGACCGTGATGGGGATTATCGATGCTTCGGATATCGTGGTCCTTGCCTCTAAGGACTACTGGCCTCTTCCTTGGTACGACCGGGGCCATGGCTGGGACAAGATCCGCTTCTATGGCGAGATCATCGATAAGAGTGCGATATACTCGCAAAACCCGGACATGGTAATCACCCATGACCTCGAGAGCTATCCGTCTCTTGACGGGTACAATAAACGGACATACAAGCTTTCGTACTGGTTCTCGTATATCGACAACCAGGACCGGCTGCCTGAGTATTACTTCCTCCGTGACGGCCCGATGGGAAGCATCAATATCGATGTATTCACGAAAACCGGCTCAAGGGCCGATCAGGTGATGATGAATTCCCCGTTGAGCGGGCAGCGCCCATGGGAATATCCGCTTGTCAGCGGTTATGGCCAGGTAAAAGGAACTCCGGTGCCTTATTATTACCCGAATCCATTTTCAGGCAAT
>DATKKE010000046.1:0-15944 GCA_035543455.1 Methanoregulaceae archaeon
GCAGGCATAAGAAATCTGCTAAAAAACGTTCCTATATCTACCGGTAACCAAAAACATGTATCCATGTACCGTCTTGTGTGCGTCAAATGCGGAGAGGAATATGCACCTGACGAGATCATCTATACCTGCCGGCAGTGCGGCCACCTGCTTGCAGTGATGTATGACCTTGATAATATAGCAGTCTCGAGAAAAGAATGGCTTTCCCGGCCGCTTTCCGTCTGGAGGTACCGGGAGATCCTGCCGGTATCGATCGACCCGGTTACCCTGCAGGAAGGCGGAACCCCGCTCTATCACCTGAAGGCAATCGGTAAAGAACTCGGTCTTCGTGAATTGTATGCAAAGCATGAAGGAATGAACCCTTCGGGTTCTTTCAAAGACCGTGGAATGACCGTCGGGGTGTCGATGGCGCTCCAGCTGGACAAGACTCATGTTGCCTGTGCAAGCACAGGAAATACCTCTGCAAGTCTTGCCGTTTACGCAGCAAGGGCGGGAATACCGGCAGTGGTGTTACTACCGGCAGGCAAGGTAGCGCTGGGAAAGGTCGCCCAGGCGCTCATGCACGGGGCCCGGGTCATTTCTATCCGGGGTAATTTCGACCGTGCCCTTGAGATGATCCATGAACTCTGCCTCTCCCATGGGCTCTACCTCCTTAACTCGGTCAACCCTTACCGGCTCGAAGGGCAGAAGACCATCGGCTTCGAGGCGATCGACCAGCTCGGCCGCATGCCAGACCGCTTTGTCCTTCCGGTTGGGAACGCAGGGAATATTTCGGCAGTTCATAAGGGCGTCAATGAGCTTATCGAGTTGGGATTTGAAGACGACCTTCCGAAAATGACCGGGATACAGGCCGCAGGTTCGGCACCCGTGGTAGATGCAATCCTGAATAACCGTCCTGAAGTAATCCCGGAGCCGAATCCGGACACGGTGGCAACCGCCATCAGGATTGGGGCACCGGTGAACGGTGAAAAGGCACTCGCCGCAATCAGGGAGACCGGAGGGACTGCAGCCTCGGTCACCGACGCGGAGATTCTCAAGATGCAGAAGGATCTTGCCCGCAAGGAAGGTATCGGTGTAGAACCTGCATCCGCAGCCTCGGTCGCCGGAGTCCGCCGCCTCGTCCTCGATGGTATCATAGACAGGGACGAAACGATAGTCTGTGTAGTCACAGGGCACCTCTTAAAAGACCCTGAAACGGTGATCAAACAATGCGAACCGCCAACCGAGATCGATGCAGATTTGGCATCTCTCTGCTCGGCCCTGCACTTATCATAACCGGGTTACTGATCCTGGCATCCCCGGTACATGGGTTGTCAGCCGAATACCAGGTGCTCCCGAACGGGAATGCCTATTACGGGACGGTACAGGTAGAGAGAAGTACCGGCTACCAGTTCTTCGAAACCGGTCCGCTTGGGGAACGTATCCCGGTGAAGGTGAACAATGTGTCCCTTTCGGGAAACTGTGCACCATGCACGTTCAATACGAGCGGGGATTCAGCGATCAATTATCCTGAAGGAAACTACACGATCTCCTATCAGGGCCCGTTAAGGGATAATCACCTCATCACGAGTTATGACAGTCCTTATAATGTAACCGTGAACCTGCCCGCAGGCCTGGATGTGAGAAATCCCTTTCTTGGGGTGATCAGCCCGGGTGGGGAGGCCCGGCTTGTCGATAATACGTCCGTCGATATCCGGTGGACCGGGGTGAGATCAATTGAGGTCAGGTTTTACGACCAGCCCCGCGAGTCCCTCCTCTACCTGTTCGGAAATTTCTGGCTGATCATCGCATTCGTTCTTCTGACACCGTACGTATTGTCGATGAGAAGAAAGAAGAAGGAGAAATAGTAAGGTGTTTATTTTATCAGGGTACCCGGGGCGTTTCAGGCTTTTTGATTTTTAAGTCGATACCATATTTTTCTGCATTTTTGTCGGCGATCGCCTGGATTTTTGTGATCTCTTCAGAATTTAATTTCGGTTTAAAGAGGTGGCGGAACCGTTTCTGCTCTTTTAAATATTCCTCGACCGGTTTCCTGAGGACTTTTTTCACCCGTGTGACGTTGCCGTTCTCCATCTCATAATTTACCCAGAGCCCTGTCTCAATGGCGAGCTTTCCTATTTCGATGGTCTTTTCGCCCTCAAAACCCCAACCGGTACAGCATGGGGCGTGAATTTGGACATAGCACGGGCCCCTGGTATTCACCGCCTTTTCCACTTTTTTGATCAGGTCTGCGGGATAGGCGATTGATGCCGTGGCGACATACGGGGCCCCATGTGCTGCGAGGATCTGCGGTATATCTTTTTTAGGCCTGCTGTTCCCCCACGAGCACGTCCCTGCCGGGCTTGTCGTCGTACTGGCATCGTAGGGAGTCGCGCCTGACCTCTGGATACCGGTATTCATGTACGCTTCATTGTCATAGCAGACATAGGTCATGGTATGTCCACGCTCGAAAGCCCCTGACAGGCAGAGCATCCCAATATCGAACGTCGCCCCGTCACCCCCGATTGCCACCACGTTCTCTTTTCTTCCCTGTTTTTTCAAGGCTGCTTCGACACCGGAGGCGACTGCAGAGTTATTTTCGAAGAGGGAATGAATCCAGGGGACCTTCCACGCGGTTTCCGGGTAGGGTGTCGAGAAGACTTCCATGCAGCCCGTGGACGAACAGACGATCGTATCTTTCCCTGTTGCCTTTAGGATAAGTCGCGAGGCAAGTGCGGCACCGCAGCCTCCGCATGCCCGGTGTCCGCTGTCAAACAGTTCGCAGGTAATTCCTGTCATCATAGCACCTCGGTCCGGAGACCATAGAACTGATCGCCGGTTCCTTTCTCGGCAAGTCCGACAATATTGGCAATGTCGGATTTTCTGACATCCCTTCCCCCGAGGCCGAGAATATAATCGAAGGCAGGGACAGGGCTCTTATACAAGGCATCCTTGACCTCGAGGGCGACTGCTCCCTTCGACCCGATCGAGATATTTTTATCGAGGACTGCAACGGTTTTCTTTCCTGACAGGGCCTTTGCCACTTCTTCGGAGGGAAATGGTCTGAAACACCTGATCCTCAGCAATCCGACCTTTTTCCCGGCATCCCGCATCTCGTCTACCGCATCCTTTACGGTTCCACACAGGGATCCCATCGCGACAATGGCAATATCGGCATCTTCCAGGCGGTATTCTTCCGTGAGCGAGGAATAATCCCTGCCGAACATCTTACCGAATTCCCTTCCGGCCTCACTGATTATTGTTTTCGCCCGTTTCATGGCCTGGTCGTGTTCGTACCTGAACTCGAGATAGTAATCAGGGGTCGCATACATGCCAAAACTGATCGGGTCATCGGCGTCGAGTCTCTGGACCGGTTTATAGGGCGGCAAATACCGGTCTACATCGGCCTGGCCGAGCATATCCACCGGTTCGTAGGTGTGGGAGAGGATGAATCCATCAAAACAAACAAGAGCCGGAAGGAGGATATCCGGGTTCTCAGCGACCTTGTAGGCGATATAATGGAGATCTGTCGCTTCCTGGTTATCCTCTGCATAAAACTGTATCCACCCTGCATCGCGGATGGCAATTGAGTCCTGCTGGTCGTTCCATATGGAAAGCGGTGCGCCCAGTGCCCGGTTTGCGATCGTCATGACGACAGGGAGGCGCATACCCGAGACATTGAAGCAGACCTCAAACATGAGGGCGAGGCCCTGGGATGTCGTCGCGGAATACGTCCTCGAACCTGCAGCACTGGCCCCGAGGCAGGCCGAAAGAGCCGAGAATTCGCTTTCTACCGTTATGTATTCGGCATCGAGTTCGCAGTTTGCCACCATCTCTGCAAGTGCCTCGACGATATGGGTCTGCGGGGTGATCGGATATGCGGCGATGACCTGGGGCCGGCTGAGCTTCACTGCTTCGGCAACAGCATGGGATCCTTCCATGATCTCGAGCATTATTTTTCCTCCTGTTCCATGGTGATCCCGTCTGCCGGGCACTCCTCGGCACAGAGGCCGCAGCCCTTGCAGTACGAATAATCGGGAATGAAACATTCGTCTTCGGCTTCGCTAATACAGCCTTCCGGGCATATCATGCGGCACATTCCGCATTTCGTGCATTTTTCATGGTCAAACTTTGGTTTGAAAACCCGCCACGAACCCGTCCTGTTATTTCTCGCATTTCCCGGACGAGCCGAACACCCAATCCCCAGCGGCATGTTATGCACCTCCCTTCACCATATCGTAGGCCTTCCGTGCAGCCATAATATTTTTATCTGCAAGATCTCCCCTGAACCTGTGTTTTAATGCGTTTTCGAGTGCCGTGAATTCAATTTCGCCGGTCGCTGCCGCAAATGCGCCCATAAGGGTCGTATTGGTGATCGGCAGACCGAGCACTTCAAGAGCAATGGACGTTGCGTCTATCGTGATCATGTTCACTCCCCGGGGGACCTTTGCATCGATTTTTTTTCCAGAATTTACTATCACGATGCCCCCAGGCTTTACACCCTGGAACACGTTCACATCCTTGATCAGGGTACTGTCCTGTACGATGATATAATCGGGCTCATATACCTGACTCCGGAGCCTTATACGGCTGTCGTTAAACCGCACGAATGCCTGTACCGGTGCGCCGCGACGTTCCACCCCGAATGCCGGAAACGCCTGTGAATAGACGCCCCCTTCAAATGCTGCAACCGCAATCAGTTCGGCAGCCGTGACGGATCCCTGCCCGCCCCTGCCATGAATACGCAACTCTCTCAATCAAAATCCCACATAATCTTACATGATTAATAAATATAAATCTACAGATCCACATCGATCCCGAGAATGGATCTGCGCCCGGAGAAAACTTCTTTTGCAATCTTTGCAAGCCCGCGGGATGCGCACCACTCGTCGTACACTGTCGCATCCCTCCCGAGAAGTGTTTTGATTTCGATATTTACATCTGGAGCAAGACTCCCGGCAAGTGCCACCTCTGCATCAGGAGAGAGGAGGAGGAGCGACGCACATTCCATTGCGGCAAACATGGCGACAGTTCTTTCCTGTTCTTCCGGCGGCATCGTATACCTGACACCGGCCCTGAGGAATGATTCATTGGCCCCGCATTCGCCGCGGTCAATCCGGCGGATCGCATCGACATCCAGAGCCCCATGTTCAAGCCCCGGTGCGAAAATGCAGGCATCAAATGCCCCGGAAATCCGGCCCTCCTTCACGAGGAGTGTGACGGTATTCGAACTGATATCGGAAACCACCACGTCGGGACCGAGATCGTGCACTGCCTGGAATGCAATCCCAATCTTTTCCGGGCTCGCCTGGTGGGAATACGCCTTGAACCTGATATCGGTCGGGGAGCCCCGGTGCAACCCCGGGACTCCAATCGCGGGGAGCCCGCTCTTCCTGATTTCATCGAAGACACGCGTCCCCCCGCCGATATGCTCCCCTGCACCTTCCCGGCTGATCACCCCCCGGTTCTTCAATCGGCCGACCGGAGTAATCGAGGAGAAATTATCCCCCATCGAGTAACTGAGTGCGATTCCCTCGATATCGGAGAGAGGACAGATCTGTTCGAGATCGGTAACGAGAAAACGAATCGCATCATGCCGGGTAACCTTGAATTCCCGGCCTTCCCCGGCAAACCGTATCGCAGTCGTTCCGTGGTCGATACCAATGAACATAGCAGTAATCCTATAGCATGGGCTTCCTATTATGTTATGATGTTGTGTGTCGTTACAGGTGGAGCGGGGTTTATCGGCTCCCACCTGGTTGATGCGCTGGTTGCACGGGGAGACAGCGTAGTTGTAATCGATTCGCTCCTCCATGGGGACCGGCAGAACATCGCAGGGCACCTCGAATCGGGCAGGGTGCAGCTGGTGAGAAAAAATCTCCTGTCGGGAGGCTGGCAGAAGTCGCTCCAGGGTATTGACCGCGTATATCACCTCGCTGCAGATCCCGATGTACGGCAGGGTTCGCTTACCCCCGACAGCCAGATAGAGAACAATATCCTCGTCACCTACCGGGTGCTGGAAGCCATGCGGGATTACCAGGTTCCAGGAATTGTTTTCACATCCACATCCACGGTGTACGGCGATGCAGCGGTGATTCCAACCCCCGAAGACTATACGCCTCTTGAACCTGTATCGGTATACGGTGCGAGCAAGCTGGCATGCGAGGCACTGATCTCTTCCTACTGCCATGGTTTCGGAATGCAAGGGTGGATTTACCGGTTTGCAAATATTATCGGCGAACGGAGTGGCCATGGGGTTATCACCGATTTTATCAATAAACTTGAGGAAAATCCGCAGGAACTCGAAATTCTCGGTGATGGAAGACAGATCAAGTCGTACCTCGAAGTGAGGGCATGCGTAGAGGGCATGTTATTTGCTGCCGATCATTCAGGTGAAGCGGTCAACACCTACAATATCGGCTCTGAAGACTGGATTGACGTAAAAAGGATCGCCGATATCGTGGTCCAGGGGATGGGGCTATCTGAAGTCCGGTACCGCTATACCGGTGGAGAACGTGGCTGGGTAGGAGATGTTCCGAGAATGCAGTTGTCCATGGATAAAATTAAACGACTCGGCTGGAAGCCCAGGATCAATTCGGAACAGAGCGTCGAATTGGCGGTCCAGGCTATGCTTGCATCCCATTAGTAAGAACCAGAAGGAGACCAGATATGAAATACCTCGTTGTGCTTGGAGACGGCATGGCAGACTATCCGCTTCCGGAGCTCGGCGGCATGACACCGCTCGAGTATGCTGATATCCCAAACATGGATAGTATCGCCCGTGACGGGGCCTGCGGTCTGCTCAGAACAATTCCCGATTGCTTCGAGCCCGGGAGTGATATTGCTAACCTTTCGGTCCTTGGGTATGACCCCCGGCTATACTATACCGGCAGGGGTCCGCTCGAAGCGATGAGCATGGGTGTAGACCTGGATCCGGGAGATTTTGCTTACCGATGCAATATTTCCACGGTCAGGAACGGCATCATGCAGGATTTCTCTGCAGGGCATATCTCCACAGAGGAGAGCCAGGAGCTTCTCGGTTCCCTTTCAGAAAAAATTCCCGGTATCTTCGTCCGTGCAGGAGTAAGTTACCGGAACCTGCTTGTCGTTCATGACGGGAAAGGAGCAGAAACCACCGCACCCCACGATATTGTCGGACAGGCGGTTGAGCTGTATTTGCCAAAAGGCGGTGACTCCAACCTGCTCCTGAAATGCATCGACGAGAGCGTGAAGGTTTTTGCGGCCCACCCCGTGAACAAGGCACGGGCTGCTGCGGGAAAAGTCCCGGCAACACAGATCTGGCCCTGGAGCGGCGGCAAAAAGCCTTCGCTTCCCCTGTTCCGGGACAAGTACGGGCTGGGAGGGGGCATGATCTCGGCCGTCGACCTCCTCAACGGGATTGCAGGGTATGCGGGGATGGAAATCATCAGGGTCCCTGGTGCGACCGGTTACCTCGATACCGATTACCATGCGAAGGCGAGATATGCGATCGAGGCACTAAAACACCTTGATTTTCTCTACCTGCACGTCGAGGCCCCTGACGAAGCCGGTCACCTTGGAAGTACGGAGGAGAAAGTGAAAGCGATCGAGCGTGTCGACAAGATGCTCGGCACAATCATGGGAGAATTCAAGGGAATTATCGCTGTGCTCCCCGATCACCCGACCCCGGTCCGGGTGAAAACCCATACCCGCGACCCCGTGCCATTTGCCGTCAGGGGTAAATTACATGATTCATGCCGTTATTACTCGGAACGCGAGGCGAAATCCGGGAGCTATGGCGTCATGGATGCAGTGGATTTCCTACCCATGTTGTTCTCCTGAATAAGGGGTGCAAATCCGCTATAAATGTTTCAGGCTGATTACTGAAGGTACCCGGAATATCGGTGTTCATGAGCTGCTCCAGGTTTATGTGGCGTGGATACCTCTGAACCCGGACTCAGGATGGTGTCAGTCAGCGGCCCTGGGGATGACCTTCCTGAATCGTTCCCTGGCCATCTGACGGGCAAGATCCCTTGCAGGATAATCATTCATGGGAAGATTCGGGGGATTGTAAATGGGAAGATTCGGGGAGACTGTAGCTTCCGTAAACCGTCAGGAGTATATAATCTCCAGACTCATATCCCAGCAGGAGTTATATACCGTGCGGGAGAGGTTTGTACGATGAAAAAAGACCTGCTGATGTGGGATGAAACACTTTTCCGTGACCCCGAGGTCTTCGAGATCGACTATATTCCCGAACAGTTCAATTACCGTGACGATCAGATGAAGGAGCTCGCCTTTCAGATCAGACCGGCATTGAGAGGAGGACGGCCCCTTAATACGGTCTGCCGCGGGCTCCCGGGTACCGGAAAGACGACGAGTGTAAAAAAACTGTTTGAAGAGATCGGCACTACAACAAAAAAAGTTATTCCGGTCTATATCAACTGCCAGATCGATAATACAAAATATGCCATCTTTTCCCAGATATACCGGAAACTTACCGGTCATCTCCCCCCGCCATCCGGGACGTCGTTCAAGACGATATTCGATGCGATAGCGCGGATTATCACGAAAGACGGAACCATCCTGATCGTCTGTCTTGACGACGCAAACTATCTGCTCTATGAGAACGAGATCAACAACGTTCTCTACCCGATGCTGCGTTCCTATGAGTCCTATGAAGGGACGCGGATCGGTGTGATCCTCATCATCAGCGACCTCGATGTCGACCTCTCCCGGGCGGTCGATGCACGGGTATCCTCGGTTTTCAGGCCCACCGATATTTATTTCCCCCCGTATTCGGAAGGAGAAGTGAGAACGATAATCGGTGAACGTGTCCTCCAGGGACTGTATCCCGGGGTTCTCGGACCGGAAATGCTTGAGCTGGTGATTACCCAGACAATGCGGAGCGGGGACCTGAGGGTTGGAATCGATCTCCTGAAGCGTGCAACGCTCAGTGCCGAGCGGAAAGCAAAACGTTCGATTGAACGCGAAGATATCTGCGGTGCCTACACGATATCACAGTACCTCCACCTTTCATTTTCACTCAAATCATTGAAATCCGAAGAACGCGAGGTCATGAAAAAACTTGCAATACTCTCAAAAGAGAGAAAGGATTTGATCGCAGGGGAATTTTATAAAATACTCAAAGAATCTCCGGGTATAAGTTACACGCGGTTCTATGAGATTTTGAAAAAATTCGACCTCATGAGACTCGTCGACCTCGAGTACCGGAGCGGAACCGGGGAAAAAGGGCGGACGCGCATGATCAGTCTCCGATACGACCCTGTCAGGGTCCTTGAGTATCTGACCTGAACCAGATCATTTTAACAAATCTTATCTATTCCGCAACCATTTTTTATGGTACAGGGGGTATCCACGTGCTCAGTGTAAACGAATTTGCTCTCGAAATTTTCGATTATCTGGCCGAAGACCCGGAGCAGTACAACGTCGCCTATCACGAGCTTGATAATGGCGCACGTATTGTGGACTGCGGGGTCAGCACCCGCGGGGGCTATGCCGCAGGGCGTGCATTCACCGAGATATGCATGGGTGGTCTGGGAGAAGTCAATTTCAGGATGGGGCATGTAAATGAGTTTCCCGTTCCTTTTATTGATGTTTTTACCGATTTTCCATCCATTGCATGCCTCGGTTCGCAGAAGGCCGGCTGGACTATCAAGCATAACAATTACTTCGCAATGGGTAGCGGCCCGGCAAGGGCCCTTTCGCTGAAACCCAAGCATACGTTTGAAGTGATCGATTACGAAGATGAATACGAAGCGGCTGTAATAGCCCTCGAAAGCGACCATCTTCCCAATGGAGGGGTAATGGAGAAGATTGCTGAAGAGTGCGGGGTTGACGTGGCAAATGTCAGTGCAGTGGTGGCACCTACGGCATCCATTGTCGGTTCAATCCAGGTCGCAGGGAGATGTGTCGAAACAGCGGTCTACAAGCTGAATGAACTCGGGTTCGACACACGCAAAATTGTTGCAGGTATCGGGACTGCTCCGCTGCCTCCCGTGAAGAAAGATGCTACAAGGGCGATGGGAACCACCAATGACGCCACTATTTATCACGGGCGTATAATGCTTACCATAAAAGCCCCCGAAATCAAGGATTATCTTGAAAAAATCCCATCAAATAAGTCTAAAGGTTATGGAAAGCCGTTTTACGAAATTTTCAAGGAGGCAAAGTTCGATTTCTACAAGATCGATACATCCCTGTTCTCCCCCGCAGAAGTAGTCATTAACGAGCTGACTGACGGGGTCGTGTATCATGTCGGGGCAATAAATCCTGGCGTGACCCTGAAGTCTTTCGGGCTTCAGTGAAATCATCCTTTCTTCCTTTCGATTTCCTGAGTTAAACCAGCAAGGCAGTGTACCTCATGTTCCCGGACAGCGATAGTCTCAGTTGAGATGATTGACGAGCACCTGGAAGCGTGGGACAGGGATTACACAACGAGGGGGCAGCTCTTCGGAGGATCTCCGGGCAATCTCCCCGATCTTCCCCAGGGATCCCTTGTGCTTGAGCTTGGATGCGGGAACGGGAAATCGCTCTGTGCCATGGGGATAAAAGGCTGGGATGTTACTGCCGTAGATTATTCTCTGCAGGCCATCCGCATGTGCGAGGAGCGATGCAGCATATCACTTACGCCACGATTTGTGCAATCGGACGTCTGTTATCTTCCGTTTCGCGATTGTACTTACGATGTTACCTTTGCCACACACATTGCCGGCCATCTCCTTGGCAGGGAACGTACTAACCTTGCCGCCGAAATCACGAGGGTCATCAAACCTGGGGGGAATCTCTATTTCCGCGACTTCGGGACCGGGGACTTCAGGTGCGGGAAGGGTGAGCAGATTGAAGATCAGACGTTCCGGAGGGGATTCGGATCGGTGACGCATTATTTCGCCATTGATGAGGTTAGCGAGCTTTTTCCCGGATTCCGGCAGGTTTCAGTTTCGTCTGACCGGTGGACGATGAGGATCAGGGGAAGAACGTACCAGAGGGAGGAGATCATTGGCGTATTCGGCAAAATATAGCGCTACCTGTATGGCAGGATAATTAATATGCTGTTCCCTTTACCAGGTTGATCCTCAACAACCCCTATGTGCCCGCTATCAATTTTGTCTGAAGTAGTTCCGACCTTCCCGATCCATCATGGCAATCCTCATGAGCATTAAAATTGTTATAATTGCCAATTTTAAAAAGCCAATGGACGGATAAAGGAAATCCGGACTAAGTAATAGTAACTTTCTACTTAATGAATAATATTTCCCGTTTAATTTCGGACACAATCCTTTATTTGTCAAATAATATTCTGCGTCGTCAAGACTCCATAAACACAATTTGCTTTGGACAATTTTTTTCCCCATAAGATTTTCGTTGTAATCTGATTCAGGACCTTGCCATTTTTTTCCTCGCCTCTAAGGAACAAGGCCGTAATCATGGTTTTGGTGAATCATTGGTGTTACCCGGGAAATATCGATCAGAGGGTATCTTTCTTTTTCTTGCATTAAACATCATCCGATTATCCCAACTTTTTATTCCGATAAGAGAATGCAAAATTTTAATTTGGTTTTTTTTGGAAAAACAAAATAATCTACGGCTGTTCGGCCCGAATAAGACCAGCAATTTAATAGTTTTTCAACTACCATTTTTCGTTGAAATTTCATCCTATACCCATTTATGCCTGGACAACTGAATAAAAAAGGCTTCTTCAATAGATGCCTGTACAGGGTAATCAAGATCTTCCATAAAAACCAAAAAGGATATTGCCTAACATATACATCATAAAAAGGCGAACAATGCCATTAGTTAGTGTAATTATGCCTTCGTATCAACATGACCGATTCATAGCAGAAGCTATTGACAGCGTACTCAATCAGACAATGGGAGATCTCGAATTGATCATTGTTGATGACGGATCAAAGGATCAATCACAGCAGATTATCCAATCATATGCAGAAAAGGATAACCGGGTTATACCAATCATTGGCGATGTAAATAGGGGAATTCCACAGACCCTGAATGTAGGTATAGATGCAGCAAAGGGAAAATTTGTGGCATTTCTTGATGCTGATGACTGCTGGTTGCCAAAAAAACTGGAAGTTCAGCTCGAAATACTTGAAAATAACGAAGATCTGGTGGTATGGAGTGAAGGTACAATTATTGACGCTAATGGAAAACCAACCGGAATGACTTTTACGAAGGTACATGGTGCGGAGCAGAGAACAAAGAGCGGGAATATTTTTAATGAACTGTTAAAAGGTAATTTTATCTTTGCGTCAAGCAGGATTGTCAAAAGATCGAACATTCATACTATCAGATTTAACGAAGACCTCGAATATAATACCGACCATCAGTTCGCCGTAGATCTTGCATGGAAATATCATTATTATTTCATCCCGGAACCACTTTCTAAGTACCGGATTCATAGTAATAATACTATAAAACGGGATGTAACTGGTAAATTCAGGGATCACATCTCCCTAGGAAGGTATTTTCTTTCAAAATATGGTGATGTGATGGAGAACCAGTCAAGATTGACTATATATGACCGTGGGATACTCTATACACAACGGTTAATGGATAATGGAGGCAGGTTACAAATGGAATGTACCCTGTCTCTTCAGTTAACACAGCGTTTTCATAGAATTTTTATTGAGCGTTTTTTTCCTGACGGGACAAAGCAACGGTGGCTTTATAATATTTTTCTTGAAAAAATTCGTAGAATTTTTAGATAACTGTAGTGGTGCTACCCATCGGAACCGAGGTTCTGATATAATACCGGTTGGCTTAAAAAAAATTTAATGAAACATAAATTATCGATTAACAACCGAAAACCTATAGGTTGTGCTTCATTTATCGGTTAATGTAACGATATTCAGCTTTTTTCTCTTCATATTCTCCACTAACTCCCCCCTCTCTATAATTTTGTTGTACATTTCTATTACTTCAGCAGTTTTACCGGTCATTACAACTTTCCCCTTTTGCAGGAGGAGGCACTTACTACACAACCGGGATATGACCTCGAGGTCATGAGAAACAAGGAGAATTGTGGTTCCTTTTTTTTGTAACTCATCAATCTTCTCCCAGGATTTCTTTTTAAATGAAGCATCACCTACAGCGAGTCCTTCATCGACCAGCATCACCTCAGGATCTGTCTGTACAGCGGTAGAAAATGCCAGACGAAGGATCATACCTGACGAGAAATGACGGAGTTTCATATTTTCAAACCGCTTCAATTCTGCGAATTTGAAGATTTCTTCATATCTCTGGTCAAGTTCCCTTGTTGGAATTCCCATAATTGCACCATAAAGGTACACATTTTCTTTTGCAGTGAGGTCTGGTGTGAATCCGACACCAAGCTCGAGAAACGGCGATACCAGCCCATTTATTTCCACCGTCCCGCTATCGGCATAGAGTACACCAGCGAGTACTTTTAAGACTGTGCTCTTTCCAGAGCCATTAGGGCCAATTACACCAAAGGACTCACCTTTCTTCACAGTAAAACTAACATCATCCAGCGCAGAAAATATCTCATAACGATATGATCCACCCTTTAACAGTCCTTTCACGTGTTCGAATATAGAGCGTTTTCGTTCCTGCGGGATCAAGAACTGTTTTGTCAGATGGAAAACATCAATGGCAATATCCGTTTCTCCGGACCTTGATGTGATTATTTTCCTATTCATTCGTGGATTTGTCATAACTCCTCTGCAAACCTTCTTTCAAGTCGGGAAAAAATTAAAGTTCCGATAATGAGAATACCAATAGTCAACCCGCATAAAATAAGAAGGCTTAATAAATCGGGAAAAGTCCCATATAAAAAAATATCCCTAAACGAGGTCATAACTATCGTGACCGGGTTTAGCGTATAATAAGGCAGATATTGCGCAGGAATAATTGCCAATGAATACATAACAGGGCAAATGAAAAAAGCCAGCTGAACAATAACTGTCCAGATCTGATTCAGGTCCCGGTAATATACAAATAACGCTGCGAGTGGGAGGCTCATCCCGTATACTATCAGAAAATATATAACAAGAATGACGGGGAATAAAACGATGCTTGTTGTAGGAATAATCCCAAAAACCAATGTAAATGCAAAAAGAACCACAAATTCAAGAAGAGAGCTAATCAAACCTGACAGGACAACGGAGAATACAATAATCTGCCTTGGTATATAGATTTTTGTGACAAGGCTTGACTGTTCGAAAATTGAAGATAATGCAGAAGAAGTGCCATTTGCCCATACACGAAACGTAATAATCCCTACGAGAAGGAATATTGCAAAATTTTTCGTCTGTGTAACAAACAAATGCGAATAGACAAAATACAAGACCAGCATGAGGAGTAACGGATTTAAAAGAGACCAGGCAAATCCTAATACTGAACTCTGGTATTTTACCCGAAGATTGGATACGGTGAGGATATGGATTAATTCCCGGTATTCAAATATCCACACGTTGAGGCCTCCCGATACCAAATCATATCCTTTCAAATTGGATTGGATTAAGATTTAATATCATGATTCTGTTTTTATTCACTATAGAAACATAACCTTTTAAATCAAAAAATTTCATGTCAGAATCCTTAATTAATAGTTCTTCCCGTTATCACATCCTGTTCACTCACATCAAACCGGGTTGGCGTCCCAGCTATGCTATACTTTCCCATCGCTTTCACAGGATAATTGTTATCGGTTGTCGGATATGGAACAATGAATGTCCCATTAACACTTTCCTGTCGGTAGGTGAAATTACGTCCGGTATTGGTAGTAAGCGGAAGTTCTATCGTACCATCACCTTTTATCATCGCACCATTGACCCATTTAAATATTTTCACGGAATCAGGGGACCCATCCGGAAGACTTTCAGAACCTGATTCGTAAATAAGCCGGTAATGACAGAGCGCCATGACCGGATTAATGGGATCGGAATATTGAGTGGAGAGGACTTTCGCGTGATATCCCGGGGGGGCATTCTGATTATAAGATTCGGTGCTGTTTTTTGCCGTAGCGATATCCGATACATGATAATTAACCAGAATCGGAAGCAGTCCGGATCCGTTGGGAGCATCCTGGTACTCAACATACATCACCTTTGATGGCATTGCTTCACTTCCATCAAAGTTCTGCAGGCGGGAAATTAGTGTCTCGAAATACGGCTGGTCAATAAAAGAATACGTGCCGGCACCTGAAACAGTGCTCATGCGGAAACTCGGAAAATAGGGTGAAATCCCTTGAGATGAGTTATAATAGGTCAATATTGCAGGGAATTTCGTGGTAGCCATTTTTGAGTCGGTTATAATATATTGTGAACCCAGTCGTTTTATTATCCGGTCTGCATTATCTTCTGAACTATTTATAAAGAAAGAAGCAGCTCCTGATTTCCCATCAATATTCTGCTGGAAAGGGTTTGTGTTGGGTATCCTTTGTGAAATAAACAGGATCATGTTGCCATAATCCCACCATGAGAGAATGCCATACGCTGAAGCCGGGTAAACGTATCCAGGGTACTGGTACGTCGCAAAATAATCCACTCCTGTGGCCGGTGTATTATTTCCCAACCAATGCAGGGAGTTATCCCAACCGGCATCCGCTATTGAATACTTTACATGAATCGCAACTTGAAAATCCGAATACAGGGAATAGCAAATGAATACAATAAGGAGTAAAACTGAAACAAAAACAAGTGCTCTACAGGAGTTCCATGGTTTATTAGGTGCCGGGTTCTTCTGTTTCTTTTTCTGACTTTTTCTCTGAGATATTCTATCAGTATCAGATTTACCGATCGTTGATTTCTTATTCATTGTCCTGGCAAACCAGTCTGACACGTGAACTCCATGGTTAGCTGCGTACTCCATTGCAAAACAAAATGCCAATGCACTTAACAGGCAAATCGGGATAGCCAGATAGTATTTATATTCTTCGTGGAGTATTGTGGAGATGAGAATGACACCGGTCCAGACGAGTACAAAAAGAT
>DATKKE010000047.1:0-5973 GCA_035543455.1 Methanoregulaceae archaeon
TTTTGATGACCGGGATGAAAGCGTCGGTAAGAAGATCCGGGAATCGGGAATGGACTGGGTGCCGTTTGTTGTTGTCGTAGGGGATGCAGAAGTTGAAACCGGTAAGCTGACGGTCACTATCCGGAAGGAATCACGAAAGGATAAGCCACACAAAATCAGCCTGACCGAACAGGACCTGATCACCATTGTCGGGCGGGAATGCGGAGATATGCCCTGGAGACCGTTGTATACACCAAGGCAACTCTCGAAAAAAGCCCGGTATATCTGAGATCACTCATTTTTTTTAAAATATTACACCATTATTGGTGTGTATTTTTATAACTCTTTATTTCGAGTCAGGTTCAATTCCCGGCCGGGGCGTTCCGACCTTTAATATTGATTCCGCACCTATTCTTTTCAAGATTGCATTGTAAATCTACCATTTAATGGCTCCGGTAAATTTTATGATTTGTGAAATTGTATACAATTTTATGGTACAGAAATCGGATCACGCAATACATGAACATTTAAGATCAAACTTATTTTCATTCGGAAGAGAATATTTCGGGGAAGAGCAAAAAAATCTGATCAAATACCGGATCATCGAACATTTCAACTCAAACTAGGAATTTCCTGTTATAATACGTGTTATCTCTAATCTTATGAACGCCCTGATGGCAAAGAGAATATGAGATTTCCGGAGCTTTGGCGTTTCGTGCCTGGCATCGTTCAATCCCACAGAATTGCTTATTCCTCTATGATATTGTTCAATTTTAGTTGATCTGGATGCTAGATCGGATCGGGTATAGTCATCCAGATCAAGAACATCAGTCGCCCAGAATTCCTATAAAAGGGCAGATCTTTTACAATTCCCAAATATATTATTCAAAATGTATATAGCACTTAAAAACATACTGCCAAAGGCCTACCTTAAAACGCTATAGGGGTTGACGAAATGAAAATAAATCAAATCATCCTGTTGTTAGTTTTACTTATCTTTGGATTGTTGATACTACCGACTGTATCAGCTACTGATTATCAGCCGGTGCCATTACAACCTGCTTACAATGAATGGGGTTGGACTACCATTCCACCGACTCCCACATCTTGGGGGGTTTCTACACCTAGAGTTCCGACTTGGGCTGGTAAGGGGACCCTGTATGTTGCATCATACCCAACGAATGCAACTATCCTGATCAACGGTACCAACTATGGCACGACCAACAAATCTGTGAACAATGTTCCGGCAGGTATCCAGAACCTGACCCTTACTAAAGAAGGGTACCAGCCTTATACAACGATAGTCTGTGTTCCAGGAGGAGGTTTGAAGGTCCTTGCCCCAATTACACTCTCTCGATCAGGAGGTTCTCCGGTTTTGCCAGGTATGGCCTGGCCAACGGGATACGGGAAGTTTGAATCGAAGAACAATGCCAGGGGGATCTACTACAACGACCAACTCTACGTCTGGTCCATCTATTGGACTTCTGATACATTCGTACAGACATTCCACCCTAAGCTGCTTTACCGTATCGAGTATCGAACATTCAAAGATGGCCAGCTGTCAGGCTCTTCTTACCTGTGGGACGGTAAATCCGAAGCCGAACCCACGCCGGTGATCGTCCAATACCCCAATAACGGACCGAAAAAGATGTTCGTGTTCGTTACAGGAAGGGATGGAAATATTTACTTCACAAGGTTGAACGGCACTGTCTGGGAAGATGGAGACTGGCTAAAAATCGCGGATTCTGCCACGGGTCAGTACATTACAACGAAGGAGAAAAGCTGGGAGGTGGCACCAGTATATGATCCGGATAACCACCGCCTTTATCTCTACTATGCCAAAAATTACAATGATTACCTCTACGTAGTGTACAGTGATGATTATGGAAACACCTGGCATAATCCGGGAAAAGTGGTCAATTCGCCCATAGTGAAGTCCCCGCCAGGTGCTGTGTTGTACCACGACCCGTCCAATAACGTGGTACTTCTGGCGGTAAAAGACTCTGATCAAAAGATCAGGATCTGCCACATGGGTCTGAATTTTGTGGAAAGCTCGGAAGTCCTGCCGACACCCACCTCTGACAATATAAACGGGTATGGGCGGCCTTTCCTCACGGACGTGGGCAATGGCTACATCGCTCTGATGTATGCGGCAGAACATGGAGACCAGGCCTACTGTCCAGATTGGTATGTCCCACATATTTCCCTGTTCGACAAAGCGACCGGCCAATGGGGAGAAGCCTACCAGGCAGCCACGTTACCGGATCTCGGGGTCGCTCAGGGGGAGTACGAGTTCCACTGGCAGCCCAACGGTGCGATGGACCCCACATCGGACACGTTTTATCTCTTCTATGGGTTTGAACTGTGTGCTCTGTATACCGACACTAGCAATAATGGTCCATGGTGGATGTTTGTCCCTATAAAGACCCCGGGAACCTGATACAATAAAAGGACCATCTTTTTTAGCATATTTTCAGGGGGTCTGGAATAATCCTTTGTTCTCTCACAGTAAAAGTCTAATTGACAGCATGAAATGGCAGCAAAATAATTCCAAATTTTTTTTGTTCGACCTCCGTCTGTATAGGGTGACAATGTTCACGTTTATCATTGGGAAAATTTCAGATACTTATGATTTAGGTCTATTATAATTTTTCCTTTGCTCTAATTAGTGCAATCAATAAAAGAAGAAGGTTTAATGGTACAACCCGTTTTGAATTAAGATTTCTACAGAGCAATTATTTTCTAATTTTAAGGCAGTTCCGAGGTTCCTTCAGGTGGCTGCCCCAACTCTCTTCCCATCTCGTCGTGCACTGCGCCTGCCAAGTTCCCCGGCAATGAGCAACAGAATCATCAACTATTTTGTTGCTCAAAAAAAGAGTTGGTAAATATAATTTTTGATTTTGGTCACAGTGAACTGTGTATTATTTAAAAAAATTTCTAACACTTGTCATAAAATATAATTCATTAAAAAATGGATTTCGGGATATAAAAATCGCAGCCGGATTTACTTTATTTTTCGCTTTGTTGAAACCCAGCCTTCGAAGTTTTCCCGTCACTTACAAAATGTTACCTTAATCCTTATGATTTTGATTGATTTACCATATGACACTCCCGGGGCTCCGCTCCACCGCTGGAGCACCCCGATCGTGATAGGGTTGTGCCGGAAAACGATGATTTTTTCAGTTCACGATTAACCCTGCCCAAGGGTTATCCTGATGGGGGTGAAGGGAGTGAAACCCCATCCTGTCGGGATTTTTTTGGGGAGATTTTACCATACAAGGAATTCAACAGAGCGTGCTATGAGCCATTGGCTCATAGATGGGCATGAAAAAGAAAGGGTTATTGACTTCCGGTCTGACTTTTTCATACCAGCCGAACTATCGTAATTTTTATTTAAGGATCTGGAACCTTATGGAACCAAAAGAAACATTTTCAGCTTACCGGGAAACCGGTTGTCGTTTTGAGTATGGAAAAGGCCCTGGACAGGGCCTTTGTTTGAAGTACAGTGTGGATGACCTTTCCGTAATGGTTTTACGAGGTCGTTCCCTCATAATGGAATGAGTATTCGAAGCTGGTGATCAGACCCTCAGCCGATACGGTCTCATGATACTCGATCTGAGATGATGGTGACCTGCTGCTGACCGATCCAAATGCGTACACCGATCCGATCATGGGATATGATCCCGGTGCAAACGACTGCCAGACCGGGGACGCCTGTTGTAAGGTTCCCCCCGCGGGCCCGGATACCTGGTACGACAATGATCCGGGGCCATCGGCAGAAACTGCAGGTGCTACAATCAGACCAAACATGAGCACTGCCATAAAGAGGGCGGTACAGCCCGGTACTGAGCGATTCTTCATTGATGGTTCTCCTTGTATATTCCGACTAAAAATGCCTCTCCCTGCATAACGGCATGTTATGCAGAAGCAGCGTTCGGGGCAACGTAATGACCAATACCCGTTCCTCCGGTGAGCGTCACCACGTTACAGCACATCCTATGCCTCCCGTCCTATTAAAAATGGTCTGATGCCCCCGGTTAAATGGAGCAAATCTTTTGTTCAATACAACCCTGATATTGATACGATCATGGCAGATGTTCCGACCAGGTGGACATTACCCGACCTGCCAGCGTCGGTCCGGTGGTGTAAATTGCGCAATGCCGAGGGGATCCGGTGTATCATTGCAGCACTTGGCGAACATGCAGCCGACAGGCAGTCTGCATTCAGGGGGGTTAAGGGATCGGTCGACATCATCAGGGCAGTCGAAGCTTCACAACTTAACGCTTCAGTTGCCATCAAGCTCAGCGCGATAGGGGCTCTCTTCGATCCTCAGCACTGCAGGGAGAATACCCTTGCGATTTTTCGCGAGGCAGGAAAAAGGCATGTATCCCCCGAGATCGATATGGAAGGGAAAGGGCTTGCAGACCTCACCATCGGTACGGCATCTGCCTGTGCTCACGAGGGGTATTCCCTGACTCTCGCACTCCAGGCGTATCTTGACAGGACGGTAAAAGACCTCGATAATGTTACATCCCAGGGGATCGGCGTAAGACTGGTAAAAGGGGCATACCACGGCGATACCGAAGATTTCATGGAGATCCGGGGGAGGTTCCGGTCTCTCCTGTCAAAAGGACTTACATCGGGCGGCAGGATATCGGTTGCCACGCATGACCTCTCGATTCTTGACTGGATCAGGCATGAACTTTCCGACGAAAAATCCCGGCTTGAGCTCGGATTTCTCATGGGGTTTGCAGAAAGGACAAAAAAAGATCTCGTCAGTGAAGGATGGGCAGTTTCTGAATACGTTCCATATGGTGCAGAAGCAGGCGCATATATTGCCAGGAGAGAATATTACCTCCGGCATCTTGAATCCCTTGGCATGTCACCGGCCCCGTAAGGGGGGCTGTCGGCTTCGGTAATTCTCGCGGTAACCTGGTATTCCCGGGTCGACCCGGCTGCCGTGATCGGGAGCTGGTCTCTACACTGCCCCCAGTCCAGGCAGGAATTTTTCAGTAACGGGATTTCACTTCGTTTCGGAGAGCAATATTCCTGATCTCCCGATATTCTCCAATTCAAGTTCGTCGATCAGGATCGTAACCATTTCCGGGCCGACACCCAGGGTCTCCGTGATGATATGGGTAAATTCCTTCACCATGGTCCTTTTCTGTGCGGTTGTCCGTCCCTTTGCCATTTTAATAATAACGACCGGCATAGTACCTGAAAAGCGTATGTCGCAAAGAATGATTAATCCCGCGTACCCGGGGCGCAGATAAAAATTAATCTTCCGTTCTCCGTGCACATCCGCTTGCGATTGCCGCCTCTTTGACCGCTTTTGCGATTGCTGACGTAACCCTACGATCGAGTACGCTCGGAAGTATGCGGTCCTTTGCCGGGTTCCTGATATAATTTGCAAGGGCATGAGCTGCGGCAACTTTCATTTCATTGGTGATTTTTGTAGCACGTGCATCAAGAGCCCCGCGGAAAACCCCGGGAAATGCAAGTGCATTATTGATCTGGTTGGGGAAATCACTCCGCCCGGTCCCGGCGATCGCAGCACCTGCATCGAGGGCATCACCGGGCATAATTTCGGGGACCGGGTTTGCCATTGCAAAGACGATGGGATCCTTGTTCATCTTCCTGACCATTTTCTTCGTGATAATCCCCGGTGCCGACACCCCTATAACTACATCGGCCCCCCCCATGGCGCATGCAATATCTCCTGTTCTGCCCTCCCTGTTCGTTTCATCGGCAAGGATAAACTTGTATTTGTTGGCGTAGAGCCCTTCGCGCTGGCGGTAAATAATGCCTTTCGTGTCGCAGACGATGATATCGTGAACCGGCCGGCAGTAGTCGGGATTATAACCGATGCACTTCAGAAGCCGGGTAATCGCATAACCGGCCGCACCGGCACCGCAGATAACGATATTTAATTCTTCAAACTCTTTTCCCGTTACCTTGCAGGCATTAAGGAGGGCCGCCAGAACGACGATTGCA
>DATKKE010000048.1:0-13300 GCA_035543455.1 Methanoregulaceae archaeon
ATCAGGGCAATAAAACGATAAAACTCTCAGTTCATCCCCTTATCCCACGATATAAACCCTCTTTTTTTGCGCAGCCGACCGCAAAGGCATATTCTTCAGCGGTGATCGACCTGTTCATCTGCCTGATGACGGTGTTGTCAGCCTCGTCATGCACCTTCCATACCGGCCTGTACTGGTCCATGATATTGATGTAACTTGCGCGGGAGATTGTCGTTGAAATATAGTGCATGATGATCCCGGTATCGGCGAGGTTATCCGGCAGTACCAGGTGCCTGATCAGCAGGCCCCTGACAGCAATTGATTGGTTGCAGGTAAGATCCCCCACCTGCCTGTGCATCTCATACAGGGCGTCCTCCATCACCGTCGTATAATCCGGAACATTAGAGAGCACGGATCCTATTTCATTTCTGCCATATTTTGTGTCCGGCATATAAATATCAACGACACCGTCGAGAAGGCGGAGCGCGGGCAGGGCATCGTAGGTCCCGGTATTGTAGACGAGCGGAATGGCAAGACCTTTTTTTGCCGCTATCCCGACTGCCGAAAGGATCTGGGGCACCACATGGGTCGGGGAGACGAGGTTGATGTTGTGGCAGTTCAGGTCCTGCAATTCAAGCATGATATCTGCCAGGTTCCCGCAACTGATCTCCCGACCGCATGTCTGCTGACTGATGGTGTGGTTCTGGCAATAGATACAACGAAGGTTACAGTGGGTGAAAAAAATTGTTCCGGAACCGCATCTCCCCGACAGGGGTGGTTCCTCCCCATAATGGGGGCCATAACTGGCGACCGCGGGAAGAATTCCCGCATGGCATGCCCCGCGTTCACCACCGGCCCGGTCCACGCCGCACTTCCGGGGACAGAGAACACACGGGGAGATCAGGTCGAAGGCCCTTCCCGCCCGCTCCTCCAGTTCTCCCGAATCAGACAACTCCCGGTAGGAAGGGACCTGCATGCAGGTACCTGGTGTCCCGGTGTCTAAAAAATTCCGGTTTGCCCTTATCCCAGATCCGCGGAGCACATCTCGCCTAATCCTGCCCCCACGATAATGACCACCTTGTTCCTGGAGCCATGAACAACGATTAAATAGATCTATCACCATCCCGGTGGTAGGATCAGGTGATCTACGATGACGTATACAAAAGCCGGAGACGTGAAAGACCCTGGAGAAGGGGTAATAATAGGGACAAAGATCGCTGATAAAGATATTCTCGTGGTCAATCTCGGGGGTACACTCTATGCCATCGGGAATAAGTGCACGCACATGGGATGCAGGCTCTCGATGGGAAAACGCGACGGTGACCAGGTGAAATGCAAATGTCATGGGTCCGTGTTCAGCCTGAAGACAGGGGAGGTCATCCACGGCCCGGCGAAAAACCCTGAGACTTCATACAAGGTAAAAATAGAGAACGGGGAGGTAATGATCGATATCTGAACCGGGTTTCCGAGGTTATGGAGGATTTACTTTTTTCCTGCCAGACCGTAAAGACAGAACCAGCCTCCTTTCAGTCCTTCGCGACTGAATAGTTCGCACCCGAGACAATTGCACCCTTTTTCTATCGAATATTCTGCGACCTCAGACTTCCCGTGAACACAGTACAGGTCATGGGTGGCAGCAAATTTCAGGTTGTTCTCTTTGAATGTCGTGCAATCGGGACAATGCATCCTGCAGATCTGCCTGTTGGTTTTTGGTTCCTCCGGTTCTGTCATGAGATCACAGTATCCTTCAGGGAGTTTTGGGTACCAGAATGCTTAAATAAGCTAGGTTCTTAAGAGTCAGGGCAAATAGGTACGATACTGGTTATCTGGATTGACCTCCCATGGCCGATGTCCCTTCTCCTGCTGAAAGTCCAGGTCCCAACGTGAAAAGCGATGGGTCCGGCAACAGGGCCGGGCCACCGGGTTATTCCCGGCGTAAACCCGGGCATCGTGAGAGGACGGATGCATACCCCGGACTCCGTCAGTTCGCCGCACAACAGCTAGTCCCCAGAATTGAGGCACTTACAAAGGAGATCGACGGTGTCAGGGCCGGGGAAGACATCGAATATCTCCACCGGATGAGGGTTGCATCGCGAAGGCTGCGGGCCGCACTCCCCATTTTCGCATCCTGTTTTCCATCGAAAAAATATGCCAGGTGGCTCTTCGATATCAGGCGGATTACGCGGGTGCTCGGGGATGCCCGCGATGCCGATGTCCAGATCGCTGCACTCAGGAAGTACCGTAAAAGAATCCAAAAAAAACAGGAAACGGATCCGGCAGAGAAAAAATCCAGGGATGATGCCCTCATGGAAGGTATCGGTTATCTGCTGTCGAAAACACGGGACAGGAGGGCAGAATACCAGAAAGAAATAGTATCTGCACTGTCGGATCTTGAAAAACACCATGTCATCGAAGAGATCCGGCAGGCAGTCCTCACCGCTGCCGTTTCACCGGGTAATCCAGGGAAGAAATTCCCTATGGCCGGAGTACCTCCGACCGGGATATCCTACATGGGAAATGGAATAGACAAACTGCTCAGCTACCACCAGTGGGTGAAGTACCCCGACGCCGTCGCCGAGCACCATGCAATGAGGATAGCAGCAAAGCATCTCCGGTATATGATGGAATTATATTCCCCTCTCTATCGGAGGGGCCTGAAAAAACCTATTTCACAGGTCACGAGACTCCAGGAAGTCCTCGGCGAGCTTCACGATTGCGACGTATGGATAGACCGGGTGACATTGCTCCTGTTAAAAGAACGGACAAAACCCCGCGTGCTCAGGGACACCAACAGGCCCGGCCCCGTGGTGATATCAGGATTGAAACTATTCCTTAACGACCGCGAAAGAGAAAGAAAGTCCATTTACCGGCGTTTTTCTCACTTTTGGGAATCCCTGAACCGCACGGGGGCATGGCAAACACTCAGGACTACCCTTGTTACCGGGGTAAAGATACCATATACAGCTCCCGGCAATCTTCCTGACGAAGTAACCGATGCTGCAGTCCGGGATCTCGCCCGTGTCTTTCCTGCGGGAATTTCGCATGCAAACCACGTAGCCAGGCTCGCAGAAGGACTTTTTGATTCATTACAACAGGTTCACGGATTGGATGGGAGAGACCGTCTTCTTCTCGGATGGGCAGCAATGCTCCACGATATCGGGTGCAAGGCCGGTCAGAAAGGTCATCCGGAGCGAAGTGCCGCCATGATCCTTTCGGACGATTATATCCCCTGGAATATCCCGGAACGAGGAATCGTCGCACTCGCTGCTGCGGCTCACCGGGGAAAAGTTTCTATCCAGTCCGAAGGTATATTCGGGGTCCTTTCGCAACCGGACCAACACCGCGCTCTCCTGGTAGCATCCCTGCTTCGGATCGCGGACGGACTTGACGTACGTCATAACGGCGTAGTGACATCCGTTACCTGCAGGATCGACGGCAAACAAGTCGTTTGTACCATTACATCTGACGGCGATGCAGGCCCTGAACAGCAGAAGGCATGGGCAAAATCAGACCTGTTTGCCCATGTTTCGGGATATACGATTATTTTCGGGTAATACGCACGGGTGTTTGTCATTGTACCGGGTTTCCGGGTTTGGTCTCACGGGACGACGTTATCATCCCTGTTATTGCGATTGCGGCACCGCCGGTAAGTACCAGAAGACCAGTGACGTGAACAAGATGGACATCGGCAGAACCCCCCGTCACAATCCAGAATATCATGCCCGATGGGGTTGCAAACCCTGGTCCCAAAGACCTGTTGATATTTGTGGTGAGGAGGTCCCATCCGGGTATCATCACGACAAACCCTATAAAGGCGAGTAAGGGCCTCATCGGGGAGTAACTACCCGGATTGAAGATATATCTTTTCGCAATACTGTAAATGACTATATATAGGGCATAGAGTTTATGGAGGGAAAAAATCAATGATGCCCTGACATAAGATTCGTTAATTAAAATCCAGGGTGCCGCGGTCCAAAATAATGATATTAGTTCAGGATAATGAGCATACATGGACGTTTATATATTACGTCATGGTAAAGCCGGGCAGCATGTCCCTGGAGAAAACGATTCTTTAAGGGCACTAACGGAGAAAGGGAGGGAAGAAATCAAAGGGATTTCAGAATGGATGGTGTCCCGGGAGATTTTTTTCGATATCATCGCAACGAGTCCTCTATTGAGGGCCACAGAGACCGCAAAGATCGTCGCTGAAGGACTCGGGCAGGAAAAGAACCTTGAAACCTGGTCCTCACTTACGATTGGCGGCGATCCGGGGACTATCTGTCGGAGAATTGCAGACAAATCCGAAGAGTCCTCGTTATTGCTGGTAGGGCACGAGCCTGCCCTTTCTTCCCTGATCAGCCTTATTATTTCCGGGGACACCGGTGCAGGCATTCTGCTGGCCAAGGGTGGCCTTGCCCGGATCAGGAATGTTACGAATAATGGGGTTGGTGTCCGCGGAGAACTTCACTGGCTCCTCACCCCGAAACAGATCATGAGTATGAGAAGCGGGCCGGATAAAAAGGACAGGACATAAGACCGGATTCTGAAAAGATGTCCGGGTAATAATTATCTCTCCATACCTTGTATGCGATGATGTTCCTTCCGTCCGGAAAAAAGAGAAGATCGATAAGGATGTTTTTTCACCTGACTACCGGGGCAGCCGGACGTAAATCCGATCCGATCAGGCCGCTATTATTGGTGGGTAATGTTCTTAATTCCCCAGCAATATGTCGAGCGATTGTTTCGCTCCCTGCCTGACGTAATAATTCTGATCGTTGCATGAACACGTCAACGGACCGATCGCTCGCACATCACCGAGCTTTCCGAGCGAAACGGCTGCAGCGAACCGGACATCCTTGTCGGTATCTCTTAACATAGTGACAAGGAACTCGTACGAGCGGATATCCCGCAGGTCGGCGAGCGCACTTGCCGCTGCTATCCGCACCCATTTGTTCTGGTCCCACAGGCTGATGACAAGATACTCAAAAGCCTTCCTGCCAAAAAGAGTAAGCATCGCTTTCACCCCTTCGACGCGGGACAAGTCGGACCGGCCCACGTATCGTGATCCCATGATCTCCATCGTTCAGTCACCTCATCCCCCCCTTGTGAGGATGAGAGAAGATCATGCCCATGAATTATGAATATTTGCCATTCATCAATGCAGCGGAACATGCATGGCATAAGAAATTCCGGTAGAATGCAGGGAAAATGAAAAACTCTTTGCATCATGTACTATTCTCGAAACATCAATATTCTCGTGACAAAATTCAGAATTCTCTCCTGCCGGGGGGCAGCAGCCCGCTCTGATGAAAAGATCCCATCATTTTTTTCATTTACGTCGCATAGTACTCCATCAGGGTGACAATGAATAAGGAGAAAACAGACCAATATCGGTCTTCCGGAATATCAGACTCCGGTTCAGGCTGGGAACATGAATTCCGGAAACACGGGCGGATATGGGGCGATAAACCCGGGGCACTGGCGCGGATAACCCTGGAGTACCTGAACAAGCATTCACGTTGCATACCGGATCATATCCTCACCGATCTCGGGTGCGGTTATGGACGCGATTCCCTTTATTTCGCGAAACACTGCCATTCCTGCATATACGGCATTGACAGCTCGGAAACCGCGATCGAAGCGGCACGGAAGTCGGCGCTTGAGACAGGTCTCGATCCCGGAATATTCCATTGCGGTAATTTTCTCACCGCTGATTACCTCCCTGAATCTGAGATAGTTTATTCCTCAAATGTCTACCAAATCCTCAGACCCGGTGAAAGGGAAATGTTCAGGGGACAGATACGTACCATTCTCAAACGGGGAGGGGTGTTCTTCCAGAGTACTCTTTCCGTGAATGACCCGGAACATCATGGAAAAGGAATTTCTGTCGAAGGGGAAGCGGATTCATGTATCGGGCCGGGAACGGGAAAATACCTTCACCTGTGCACGAAGGAAGAGATCGCCCGGGATTTTGCTTTCTTAAAAATTGAGGAACTATTTGAGATTGAATATATCGAACCGAGGACCGGGGGAGATCACCACCATAGATCGTGGATCCTGGCGGGACGCAATCAGGGCCATTTCAGATGAATTTTTTTCGGCTGTCCCGATGAACATCACGAATCGTAAGGTCACGATAAAAAAACGGTGAATCCGGAAAGATTTTCGGCAGGTCAGTTCCCTGCGAGAACCTTTTCCAGGATCAGGCATTTTATTATCAATTCCGGGTCTCATGTTCTTTCAGGGCCTGGAAAATGCACCTGACAGCATCGCCATGCGAGGGGCCGTATCCGCCTTCAAGGACAAATGCCAGTCCGGTTCCTGACCCTTCGCATACCATGGAAGTCATTTCACCAAAGTCTTCTGGGAACAGGTTCATCCCCCCGAGGGGATCATCGTGCAGGGTGTCCTGCCCCGCGGATATAATGATGATATCGGGTGAAAACCTGGTAATTTCAGGCAATACCTTCTTTTCAAGGGCATTCCGGTATTCTCCGATACCGGATCCGGCAGGTAACGGGATGTTTAAGTTTTTACCTGCACCCTTTCCGATTCCCGTTTCGTGAGGCCATCCCGTCCCCGGGAACCAGGGGGACTGGTGGAGAGAACAATACAATACGTCCCCTGAATCGTAAAAAATGTCCTGGGTCCCGTTGCCATGATGGACGTCCCAGTCGATAATCGCCACACGGTCGCTGTGCAAAAGTGCATAAGAAGCAGCAACAGCGGCATTATTGATTATGCAGAACCCTTTCGCATAGGCTCTCCCTGCATGGTGACCCGGCGGCCTCACCAGGGCGAAACAATGCACCCCGTGGAATGCCCGGTCCACTGCCATCATTGATGCACCGGCTGCAGACAACGCGGTTTCATACGAATATTCATTGACGTACGTATCGGGGTCGAGGTAGCAGCAGCGGTGCGACGGGCAGGAATGAGCTCTCTCCTCGATAAAATCCAGGTATGCCCCGTCATGGACACGGGCGACATCCCCGGTTCCGGCAGGGACCGGCCGAAGGATCCTGGTACCGGGAGGGATGCCGCGTATTGCACATTCCAGCCGTTCCTGTGACTCGGGATGACCTGGGCAGTCGTGGTTTCCGAATACCTTTCCTGATATCGCTTCCGGGTTCGCCATTCGACAACTGGCCTTTCAGCATACGGGCAGATTAATATTGCGGAAAAATAATGGTTCCCGGTTCTGTTAAGCAGCCCCGTTATCTTCCGGACCGCCCGTTCTGACCGTCATCCGGATCATCCTTATATTATCGGATGGAGATAAACCTGCATTTTCGATAAAAAGTCCCGAAAAATGGTATTTTCTCCTAATGAGGATTTCGTATCCAGCATGTCCTGCCATGCAGGCCGCAGGATAGCCCAAAGGTGCGATGGCCGGAATCGGGAAGACAACCGGCCAAAAAAAAAACTTTGCACTATACCGGCGGCCAACCGGATCCCGAAGTCGCTCTACTCAACAATATATCCTTTATTCCGTAAAAACATGGCAATCCACTCTTCAACGTCCGGAGAGTTCCAGGGGATTTCCCTGTCGGCAGATTCCCAGGTCTTTTTCAGGCTCCCGTCTTCGGTGTGAAGAGAAAGGTTGCCGGTCACTTTTCCGAGGAACGTCCCTTCCGGTGAAAAAATTTTCAGCACCGTGCAACGGTAGAATTTGCATTGGACGGCACTCGTATCATGGATTGTGCAGACAATCCGGGAATCCCCGGCCGGTCTTAAGAACCTGCAGGCCCTCGGGTGCCTCTCAATCCAGTCCCTCTCGAGGAAGAGCGTTCTTTTATCTTCGTCCACCCGGGCATGGAATGGCGTTCCCGTTGAAACCGAAACACAATCGAACTCGAAGGGGCCGGTCTCCTGTTCGATCCCGATATAATCCCCCATATACATGCAACAGGAACCGCATTGCCGGCAGTTAAATGTCATATCATGCTCACGTTATGTCAGTACACGCTCTTTTTCCTACACCCGACAGGAACCCGTTGACATTGTTAACGATATCAAATATTCCCTGCAGGAAGGAACACGAAGGATTCATTCATTCCATCTTGAGCAAACTCCGGGACACTACCTGATACTCTGCCAGATTGCAAGGGCGAATTCAAGCGTGATCAGCACGATAATCACCCATTCCAGGAAGTTGGAATGCTGGATCCGGACCTCGTCGGAGAGCATGGAATAGTTCTGCCTGATCACCTCGATCTTCCGGTTCACGCTCTCGCTCCACTGGCCGCTCCTTATCACTTTCAAGACTGTTGCGTAGACCCTGGCATAGTATACGTCCTCGGTCACCTTGATCAGGTTATTTACCTTCTCCGTGATCTCCGAGATCTCGGCGGAGGTCATCATCAGCTCGGACATGATCGCATGATATCGTCCGCTCCGTCGGTACCCGGGCATCTTGTCGGCAAATTCGATATCGTCGTACATCTTCGCCATCTGCCTCGCCAGTTCCCTGTCATAATAACGCAGTTCGAGCACCTGGACATTTGCAAACTCGATCAGGTCGATGATATCGGCCGGGTTACCGGGTTCGCAGACAAGTGCGGCATCCCATGACAGGATGACAAGGTCATCGTTACGGTAACTGAGAGAATTCCTGGTGATTTCGTCGCGCATCTGGGGTGAAATGGCCCCGTCCCTCTCACCCGAAAGGAGGACTGCCGGATCGACCGATCGCTCGATACGGTCCATGACATAGATCACGTAATCTTCATAAAATCCCGGCGTCAGGGTCATATCCCTTAAATGAGGCCTGAGAAGGTCTGCAAGCCGGGTGAAATATTCTGAAAAGTATTCGACGAGCCCCTCCTGTCCATACAATGATATCGCGACCTCTTCCAGTCGTGGTACAGGCGATCCCGGGTCTTCAACAACAAAACAGAGGCTCATTGCCCCGATATCATAAATTTTGGCTATTACGGAAAAGTCGAGCTGCTGCCCTACCCGTTCAATCCTGAACGGCTTCATTTTCAACATCAGGGGCTGCGCCTCGAGCATGATCGACTTCGGCTTGACCCGCTGGAACCCGGCACGTCCAAGTGAATACTCAGCGGCCGGGTCTCCGGCAAGGGCTTTTTCAAGTGCTGCCAGGTCTATCTCCCTGCCGATATCATATATCCGGTAATAACGGCACACGAACATGGTACATCGCTTCCTGCAGCTTTGATCTCGCCAGGTGTTTCCTGTAGTACAGTTATCCTTCAACCTTTATGCAGATGACTCTGCCCGGAACGTTCGCGTCATGATGGCATGCCGGTTTTTACCTCAGATATGGTTTCAGGATTGCGATGCGGCTGATGGATGGCCAGGTAAGGTTTGTGCTCCACGGCCAGGGGATCTCCTCATGGGTGACTACCCATCTCTCATATGAGCCGGGCAATGGGTATCCCGGTTCCCGGTTGCAGGGTTTATGAGACACAGGACGATTCGTCACCTCGGAAATCCCTGACGTTCCAGTAAAATTCGGATTTCAGTAAGGACATCCGGGTCGTCGATTGTTGCCGGGATCTGGTACGGGACGCCGTCGGCTATTTTTTTGATCGTGCCCCGGAGAATTTTTCCCGAACGGGTCTTCGGGAGCCTTTTGACCACGAGGACATCCTTGAATGACGCGATAGGTCCGATCCTCTCCCGCATCATCCTGATAAGCTCATGGTTCAGGTCGTTCCCTGAATGCTCCCTGCCTGACTTCAATACCACAAAGCCGACAGGAACTTCCCCTTTTATCGTGTCATGTACACCGGTTACAGCACTTTCTGCGACATCCGGGTGGGAAGCCAGGACCTCTTCCATGGCCCCGGTTGAGAGCCGGTGCCCGGCAATATTGATGATATCATCGGTTCTCCCCATTATCCAGAGATAGCCATCTGCGTCGATATAACCGGCATCCGAGGTAAAATAATAGCCCGGGTAAAGGGAGAAGTACGTCCTGATGAAATCCGCATCATTGTGCCAGAGGGTCATGAGACAACCCGGTGGCAGGGGCCATTTGATCGCGAGGTTACCGTTCCGGCCGGCAGGAACTTCCTTTCCCTCCTGGTCGAAGACGTGGATATCATAGCCGGGCACGGCTTTCGTGCATGAACCGGGGCGGACGGGAAGAAGTTCTATCCCTGTGCAGTTCGCCCCGATGGCCCAGCCGGTTTCAGTCTGCCACCAGTGATCGATAACCGGGACGTGGAGGACCTGTTCCGCCCACTCAAGCGTATCGGGGTCGCAACGTTCGCCGGCAAGAAACAACGTCCTGAACCGGGACATATCATATTTTTTTAAGTACCCCGCATCAGGATCATCACGTCGGATTGCACGGAATGCAGTGGGAGCGCAAAAGAGGACTGAAACTCCGTGTTCCGATATTACCCTCCAGAATGCACCCGGATCAGGGGTGCCTACGGACTTACCCTCGTAAAGTACCGATGTGCATCCGTACGCCAGCGGCCCGTAGACGATATAGGAATGGCCGACCACCCATCCGATATCGGATGCCGCCCAGAATACCTCGCCGGGTGAGACATCGTAAATATTCTTCATGCTCCATACGAGGGCGACGAGGTGGCCGCCGTTATCCCTGAGGACTCCTTTGGGTTTTCCCGTCGTCCCGGACGTATAGAGAAGGTACAGCGGATCGGTTGCGGCAACGGGGACGCAGGGATGTGGTTCTGCCGATAGTAAATCGTCCCAGTCATGATCCCGGCCCGGAACAAGCTCTGCCTGTTCCTGGGGACGCTGGACAACAACACAGGATCCGGGTTTGAATGGGCATATCCGGACTGCCTCGTCCAGGATCGGTTTATACGGGATGATCCGGCTGACCTCGATACCGCAGGATGACGTGACGATCACCTTCGGTCGTGAATCCTCAATCCTCGTCGCAAGCTCCCCGGGTGCGAAACCTCCGAACACCACGGAATGTATCGCTCCGATCCGTGCACAGGCGAGCATGGCAATCACTGCTTCGGGAACCATGGGCATATAAATGACGACCCTGTCCCCCTTTGAAACACCGAGCCCGGCAAGGCCTCCTGCAATCCGGGAAACATATCCAAGCAATTCCCGGTAGGTGTACTTCCTGATCGTCCGTGTTACCGGGCTGTCGTAGATCAGGGCAATCTGCTCTCCCCTGCCCCGCTCTACGTGGCGGTCGAGGGCATTGTAACAGGTGTTCAGCTCTCCCCCTTCGAACCACCGGCTGAAAGGAGGGTCCGAGTCGTCCAGGACACGTTCCCAGGTGCGGTACCAGTCGACTGCTTCGGCGGCTTTTCCCCAGAATGCTTCTTTGTGATCGATAGAATCCCGGTATACACCCTCAAATGTCCTGCCCAAATCCCTGCACTTCCCTTTAATGAGTGAAGAGATGAACCAGTTCATATCATTTTCTAATCGCCATGGCATGGCCGGACAGAGCCCATACATCAAGGATTTACCTTTCATGAACGAAGATAAGCCAGCTATATCACCATTGGGGTAGTGTTAAGTACAGAAGGATCCGTAATGTCCGGAGGCACCGGTGAACCCAGTTGATTGAATATGCTCTTGCCCTGCTTATCGCGATCGGCATCGGCATCATTGCTGCAATTCTTGGGGTTGGAGGTGGTTTTCTCATGGTGCCTGCGTTCACCATCCTTTTCAGTCTCGACCAGAAGACCGCCGTCGGCACCAGCCTCGCGGTAATCGTCGCAACCTCGTTATCGGGGACAATCGCCTATGCACGTCAGGGAAGAATTTTTTACCGGGCTGCACTTGTTGTTATTATCCCGGGAGTCATCGGTGCGGTAATCGGGGGACTCTTAACAGCGGTCCTTTCTGCGACCGTGCTGGCACTGATCTTCGCCGGCGTCATAATTTTTTTTGCCTTCGTGATGATGACAGGCGACAGGAATCTCATCGTCCCGTTGACCTTCGGCCCTTATTTTTTGGAGACCTGTAACGACCGGTTCTCGCAGTGTGTCGAAATGAGGATGTATTATCTCCATCTCGTCCTGTGGGGGTTTGCCTCAGGCATAATCGGTGCGGTATGCGGCCAGGGCGGGGGTGTGATAAACGTGCCATCGCTCTTTATTCTCGGGATGCCAATCCATTTCGCGGTCGCGACATCGACGTGCATAATATTTTTCACATCCCTTGCCGGTGCATTGACGCATCTTCTCCTCGGTCATATAGCCCCGCTTTTCTTTGTGATTTTTGCAGCCGGAGGTTTTGCAGGCGCACAACTCGGTTCGAGGATGGCACCCGGTATATCCGCGACATCGTTAAAAAAGATAATCGGCGTGGTTTTTCTTCTGATCGGGATCAGTGTCGTTGTTAAAACTATGCTGGGATAAACCGGCATTACCTGGATTTTTACCTGCCTGTACCTGTTTATGCAGTCATAATTCCGACAGGTAGTGATGGTTTGCCCAGGTAATGATAAATTATGAGGTAAATCCTTTTTCCTGAATGGTTTATTACCGACCGGGTTTTTTTAATAAAACAACCGGCAAAAAAAAGATCCGAATTAATGGTAACACGGAGATCGGAAAAAAATTAGGTTATTAAATGAGCATACCCGATTTATAGTTCATCGCCTTCGCGAACTGGGCGATCTGTCCGGATGCCGTCGATGTCTCGCTGTATGCAACATCTTCGGTCTTTGACTCCTGGAACAGACCTGCATCATATAGATGCCCTTCGGCCACATCATTCAACGTTGCATACCCAATTCCGATTAATCCGACCCTGCCTTCCTGGATATGGACATTCATGAACGCCTGGGCATTCCCGATCGCCGGGCTGTTTTCAATTCCCTTGACTGAAATGGAGTGCCCTAATTCTGCAGGTACATCGGCTGAAGCAGCAACTGACCGTTCGTTGGTTGCCGTTACGAGGGATACCAGGGAGACATCCACCGAGCTCCCCATCGTTGCGATGTTGCAGAAGGGGGGAATATATTCGCTTACCTGCGACGCGAATGGACAGAGCACGGCCGAACTGGTTAAATCCAACTGGGCGGCGCCATCCAGGAGCGCATTTTCCGAAGATGTCATCCTCCCGGCATCTGCTCCAACGAATGTTGCCGTCTTGGAGGCTTGTATATTGCTCTGGTCGGCCAGTTTGTCTGTCGTTGAAACAGCGGATGATTTTGCATAGACGAGAGCCCCGTTGACGGCACTGGTGTCCTCGTTGTATCCGGCGGTATATCGGACTTCTCCCGGCTGATCTCCTCCGTACATCGCTTCAAATACCGGGTAAAGCCCCGGCACGTCGAATATTATCGTTCCGGTAGTGTCCATCACCAGGTGGGTCGGTAACAGGAGCGATGTATTTG
>DATKKE010000049.1:0-4560 GCA_035543455.1 Methanoregulaceae archaeon
CCAGCCGGAAGGAATCGATGACAGGACACCCATCTATGTGGGCGGTAAAAAGGAGATCGGCCTGATTGAAAAGTTCATCAGTGAAGGGTGATTAGTATAGGATGACGATTCTATGAACAAGAATGATTTTGGTCCAATACCAGGTTCGACAATTTTTCGAGGTATTAATGGCAAAAAAATGATTATTATGGCAGCCAATACCAGGATTGCCACGGTGGCATCGGGAATTTTCAAAGCTGCCAAAGATAGTGATTCCGCAGTATTTGTGGAGCTTGCCCGATCTGAATCTGACCTTGGGGGTGGGTATACCGGGCTTACGCCCCATGATTTCGGAGAGAAGATGAAGGAGGCCGCAACTGCGGCACAATGTGATGTCTGGGCACTTCATGCAGATCATATCACGATAAAAAAAGGGGATGCCCGGGAAGTCGAGCAGACCAGGCAGTTAATAGATGCCCAAATCAACGCGGGATACACCTCATTTGCTATCGATGCCTCTCATCTCTTCAATTTCGAAGGGAAAAATGTGAGGGAAGAACTGAGTGAGAATATCAGCATCACTTCAGATCTGGCACGCTATATCAGGAATAAAATGAAAGGGAAAAATTTTGGCCTTGAAGTGGAAGTCGGGGAGATCGGAAGAAAAGATGGGCAAGGACTGATCCTGACCAGGCCTCAGGAAGCTGTCGAATTTATCAAAGCCCTCAACGAACATGATGTGTACCCCCAGGTACTCGCCATTGCCAACGGAAGCACACACGGCCATGTATACGATGAGAACGGTAGCGTGATCGAACAGCTTTCCATCGATATACCCCGGACAAAAGCCATTGCTAATGCCCTGAGAGAGAATAACCTCGACGTCGGTATCGCCCAGCACGGCATAACCGGTACTCCCCGTGACCTGATTAACCTGCATTTTCCGAAAGGGGATATTATCAAGGGGAACGTCGGAACTTTCTGGCAGGATATTGCTTTCAATGTGTTGAAGATCTACGAGCCGGGTCTCTACAAAGATATCCAGGAATGGACCATTCAAACGTACCGGCCACAAAATCCCGGGAAAAGAGATGCCCAGATATTTGACGGCAATTGCAAATTTGCCATAAAAGAATTTTTTAAGGAGATCTATTCTGTCGATGAAGTTACAGAGAAGGCAATCCAGGCCATGGCATATGCTGAGAGCCTGATCTTTTTCAGAGCGTTCAGTTCGTATGGTTCTGCATCCTTAGTAAGAAAATCAATGGATCAACCGACAGAATAATTATTTTCTCAGGGCGTTAGATCACATACAGTGATCGTATGCCAAAAACTACCATTTCAGTAATAAAAGCTGATGTCGGAAGTTTTCCCGGACATTCACGCACCCACCCGAAACTGCTTGAAAAAGCGGCAAAGATGCTAAAAGAGCAGGAAGGAAAACTCCTTATCCACTCCTTTGTCACTCATTGCGGCGATGACCTGGAGTTAATCATGACCCACACCCATGGAGTGGATAATCGCGAGGTCCACAAGCTCGCATGGGACGTATTCACTGCCTGTACCGCAATTGCAAAGGAGATGAAACTGTATGGAGCAGGCCAGGACATGCTTGCAGATGCCTTTTCAGGCAATGTCAAGGGCATGGGTCCGGGAGTTGCCGAGATGGAATTCGAGGAGAGGGCGAGCGATCCGGTCCTCGTATTCATGGCCGACAAGACCGAGCCCGGGGCATGGAACTTCTTCCTGTACAAGATCTTTGCTGACCCGTTCAATACGTCCGGCCTTGTCATTGACCCGTCGATGCACAATGGTTTTGTCTTTGAAGTCCATGATGTAATTGAAAAAAGGAGGATCTTTTTTAAGACACCGGAAGAGTCCTACAACCTGCTTGTCTACATCGGTGCACCATCGAGGTATGTGATCAAGTCAGTAACAAGGAAAGACGGGGTTCCCGGGGCTTCGACGAGCACCCAGAGGCTGAATCTTATGGCCGGCCGGTACGTCGGGAAAGACGATCCGGTAATGATCATCCGCAGCCAGAGCGGGCTCCCCGCCGTCGGCGAAGTAATCGAGCCGTTCTGCACCCCGGTCATTGTTGCCGGCTGGATGCGGGGCTCCCATCACGGACCTTTTATGCCGGTCGGTGTCTGCGATGCCAACTGCACCCGGTTCGATGGCCCGCCGAGGGTGACCTGTCTCGGATTCCAGGTATGCAACGGGAAACTCATCGGTCCGGCAGATATGTTCGACGATCCCGCTTTCGACCGGGTTCGGAACCGCTGTAATGAGATCGCCGATATTTTGAGGGCACACGGTCCGTTCGAACCGCATCGCCTCTCGCTCGATGAAATGGAATATACAACCCTTCCCGGCGTAGAAAAAGCATTGAAGACCCGCTGGGAGCAAATTCCTGAATAACAGGATCAATTTTTTTTACAGGAATCGCAGGATCATAATCCCAGCGCCTGTGATAATGGTTTATTCACAATTCCGGAAAAATTTACCTGGTTGTTCCCTCAAACCTGCCGGACTGCAGGATGAGAAACTTTAATAACCTGACACCCTAAATAAAGGCAGATGGTTAACGGAATCGTACTTCCCATAAAAAAGGTATTTTCTCTTGTCGATTCGAAAATTACCGTTGAAATAAAAGACGATGGGAGAAAATTACAGGGTCGGCTGGTCGCAGTTGATGAGTATCTCAATATCCATATGGAAGAGACGATCGAGCTGAATGACGCTAACCAGCGGGGACGAAGCCTCGGAACCGTAGTAATCAGGGGTAATAACATCCTGTCGATCTCCCCGACCATCTGAAGGAGGGGCAATGGGCAATCCTGTCGAAGAGGGGCTCCGGGTCATCCAGTCAAAACCCGAAGGTGTGCTCCAGAGCGAATTATGGAAAATCCTTGACGTAGACAGCCGGAAATGTTCCAGGATTGTTAAAAAGCTTCTGGATACAGGACTGATCGAAAGGACGGAGTTCAAGAAGGATGGCATCAAGACATATATCCTGAAAGCCAAAAAAAGACCACTTGACCCGAACCAGATCCTAGCAGGGGAAGAGCTGATACCCTGTATCGGGTGTGAAGAAGAATGTATTGTTTCTGAATGCCACCGGCTGATGGACTGGATGTACCAGCTCGCAATAATAGAAGCTGAGGAATAGGCACCCCGGAGAGTATCGGGTTTTTTAAGATTTCTCTCATAACAATAGACCGGGTGACACAATCCCCTGAGCACATGGAGATGCAAAAGCCAAACCTTTTCGTTAATTATTAATAAGATCACAATCAGGTTTGTTGGAGTAAAGGGGGGTCTTTACATGTTCTGTCCGGATTGTGGGAAAGAAATTCCAGCGGGCAGCAATTTTTGCCTTTTTTGTGGCGCAAAGCTTGACCGGGTAAAGCGTTTTCTTCAGAAGACCGCCTCTATGAATGGAAACGGGACCGGCATACCTGCCACAGGAACAAATAATAATACCCGTGTGCAGGTGGTTGCGTGGATTAAAAAGGGAGATCTCTATGCTGCCGGGGGGAATGATGAAGATGCGGTACGGTGTTATACCAACGCAATAGGAATCGACCCGTCAAGCTACGATGCATGGAACAAGAAGGCAGAGCTCCTGATCCGTCTCGGACGGATCATGGAAGCGCGGATCTGCAATGAAAATATTATCAGGATCAGGGGTGGCGTCCCCCCGGTCATCCAGGAGAAAAAAGTGGCCACCGAACATTACATCGGTGGATTGTCCAGTCCGTCCCTCAAACGAGGGACAGGGAAGGGGACCGACCTGGCAGGAGCAATTGGCTCCAATGTAGGTGGCTACGGTATTTATGCAACTGACAAACGTCTTTTCATCATCAAAAACCAGAAACATGTGTTCGGGCACCCTATGGGCCCGGCACTGGGTGGATTTGTCAGGGAAGAGCTCTTCGGCGGGACCGTGGATGAGCAGGTAAAAACCATCGAGGAACTTGAGATCTACAAGGAGACAGAGCTCCAGAAAGAAGATATCCTGCAGATTGAGCTGAAGAGGCCGATGCTGTTATCGGGGTCGATAACATTCCTAACTAAAAACGGCGAAAGCCCGAGAATTTTTATTGACCACAAATCAGTGTACGACCCGTTAAGGCGGATCATGCTAAAATTTTACCCGGAAAGAATCCGGATTATTGAATGATCTGTCTCACATGAGTCTGTCGTTTTCATCATTCTACTTATTTAAAAAATTAATGGATTGCGTAGAGATTACCGATGCGAAGTTGACTCCTCCAAACGCCACGTGGGTTCACCATTATCAGAACGTTGACAAAATTCCGTCCTGCCATGTTTCGGGGAATGCCACATGCGATAAATCAGAAATCAACATTAGGTGGTATATTCCAGGGAACCGTTCATAGATGGGAATAACCTATACAATTACAATGATTCTTCCTTGAAAACACATCAGATTATTATTATGTGATTCATTAATGAATGACATAGTGATAAAAGTTTAAATATTATAATAGGTAAATAGTTTTGGGGATTATGATGAGAGGAGGGATTCCTCTATCGCGACGCATAATTCCTGAA
>DATKKE010000050.1:0-21663 GCA_035543455.1 Methanoregulaceae archaeon
AATATTAAGTCAGAAATCATAAACCAAACGGGCCTGAAGGGATTTGAACCCTTGACCTACGGATTAAGAGTCCGTCGCTCTACCGAACTAAGCTACAAGCCCCGAAGTGACTTTATAACGTGGTATACGGACGGACATAAAACTTTCGGATTTGCCGGTTTTTCATCCGGAAATCCCTGAAGCCCGGGAATTACACGGAACCCGGGAGATTCGTTTATGAAAGTTAATATCCTCCCCGGTGCATTGTTCTGTACATGGCCGATGTCTCGCAACAGCCTTTGGAAAAGGTAAAATATGCAGTATTCGGGGCGGGAATTACCGGTTATAATATCATACAGGAATTATTGAAAGAAACAACCCGTGTCATCGTCGCAGACCATGACGAGACCCGGGTGAAAGAGCTGCGTGACCAGCATATCGAAGCATTCAGGCGTGAATTGCAGGATCCGTCCCTTCTCCAGGGACTGCCCGAATTCGAGATCGCATTCGTCCTGACTGGTGATCATGAAATAAACCTTTCAGCCGTCCGTTTAATTCATACACGGTATCCGGGTACCCATATCGTTGCCCGGGCCATCGACCCAATCGGGTTGAAGGTCCTCGCCGATGCAGGGGCGGAATTTGTACTATATCCCCCGCAGGTTATTGCAAGGAACGCCCTTTTCCAGGTCAACAAGCTCCATGCAAATAAAATTTCAAGGAAATTATCCATGACACTCGCAGCGTGGGACGGAACGCTCGGCATCATCACCCACAAGAACCCCGATCCCGATGCCATTGCAAGTGCCATGGCGCTCGCAGCGATTGCCCGGAATGCCAACCCGTTAAAACTGAAAACCCGCATTTTTTATGAAGGTGTGATCGGTCACCAGGAAAACAGGACGATGGTGAACCTTCTCGAGATCAAGATGGAGAGGATGACCGCGAGAGAAGTCCAGGAATGTAATTATCTTGCACTTGTCGACTGCCCTGGTCCCGGAGTCAACAATTCCCTCTCCCCGAGGACTCACATCGATATCATCATCGACCACCACAAGGATGGACTTCACAACGATGCAAACGCAGGATTTGCAGATATCAGGCCCGGTCTGGGGGCCACCGCAAGTATCCTCACCCAGTACCTCCAGGAGCTCGACATCCCTGTCGACAAACCGGTGGCAACCGGCCTGTTATACGGCATCAGGTCTGACACAAAGGACTTCAAGCGGAATGTTACGCCCCAGGACCTCAGTTATGCCGCATTTCTCCTCCCTCTTACCGATAACGACCTCCTTGACAAAATTATGTCCCCATCACTTTCCCAGGAGACACTCGACGTCCTGGGAACCGCGATCCGTAACCGTAAAATCACGAGCGGTTACCTGTTTTCAAATGTAGGTTATGTCAGAAACCGCGATACCCTTCCCCAGGCGGCAGACCTTCTGATCAATCTCGAGGGCGTCAATACCGCCCTGGTTTACGGGATTACCGACGAGGCGATTATCATGTCCGTGCGGAACAGGGATATTAGGCTCCATATCGGTAATGTTCTTGCAGAAGCATTCGGAGATATCGGTGACGCCGGTGGTCACCCGAATATGGCTGCAGCAACCATCCCGCTGTCTTATTTTTCACGGGTCACCGGAAAGGACGAGTTACTAACCCTCATCATCGACCCGGTCCTGAAAAAGTTCACGGATATTGTCGGGCTCGAGAACGAGGTTAAAAATGAAATTTGAGGAATGGGAACCTTATTACGAGGAAATCCTCTCCTTTTTTTCTTTTGACCGGAAAAAAGACGAAGAGGCAGCGGAATTCCTCGATCACCTCATGATAAGGGATGACCTTCCGATGCTCATAGAACGGACCGCAGGCAACCATGTCACGGTCTGCGGAAATGCCCCGGGTCTACCCGGTGAAATCGGGCAGATCAGGGGAACGGTATTCGCTGCCGATGCTGCTGCAATTGTCCTCGCGGAACATGGTATCAGGCCCGATGCGGTGTTCACCGATCTCGATGGAGCAGATGAAACATTCCAGGATATGAACTGGCAGGGAACGATCATGGTCATCCACGCCCATGGGGACAATATGTACCTTCTCCGTTACTGGGTCCCCCGCCTGATCGGCCCGGTCATCGGGACAACGCAGAGCAAACCGCTCCCGCACATCTATAATTTCGGAGGATTTTCCGATGGGGACCGTGCCGTATTTGCCGCACATGAACTTGGGGCATCATCGGTGTCGCTTGTCGGGTTCGATTGTGATGACCCCTCAGTTGGTCCCGTCAAGCGTGGCAAGCTGATATGGGCAAGAAAACTGCTCGCACTTCTCGGCCATGTCTGCTGATGCATGGATAATTGACGGTTACGTCGATGAACCGGCTTGCCTCGGTGTCCCTCCGTACCTGTCGCCGTATGTCCGGACGGTGGCCGGGGTTCTCACCGAACACGGTTATTACGCAAGGTATTGTACCATTGACCAGGTACGGGTGGATCCTGGTTTTTTTTCCCATTTTCTGAAATCAGGAATCGTGGTTATGATTGCGGGGGTCACGGTCCCTGGAAATTACATCGGGGGGACACCGGCAACACTCACAGAAATCCAGCAGATCGGCCTCCAGCTGAAAGGCCCTGAAAAATTTATCGGGGGGCCGATCGGGTTTGGATACTCGCCAGGCGGGGGGGAAAAAGCGGTTCTTCAGGCAATCGCAGGTTTCGACCACCTCCTCACCGGATCACCGGCTGAAGCCCTGGATTCCTGGTTCACCAGGGGTGTGGCTGAAGCGGATACAAATTACTCCCGATCAGATGTCTGGAGCGTGATCGGTAGCCCCATAATCCGGGAGCACCCGTCATTCCCCTTCCTGATGTGTGAGATCGAGACTGCCAGGGGATGCGCACGGGCCGAGACAGGCGGGTGCTCTTTCTGCACCGAACCGTTGTACGGTCCGCCGGTATACCGGACACCCGGAGGGATCATACGGGAAATCGAAGCACTCTTCCTTGCGGGAGCACGCCATTTCAGGATTGGGCGCCAACCCGATCTCCTGGCTTACCAGGCTCCAGGCGGTGAATATCCCATCCCACAAGTGGATATCCTCAGGGATCTCTTTTTGGGGATCCGGGAAGCTGCTCCCGGTCTCGGAACACTGCATATCGATAATATAAACCCGGGAACGATCGCACGACACCCGGAGGAAAGTCGCGAAGCACTGGAAGTCATTGTCAGGTACCACACACCGGGCGACGTCGCCGCATTGGGTATGGAAACGGCTGATCCCGTTGTTGTCAGGGAAAACAACCTGAAGGCCGAGCCCCGTGAAGTGATGGAGGCAATAAGGATAGTAAATGAGGTCGGCGCAAAACGGAATTGCGGGATACCCGAACTCCTGCCGGGACTGAATTTCGTAAGCGGCCTTCCGGGCGAGACTCCCGGAACATACGAACTCAATGAATCGTTCCTCCTGGGAATCCTGGAGAAGAACCTGCTTGTCAGGCGCGTAAACCTTCGCCAGCTCATGGCCTTCCCCGGGACAAGGGCATATGAAAATAACACCATCGGGTTATATGATTCCCGGTTCAGGAAATTCAAGGAATTCGTGAGGGGAAAATTTGACAGGCCGATGATTGAGCAGGTATTTCCCGTGGGTACGGTATTCCGGAATGTTATCGTTGAAATTTCAGGGGCCCTGTCATTCGGCAGGCAGATGGGCACGTATCCGGTTTTGGTAGGGATCCCACTCGTCCTCCCCCCCCGGACCGTTATCGATGCGGCAGTTGTCGCTTACGGAAGCAGGTCCCTGACAGCCCTTCCCATACCCATCGATATCAACCACCTCCCACATTCTGCCCTGAAATGGCTCCCGGGAGTCGGGAAGAAAAAAGTGGCAACAATAGCGGCAGGGCGGCCTTATCAGTCGCTGGAAGAGTTCAGGAAGGTGGCAGGGGTCGGTACGCTCGATAGTACCATGATTTTCTCACGATAGGTCACGAGGTGCCATCTCCTCCGGAAATCGAAAAATACGCCTGACCTGACAATCTCCCTGTTCCTGACCGATAAAACAAGCACCGGTGCTGGATTTATCAAAGTGGGTACAATCAGGAAGAACAGGGGATTCAGTCAGCTGGGATACTGCATTAAATTCGGCATAAGGTAAGAAAAGGGGAATCTTACCTGAATGAAGCATTATTCCAAATGCGGATATTTCCGGTTGCTTATGATATTTTGGATTACACCTCCTTTAGTTCAATTACTTTCAGGATATCGGTCCTTGTCACGATCCCGACAAGTTCATTGTTGTCGATAACCGGGATTCTCCCGATATTCTGTACTGTCATAATCCTCAGAGCATCGATGACGGGGGCACCGGGCGGGAGCGTGATGATTTCACGGGTCATGATATCCCTGACCTGCAGGGCATCACGGTCAATCGGGGATCTCTTATGGACGTCAGCGACGGTGATCATCCCTATAAGGACGCCGCGTTCTGCAACCGGGAAACCGAGATGTTTACTTGCGTACATCTGGTTTATCACCTCATGCACGGGCATATCCGGTGGGACTATCGCCACCGGTCTTGACATCATGTCTCCAACAGTCACATCTTTCAGGAGGAAATTATACCGCAGTGCGTTTTCCTCCTGTCCCGCGCCGATATAGATAAAAAATGCAATGATGATGAGGATCGGGTTCAGCACGATAATAGCAATAATCCCGAATATTACGGCGAATGCCTTCCCGATATTTGCCGCTATCCTCGTCGCATCGGGAAGCGGCCGCGAACGTGCAAGCCAGGCCCGTAAAACCCTGCCGCCATCCATCGGAAACGCAGGAAGGAGGTTGAACACGAAGAGAATAAAATTCAGCAACCCCAGGTACCCGAAGAAGAATATGAGCGTGGAGGCAACCGCCCTGTCGGCGATAAAAATATCTGAAGCATAGGCAATTCCCGAACAAAGAATGGCCACAAGGCAGCTTGTCAGCGGACCGACCAGAGCAACGGGAAGTTCCACCCTCGGATCCGGGGTCCCTTCTTCAATTGAGGAGACTCCCCCGAAAATCAGGAGGGTTATACTATTAATTTTTAAACCATAGTGCCGGGCCACAACTGAATGCGCTACTTCATGGATCAGTACTCCTCCAAAGAGACCGAGGGCAATCAGGGCGCCAAGGACGTAAGAATAGAGACCGAGGGCAAAAAGCGAGGTGTCGACCTCGAACGGGTGCAGCCATCCGAAAACGAAATTATACGATCCGGTGATAATTCCCACGGTAAGTGCAATCTGTGTCCCGATGATCCATGCAAACAGGGGGATTACGACAAGGAATGTCCAATGGATATAGATTGGAATGCCAAATAGCGAACCAATCCTGAATGAACCGTTCATTAAAAGAGTATCTTTTTAACTGTTCTAGTATATATTCATGAATTGATCAGGATGAGAAAACAGATCACAGAATTATTCGGGCTCAATGTATACACGGAAAAGAGTGTCTTCGTCGGTGAGGTGGAAGATGTGCTTATCGATGTAGACGGGAAAAAAATGGAGGCAATCGTAGTGGGTAAATTAAACCCGGAACTCGTTGATATCAAAAATTACAAGGGTTTGAAGATCCCGTTCAGGATCATCGGAAGTATAGGGGATATTATCCTGATCAGACACCTGCCAGGTGCTTTCAAAGGCGGGTTTGAAGAATCCGTATAAGCGGATGTTATTTTTTCCGAATAATACTATTCTTTGAATCCGGAAATACCTATGAAAAGCCGGGAAGTATTTGCCAATCTCATAACGGTCCCACCTGTTTTCGTACGTCTCGATGGGAGAGGATTCCATCGCCTTGCCGACCGGCTTTCGCTGGCAAGACCATTCGACGAACGGTTTCATGAATCGATGGTTTCAGTGCTCAAGTCACTTATTTCAGTATCGGGGTTAAACCCTGACTTCGGCTATACATTTTCTGATGAAATCAGCATTTATTTCTCCGAGCTGCCCTTCGGGGGGAGGGTTGAAAAAATTGATTCAATAACCGCGTCGTATGCCTCAAGTGCATTTTCTCTCCTTCTGGATCCGAAGAGTCCTGTCTCATTCGATGCAAGAATAATACAGGTGACCCCTGAGCTTGCGACCGGATATCTTATCAACCGGCAGCACGAGGCATGGCGGAACCACATGAATGCCTATTGCCAGGGTGCCCTGATCGACGAAGGTATGTCCGCCTATGACGCCCAGAAATCCCTCCAGGGACTTCCCTCGAAGGCTCTTCACGAGATGATGTTTTCCAGGGGTATCAACCTTGCAGAGACCCCGTCATGGCAGAGACGCGGGACTCTCGTCTATAAAAAATTAAAACATATCCAGGGTTTCAACCCTGTGGAACACCAGTTCGTCGAAACGCTGCGGAGTTCGGTGACCACTGAAAGAGACCTCCCGCTTTTTAATTCGCCGGAGGGGCGGGAATTTCTCAATTCAGTGATCGGCAGCCCGTGAAACCCCGATCGTTATCGAAAGTCCCTCGATATCCCAATCTTTTTCGAGTTCCCACGGACCCTCCGGAGGCACTCCACCCGGGCCATGGAGGGACAACGATGTTGCCCTGACCTCTTCCATGATCCCCTGTTTCCACCGGGAAGTGACAAGGTCTCGAACCTTCGTATCACCTATCATGACGTACGCATCGATGTAATCCTCGACGTTCAGGTCGATCTGACGCCTCATTTCCTGGATTCGCCGGATCAGCTCACGGGCATTGCCTTCCGCTTCGAGTTCAGGGGTTAGGTTGATATCCACATAGACCGTGGCATCCTGCATGGGGGCGGAAAATATTCCCGGAGGGAGGCTTTCCGTAAACGTAACCTGGCTGGCATCGATCTCGAAGCTCTCACTTCCTGACCCAAGAACGCAGGTCCCCTGTGCAATAATGGCATCCCGTATTTCATCACCATCCCCGTCTGATATCAGATCTTTCACCAACGGAGCTTTTTTTCCGAACGCAGGACCCAGGGCTTTCATAACCGGTTCTGCTTTCCATGAGACCCGGTCGTATGTACCATTCACTGCACGCACAGATTTTGCATTGGCCCGGTCGCGGCATAAATTATTCAGTTGTTCGATAGATTCACGTATATCAGCGGAACCAGTTGCCACAACACATTCTGAAACAGGCCAGCGAAGTTTCCTTTTCCCTGCCTGCCGGGCATTCGCCTGGGCTTCATCGAACGACCGGATGATATTCATGGCCGACTCTAAACGTTCGTCAACAAGGTCCGGATCTCCCCTGTACCAGGAAAGCATATGGACGCTTTCCTGTTCGCCGGCGAGCATGATATTCCGGTATATTACCTCGGTAATATGAGGGATGAACGGTGCAAGAAGTGCCACGAGACGGCGTATGATATAGTACAGCGTTTCATAAGCCTGTTGTTTTTCAAGGGAATCTCCTTCGAGCCAGAGCCTCGGCCTGATAATCTGAATATACCACCGCGACAGGTCGTCGAGGATAAAGGACATTAATGCCCTGGTTACCCGGTGGAGCTGGCATTCCGCCAGATCCTCTTCGATCTGAAGGGCAAGGCTGTTCAGACGCGAGATAATCCAGCGGTCCTCATCCGGCAGTTCCGGAAGATGGAACGCAATATAGTCTCCGGTCCAACCCCCGGATCCGCCCGATGGTTCCCAACCATCAAGTATCATGTAAGGCAACGGGAACCGATAGACATTCCAGAAGATGTTTATCGCCCTGTTCACCGTTCTTATACCCTCCCAGTTGAATTTCAGATCGTCCCAGGGCGCGTTGGAGGAGAGGACATAAAGTCTCAATACGTCTACCCCCTGCTGCGCAACAACTTCCTCGGGAGTGACGACGTTGCCGAGGCTTTTACTCATCTTCCGCCCTTCGGCATCGAGGGCAAACCCATGCATCAGCACACTCTTGTAGGGCGATGTATCGAACGCGATGGTGCCTGCGCCGAGTTGCGAATAAAACCACCCTCTCGTCTGGTCCTGTCCTTCGGTGATAAAATCTGCGGGCCAGAGCCTGTCGAATGCTTCGTGCCGGGCTGGAAACCGTAATGTCGCCCACGATGCCACTGCCGAATCGAACCATACATCGAAGATGTCCTCAACCCGGTGCATCGTGCCACCACAACTGCACGGTACGGTTACCACGTCGACATGGGGCCTGTGAGGATCTTTGAGCGGGACCCCGCTCGCTTCTTCGAGCTCCTTCCTTGTCCCGAAAACACGGATGCGGTCGCATGAACGGCATTCCCAGATCGGGATCGGAATTCCCCAGTACCGCTGCCGCGATATGCACCAGTCCCGCGCTTCTTTTATCCAGTCGTAAAACCTTGCACTTCCCGCCCATTCGGGGTACCACTTGACAAGCGCCACCTCCTCGAGCATCCGGTCTTTCATCGCCCCTGCCTTGAGGAACCATTGTGATGTTGCCCGGAAGATGATCGGCGTTTTACAGCGCCAGCAATGACCATAACGGTGCGTCACGGACCCCCTTGACATGAGGTAGTGCCCGAGTTCGGAAAGGACCACTTCATCGGCATCTTTCACGAACATGCACTCGAACGTCCCGCCGTCGCTGGTAAAATGTCCGGTGGCATCCACCGGACAGACAATAGCAAGTCCCTCCTTCTGGCCGAGGAGATAATCATCCCAGCCGTGACCCGGCGCTATATGGACAATCCCGGTATTTTCCCTCGCAACAAAATCGGCGGCAACCACCCGGTGGGCAATATCCCGCTGGTTCGGCACTTGGGACGCAAGTGGGGAATCATAGGCCATCCCGACAAGCTCTTTCCCGCTCTTCTTCTCCCTGACGGTGAAGTCCTGGTACTTGCCTTTTTTGAGGACAGGTTCTACCAGTCCGGATTCGATCCAAAGGTCTTCTGACACCCCCCTTTTGACAGCGTTTATGAGGGAATACTCGAAATCCGGGTTGACTGCAACAGCCACATTTGCCGGGAGTGTCCATGGGGTCGTAGTCCATATAACGAAGTATTCATCTTTTTTCCCGGTCACCGGGAATTTTACAAAGACTGAAGGATCTGTTTCATCCCAGTATTCTACCTCGGCATCCGCGATGGCCGTGGCACACCTCGGGCACCAGTTGACCACCCGAAATCCCCGTTCAAGCATTCCCCGTTCGGCTGCCCGCTGGATTGTCCACCATGCGGCCTCGATATATTCCGGGTCCATGGTCTGGTATGGATCGTCAAAATCGAGCCAGACCCCGAGTTTCTTGAACTGATCGCTCATTACAACAAGGTTAGCCGCTGCAAATTCCCGGCATTCGCCTATGAATTTCTCGATACCGAATGTTTCGATATCTTTTTTTGTGGAGAATCCCAGTTTCTGTTCGACCCGTACTTCGATGGGGAGACCGTGCATATCGTACCCGGCCCTGGCAATCACGTTCTTCCCGCACATCCGGTGGTAACGCAACAGGCTGTCCTTGATGATCTTATTCCACGCTGTACCGAGGTGGATGTGTCCCGTTGTGTAGGGAGGTCCATCGACAAAGAAAAACGGGGGGTCTTGGGCATGGAGTGATTCAACCCGTGAAAATGTCTTTTCATTCTCCCATACCACCTGGACCTCTCCCTCGATTTCGTGGGCATTATAGTTGCTCGTGACTTCCTTCAACCTGATCCCTCAGCTGGTCATCCACACGTGCCCGGGATTGGCGGGATGAATAGTTCAGTACTATTATACCCTGCAGCACAAAGTAGTTTTGAAAGCCGTGAGATGACCGGTATCATTCCAGTGAATGTTCCGGGAAGGCTTTTTTATATATACGGCACGAGATGCTCTGAATTATAATCCGGTTGGTGAGTGAAATGGACGAATACCCTGTCCTTATCGGTGGGAAACGGATCTTCACGGAAGAGACCGTAGAAATCCGGTTCCCTTATAATGGTGACATATATGCCCCGGTCTGCCTGGCGGGAACGACAGACCTTGATAACGCCGCAGCGGCCGCAGACCGGTGTTCCGGGCGAATGAAGGATTTATCTTCGGGTGAACGTGCCCATATCCTCGAAAACCTGGCAGAACAGATCCGGGGTCATGCCGATCAGTTTATTGATATCATGGTAATGGAAGGCGGAAAAACAAGGAAATTCGCCTCCATCGAGGTATCGAGGGCAGAGCTGACCATAAGGACGGCAGCAGAAGAGGCAAAACGCATCTACGGCACGATCATCCCTCTTGACTGGAGTGCGGATAAAAAAGGGTGTTATGGCTATCTTCGCAGGTTCCCGGTCGGTCCGGTCCTTGGAATTGTCCCGTTCAACTTTCCTTTAAACCTCGCATGTCATAAGCTGGGACCGGCCATCGCAGCGGGCAATCCAATCGTGCTGAAACCTGCCTCGGCAACCCCGGTCTCGGCCCTGCTCCTCGGAGACCTCTGTCTTGCAGCAGGTATTCCGCCCGATGCCATCAGCGTCATACCATGCCCGGGCAGCCGGGTTGAGCAGCTCGTAAGAGACCCGAGGATCAGGTTCGTCTCCTTTACCGGAAGTTGCGAGGTCGGCTGGCACCTGCGGGAAATTGCGGGGAAGAAGAAAGTCAGTCTCGAACTCGGAGGGAATGCAGCGGTTATTATCCACCAGGACGCCGATCTGGAAAAAGCGGCCCGGCGGATCGCTCAGGGGGGATTTTTGAACGCCGGGCAGGTCTGCATCTCTGTCCAGAGGGTTCTCATACACCGGCCTGTCTTTGAGCAGGTAGTGGAACAAATTCTCATCGCTTTGAAGGGACTGATTGTGGGTGATCCGAGGAATCCCTCATCAGATGTAGGACCCATGATCGACCGGGTCAAAGCCGAAGAGGCGTACCGGAAAGTACTTGAAGCGATCGGAGAGGGAGCAAAGGTACTCATCGGGGGAACCCTGGAAGGGACCATGTTTTCTCCTACCGTGCTTTCCGGCACAACGCGGGAAATGCGGGTCACCAGGGAAGAGGTCTTCGCGCCTGTCATCACGGTTGTCCCGTATGAGGACTTCGATACCGCCATCCGGATGGTAAATGACAGCGAATTCGGTCTCCAGGCAGGGGTATTTACCCGTGATATCGGCCTGGTCATGAAGGCTTTTGAGGAGATGCGTGTCGGAGGCGTGATCATCAATGATATACCGGGTTTCCGTGCCGACCAGATGCCCTATGGCGGAGTGAAAGGCTCGGGGTTAGGGCGGGAAGGACCACGGTATGCGATCGAAGAGATGACCGATGCCAGGTTCATGGTAATCCATCCCGCGGGCAGGACGGGGTAATATGGCCCAGATTGCAATAATTGGGGCTGGTGAATGCGATCCCGACCTGTATTCAGCAGCCGAAACCGCTGGCGCAAGAGTAGCGGAAATGGGGGCGGTTCTTCTAACGGGAGGTCTATACGGCGTCATGGAAGCTGCCAGCAAAGGGGCAAAATCCCGTGGCGGGACAACCGTCGGCATCATACCCTTCCTGGCCGGGGAAAACACCTACACCGACATCGTGATACGCTCCGGGCTTGGACAGGCGAGAAATACCGTCCTTGTCCAGTCCGCCGGGGCAGTCGTCGCTATCGGGGGAGAATATGGAACCCTTTCGGAGATAGCATCAGCACTGAAACTCGGGAAGAAGGTATTCGGGTTCAGGACATGGGACATAAAGGGAGTGCAGGCCTGTGAGTCGCCCGTTGAAGCAGTAACTAAGGCAATTGACGCATGTTGCCCGTCCCCGTAAGGTCATATCCGCCAAGGGATTTGAGAACCTCCCTGAATCGGGCAGACCCGACCGTCGTGAAGAGGGCTTCGATACGGGGGTCATCAAGGTTTTTCGTATACGTGACCATTTCATACCGTTCTTTCCCTACCGGCACGAATGAGAGTCCGAGGGATTTCGCCACGCTGTAGACCCCCAGACCAGCATCGGCCTCTCCCGATTTAATGGCCAGCGCGACGGCAAGATGGGTGGTCACCTCCCTTTCATATCCCGGAAGACGTTCCGGGCTGATCCCCCTCTGTGCAAGTTCAAAATCCAGGAGAAGTCGCGTCCCCGATCCCTTCTGCCTGTTGATAAAGCGTTTCCCCAGTATATGCTGCAGCCCTGAACCATCCCTTGAGATGATCCCCTGTTCACGCTCTGCGACGCAGAGGAGGGAAAGTTCCTCACCACCGAGATATTTTTCCAGGTAACAGGTATTGTACGTACCGTCCCCACAGAGAAGATGCATCGGTGCAGCATGGCAATCTCCCTTTTTAAGGGCAAGCAAGCCACCCATGCTACCGACATTCGTGGAATGGACTTCGATTCCCCTGATCTGCATCAGGTCGGCCAGGTAATCGAGGCATGGGTCGTGGCTGCCGGTCACGAGGAGGGCGGAGTCGACCTGTTCACGGGGGACCATAAGCGTTGCAGGCACTGCCTGGCCCGATTCATATCCTTCCAGGTTCAAGGGAATTTTTAAGAGCGCATTCGCTCTCACGGCACTCATCTGTACCCCGGCCCCTCTTGAAAGAGGCGATGCAACATAACGGTCACCGACCTTTCCAACCGCGAGGAGGACAAATTCATCGATCCCTGCATCAGAATGAAGCGTCGATGTAAGCCTGGCTTCAAGATGTTCAGCGGGGCGGGTGACAATACCGAACCGCCCGAGGAGAGGAATGATAAGCTCCCGTATCACGGTTAATGCGGAGAGCGGATAACCGGGTAATCCTATTACAGGTTTCCCATCAATCTTTCCGATGATGACAGGTTTTCCCGGCTTTATTGATACTCCATGAGAGAGGACCTCACCTAGTTCTCCGATAATATTCTCTGTAAAATCCTTTGTCCCGGCGGAAGACCCGGCCGATACGATGAGTATATCATTTTCCCGGACACCCAGCCTTATCGCTTCCCTGATTCGGTCGGGTTCATCGGGAGTTATCGGGTACCTCCTACAGGTCGCCCCGACCGATGTGAGCCAGGCTTCCGCCATTATCGTGTTGCTTTCAACGACCTGACCGGGACGGGGATGTGTTCCATGGGCCACCAGTTCACTGCCGGTGGGGATAAGCCCCACACGGACCGATATCGTATCGACTTCGGTGATCCCGTACGTCGCAAGGGCCCCCGCCTCATGGGGCCTGATCCGGTGCATGGAAGGCAGTGCCATTTCCGACTCCCCGATATCCTCGCCGGCCGGGCGTACATGCTGCCATGGTGGAGCCGCCTTCCGGATAATATAGCCGCCTTCCGATACCGTGACATCCTCAATCATTATGACGGTATCGTACTCCTCGGGAATCACATTGCCCGTATTGATCCGGACGGCATCGGTGAGGGTGACCGGGCTTTGTTCGCCTGCTCCATGAGTATCCCGGCTTTTTGCGGCGATTCCATCCATTGCGGCAAGATGGACTTCGGGGACTGAATATTGTGCGAAAATCGGTCTTGCCGTTATCCTTCCAACCGATTCCTCAAGTGGTATCAAACTGCTGGAAATTTTTTCCGGAAATGATATCCTGACCAGGTCGAGCGCTTCTCCGAGGGTGATCAGGTTCAGGTACCGTTTTACCACAGGATTACCTCCACCTCCGTCCCGGTCTCGATACCCTCGCTTCCCGCAGGTATCCGGATGACCCCGTTACTCTTTACCAGGGTATTCAGAAGACCTGATTTCCCAAAAAGGGGGACAATACCCTTACCGGTGATCTTGACACGAACATATTCCTCGCGGCCTCTGGCTGAAGGGATATTTTCTGACAGGACTCCCCGCACCACAACAGGGCTGTCCGAAGTATTGCCGGTCATCCCGAGGATCATATGGCGTGCTATGACCAGAAGAACGATAAATGTTGATGCCGGGTGACCTGGCAGGCCAATCACGGGTTTGCCATTCGCCTGCCCGATGATGGTCGGCTTTCCCGGGGCCAGGGAAATGCCATGGACAAAAACCTCACCCCGTGACTGGATCATTCCTGCGGTAAGGTCACGGTCGTCTTTCGAGCTCCCCCCGGAGATGAGGACGGCATCACAGGTTGCCAGAGCATTGTCGAGAGCGGTTTCAAATGATTCCGGGTCATCCCGGACAATCCCGAACTGGATCGGTCGGGCACCGTATTGCTCAAGAAAAGACCTGCACAGATAGGTATTCACATCCCTCACCCGGCTACCGGTCGGCACTTCGTTGACGGGAACCAGTTCGTTCCCCGTAGAAATGATGCCGACGTTCGGGGCCGCCGATACAGGGACCATGCTGTGACCGGTCGCGGCCAGGACCCCAATATCCCCGGGAGACAGTCTTCTCCCCCGTTCCAGCACTCGTTCACCGGCCCTGAAATCCTCACCTTTAAAAATAATATTTTCCCCGGCTGCAAGCGGTCGTTTCACGAGTACTTCGTCCCCAAGCATTTCGCAATATTCGATCATCGCCATGGCATCGGCTCCATCCGGGATCTCCCCCCCGGTCGGTACATAAATACAGGAACCAGGGGGCAAGGGGGGCTGCTTAACGCTTGCGCCCATGGCAGCTCTTCCGGTAAGCCGCAGGATTACCGGGATCGCCTCACCCGCCCCTGTCGTGTCGGCAGAGTGGACCGCATACCCATCGACAACAGACCTCGTAAATCCCGGAATATCAATATCCGCAGTGATATCCCTCAAAAGGATGCGGTTGTAAGCGGATTCCAGGGGTACCAGCTCTTCATCGGGCGGCGGGGAAATATCCCTGACCACACGGATCGCTTCCTCAACCGGTACCGTCGTCAGGAAAATACTCATTTGAAGCAGCCCAGCTGACATGCCCGGATCTTAATTCCATGCATATTACAAAACTCTGCAAGGTCCTTCTTTGCTATTCCGTATTTTTCGGCGATGACGAATGCCTGGGGGCATTTAATCTCTCTTTCTATGCCTTCTTTTTGGAATATCGTCCTGATCTTATCTTCTTCCATAACGCATCAATAATATATGTACAGTTACATAGGATTTACTGTTGCTGTTAAACTTCAGAAAACCTGCCAATCCCTGTGTATGAAGGCCTGATTACCCTGAAAATTACTCTTATCAGCTCTAAAAATGATATTGCAGGCCGGAATATTCACCGGCATATCCACGAATACCTGGAGAACGGGATTCCTGGGGCGGGAGCGAATTTTCGTTCAGGCAATCACTCTTATTCTCATATTGAGGTTGACGGCAGGCTGATCTTCCAGGACAGAATCGATGAGGGATCCGATGCGGATCTTATGATATTTCTCTCGAGGCATGCATCGGTTAACCCGGTGCCCTTACTGACAGTGCATTGCACGGGTAACCCGGGGAGAGCAGAACTTGGAGGTACTGAACGGTCGGTGGCAACGGCAGCACCGGAATGGATGCAGGCCGTTCTTATCAACCTGCAAAAACTGGCCCCACCTGGTTTTGGTGCCTGCTATGAGGTTACCCATCACGGACCCACAGATCTGCATATCCCATCCTTCTTTGTAGAGATCGGAAGCACGGAATACGAATGGCGTAATGAAGAGGCTGCCGCAGCGGTAGCGATCGCTGTCCTTACCGCCCGTCCTGGCCCCGCGATACCGATGATCAGTTTCGGGGGCAATCACTACGCAAGGCGGCAGACGGATATTGCGGTAAAAACGCAGGCAGCCTTCGGCCATATTGTCCATTCACGGGAAGTTCCGGTAATCGATGGGGAAATGATCAGGCTCCTGGCTGGGAAATCACGTGCCGTGGCCGTCCATATCGACCGTAAAGCGCTTCAGAGGGCCGATACGGCACGTATCGAGCAATTAATTCAGGAAGGGGGTATGATCCACCTTGGTGAGCATGACCTCACCGGCATCGGTCGTGTCCCATGGAACCAGTATGTGACTGTTCGCTCCATGGTACAATCTGCCGCCCCCACTGCAGTAATCAACTTCCATGGACTAAATTCCATAAAAGATCCGGTTTGGGCAGAACTGGACCTGGAACTGTTCACCGCTGCCCTGAATGCAAACACTGCTGAATTTCTTGAAAAACTGAAAAAAATCCCCTGTATCCACCTGTCTACTCCAAAAACGCCGGTTCTGGCGATTTTCATCACCGATCATAACCAGAAGGCACAATTACTACATGATTTAATAAGCTTATGCGTATCAACCATAGTTATTAACGAAGATACTGCAGTGGAAGGAGATTACCTGTTCATCAGAAAGAAGAAGATGGACCCCAGGAAAGCGCTCGAATTGGGAGTTCCCACAGGGCCTCTGCTCGGTCTCCTGATGCAGGGAAAAACAGTGGATGCCGGTGGAAGGACGGTCCATCCCGGTATGGTCCAGATCTGCAGTGAGAGAAGAATCCATGTCCCGGGGTTGGAGAGTTACCTATGAGATCGATCGTAGAAGAGGCACTGACACGAGTAAGGGATGAACCAGCTGATGTCTCGAAGAGCGATGAAGAACTTGACCAGATTCTGAAAGAGTTAAAAACAGAGATTTCAGTTATCGGTTGCGGCGGCAGCGGGTCCAATACGATTACCCGTATGATGGAAGAGGGGATCCACGGCGCCCATCTCTATGCCATCAATACCGATGCGCAGCATCTTGCCCGGACAAAGGCGGATCACCGCATCCTGATTGGGAGGCAGCGCACGAGGGGACTCGGTGCAGGCTCAATTCCGCAGATCGGAGAGGAAGCTGCCCTCGAAAACGAACAGGACATCAAACGCTGCGTTACCGGGTGCGACATGGTATTCATCACCGTGGGACTTGGAGGAGGGACCGGAACGGGCTGCGCCCCGATAGTCGCGAAGGCCGCACGGGAAGAAGGTGCACTGACCATTGCCATCGTCACGCTGCCATTTACTGCGGAAGGGGCGATCAGGATGGAGAACGCAGAAGCAGGTCTTGAACGTCTCCGGGATGTGGCAGACACTGTGATCGTCGTGCCAAATGACCGGCTCCTCGAAGTGGTCCCGAAACTTCCTCTCTATGCTGCATTTAAAGTTGCGGACGAAGTACTGATGAGAGCAGTCAAGGGGATCACTGAATTGATCACGATGCCGGGGCTTGTCAACCTCGACTTTGCCGATGTGCGCACGGTTATGGAACGGGGGGGTGTTGCCATGATCGGTATGGGAGAAAGCGATAGTGACGATAAGGCTGCAGATTCGGTCAAAAAGGCAATACGCTCTCCATTGCTTGATGTTGATATCTCCGGTGCCAATGCCGCGCTTGTCAATGTGATCGGGGGTCCCGATATGACAATGGCTGAGGCAGAGGGTGTCGTCCAGGAGGTTTATAACCGTATTGACCCGAATGCACGGATTATCTGGGGTGCACAGGTCGACCCGGAGATGCAGAACAAGATGAGGACCATGCTCGTTGTGACAGGCGTACGGTCGCCACAAATATATGGAAGGAATGAAAAAAATACCCCAAAAGTTCAGAAGCAATTTGAAATTGACTTTCTGAAGTGATGACCATGGTCGAACTACCTAAACCTGATATCAAAATAGACCTGCACGAAGAGTTACTTCGTAAATATCTTCGCGTACTGAAACTCGCAAGGACCCCTACCCGCGAGGAGTTCCAGAAGATTGCACTCGTTGCAGCGGCAGGTATCGCCCTTGTCGGGCTGATCGGATTTATCATATATGAATTATTCCTTCTCTCCCCCAAATGATCGTCATGGCTGAAGAGACAAACCGTATTTTTGCCATAAAAACAACCTCGAAGCAGGAGCGGACGGTAGCGGACAATATCAAGAAAGCGATCGATACGAAAGCTACCGATGTACGGGTACTCGCAATAATAGTGCCCGATGAGCTCAAAGGTTACGTGCTCGTCGAAACGCCCGAACAGATGAACCGAATCGAGCAACTCGTCGAGAAGGTTCCCCACGCGCGCACCGTTGTTTATGGTGAGACCACACTCGCCGAAGTTGCCCACTTCCTTGTACCAAAACCGGTAGTGAGCGGTATCTCGGAGGGGACGATCGTGGAGCTCATCGCTGGTCCTTTTAAAGGCGAAAAAGCCGTTGTCAAGCGGATCGACTCCGGGAAAGAAGAGATTACGGTAGAATTATACGAGAGCGTCCTCCCTATCCCAATCACGGTACGCGGTGATAACGTCCGTGTCGTGGACAAGGGTGAAGACCGGTAACAATTATTTTTGTGCCACAGGTTTAAGTTGCGTCAGAACAACCTTAGTTAACCCAGGCTTTGTACCCATACGGGACGGCATGGTGATACTACTATGGCAGACGTGGTCGAGGTATTGGTACCCGGCGGCAAGGCAAGTGCGGGTCCACCGATTGGACCGGCTCTGGGACCCCTCGGTATAAATGTAAAGGCTGTGGTCGACGAGATCAACAAGAAGACATCTGAATTCAACGGAATGCAGGTGCCGGTCAAGATCGAAGTCGATGATAAGAAGAATTTCACTGTCAGCGTTGGAATACCCCCAACGACGGCACTTATCAAGAAAGAGGCCAATATCGAGAAAGGTTCTGCCGAACCCAGCACAATAGTGGTGGGAAATTTGTCGCTCGAGGCCGCTGTCAGGATCGCCCGCATGAAACACGGCGATATGCTCTCTTATGACATCAGGAATGCGGTCAAGGAAGTTGTCGGCACGTGTGCAAGCATGGGGGTCAATGTGGACGGCAAAAGACCGAAAGAAGTCTTTACGGCCATTGACTCCGGCGTTTATGACAAGGTTCTCAAAGAATAGAATTTTCGACAACCATAGGAGATCGAGCAATCGGTCGGGGACTATGGAGGAATCAGATGGTAGAAAGGGCCAAAATTGTTGAGGCCGTGAAAGCGGCAAAAGAGAAGGCGCCTGAACGTAAATTCTCTGAGAGTGTAGATATAACCATCAATCTCAAGAATATCGACATGGCGCAGCCAAAAAATCGTATTGATGAAACGATCCTTCTTCCGCACGGTACCGGCACAAACGTCGGTATTGTGGTACTCGGGAAAGGAGACATCACCACCCAGGCGAAGGAAGCCGGCGTGGACCTGATTATCGGCCCGGAAGAGATCGAACGGCTTGGGGGCGAGCCACGGGAGGCGAGGAAGATCGCCGGAAAGTACCGGTTTTTCCTTGCTGAAACGGCAGTTATGCCATCCGTGGGACGATATCTCGGTCCAAGGCTCGGCCCGCGTGGCCGTATGCCGACACCGATTACGAGCGGGCAGGATATCAGGCCAATCGTGGAGCGTCTCCGGAATTCTGTCAAGATCAGGACGAAGGACAAGAAAGTCTTCCACGTAAAGGTTGGTAACACCCAGATGAATGAGGACCAGGTAGCGGAGAACATCGACGCCGTACTGAGAAGGGTGGAGTCAGTCCTCGAGCAGGGTCACCTGAATGTGAGGTCCGTGTACGTGAAAACGACGATGGGACCGGCAGTGAAGGTGGTATAAATGTCCCTGTATACGCACCATCTTCCGGCATGGAAGAAAAAAGAGGTCGAAGATATCAAGAAGCACGTCGGGGAGTTCTCCCTGATCGGTCTCGTCGACATGTACGGTATTCCGGCATCGCAGGTCCAGCAGATCCGCAGGAACCTCCGGGGCACCGCGACGATCAAGATGACCAGGAACACCCTGATCCGTCACGCTTTTGACGAGATCGGCGGCGAAACTGCAGGAGTGACACGCTATATATCGGGCCATTCGGCGCTGATTTTCACCAACGATAATCCGTTCAGGCTTTTCAAGACACTTGAAAAGACAAAGACGAAGATGGCGGCAAAACCCGGAGAGATTGCACCTGAGGATGTGATCGTCGAGAAGGGGCCGACCAGTTTTAAGCCCGGTCCCATTGTCGGGGAACTCCAGCAGGCAGGCATCCCGGCTGCTATCGAGGCAGGAAAAGTCAGGATCCGCGAGACTAAGACTGTAGTAAAGAAAGGCCAGCCTTTCACCCCGAAACAGGCTGAGATCCTCGCGAAACTCGACATCAAGCCGATGGACGTCGGACTCCTCCTGCAGGTCGCATATTTCGAGGGAAGCCTCTATGAGCCCTCGGTGCTTGCAATCGATGAAGATGCAGTTCTCGCCCAGATCGCACTCGCGGGACTTCAGGCGTTCAACCTGTCAGTCAACGCAGCGATTCCGACACGCGAGACGATGGTGCCCATCATCGGGAAGGCAGCCCGTGAAGCCCGTGCTCTCGCCATCGAGGCGAATATCTACGAGAAAGATGTCATTGATGCGATAATTGGTAAAGCGTACAGAGAAACCATTGCCCTCAAAGGTTTAACAGAGGGAAAATAAGAGAAAGGTGAATTGAAATGGAGTATATCTATGCAGCACTTCTCCTGCACAAGGCAGGAAAGCCGGTAAACGAAGAGAGCGTAAAGGCAGTCCTTACTGCCGCAGGTATCGCCGCAGACGACGCCCGTGTTAAGGCACTTGTTGCCGCACTCGACGGGGTAAACATCGAGGATGCGATCAGCAAGGCAGCAGCCGCACCCGTGGCAGTCGCGGCCGCACCGGCAGCAGCACACCCGGGAGCACCCGCAGCCCATGCCGGAGCCGCCAAGGAAGAGTCGAAAGAAGATAAGAAAGAAGAAGAAGAGAGCGGCATGGCAGGGCTTGGAGCCCTGTTCGGCTGAACTTTTTTTTGTATTATCTTTTTTAATAATTGTAAATCAATTCTGTTCAATATATCGTGTCTATTTTTTTAATAATTAAACCAGAAGAGATATTTCCGGTTCTGCGACTTACTGTGACAATGTAAACCATTATGTAGTTTCAATAACGGTATACACCAGATCTATTTAACAAACTATTTTATATTGTACTTATACTATTGAGAAGAATACCCCGTGAATTAATGCAGGATTCCGGGCAAACCGCCTGACCTGATACCATCTCGGAAACTTAAAAAATTATTAATCCCATTGCGTCGCCGCCAGACGCCCGTATCAGAGATTACCGGGATCCCTCCAGGGATTTATCTGTACCGATGGATCTCCTTGTTGTTCTCCCAGGTGGCTTAGCGCGAATGGCACATTCATTCACATGCGGTCCGGGACGGCCCGCGATGTAGGTTGGCACGAATGAACCCTGTGAAAAATTATCAGGAGATCATGAAATGAAAGAAAAAAATCCCCTATTCCATGTTACTATCGTGATGATTATTGCATTACTCGCCATCACGGCATGTGTAGCAAGTGCTGCAGCGGCAGCTCATCAACCCGATTCACCGGCACCGGCATCCGACGCAGGTCCTGCGCCGGCACCGGCACCTCAGCCTACTGCAGCACCGGATCCGGCACCTCAGCCTACACCGGCTCCTACCCCGGTCCCAACTGTAGCACCAACAGACGCTCCTACCGCTGCACCCACCCAGGTCCCCACATCCTCGCCGACACAGGTTCCGACATCTGCACCAACGCAGGTTCCTACGCAGGTTCCGACACCACAGCAGACAGTTAATCCGACACCAACAGATCCATCTGCAAATCCGACAACGGAACCAACGACAGTCCCGACGACACAACCGACAGATGCACCGACAACAACTCCCACGACCCAGCCAACCGATGCATCAGGGGGTTCACTTTCGGGAGGGTATAATTCATTGTTCCTTACCGGAAATTCCACGCTTTCCGGGAATTCGACACTGTCGGGCAATACCATTTTGGCTGGAAATGCAACAGTATCAGGAAATGTCACAGATACTGATGGAAATCAGAC
>DATKKE010000051.1:0-30599 GCA_035543455.1 Methanoregulaceae archaeon
AGTGCTGCTATGGGGTTCTAATCATTTTCAATTCATTCCAACTCTCATATGCTTCCCAGAATAAAAATATAGCTATAATTATACCGATAATCGGGTCAGCTTGCCAGAATCCAAAGAAGTAATTTGCCCCGAGTCCAATAAGAAGAGCAATTGACAAAAACGCACAAGTAATAGTTTCTTTGGAATCTTCAATCAGAGCTTTACTCCCTATTTGGTTGCCCACAATACGCTTTCTCCATGCGAGAATTGGCATAATAATGATCGAAAATACTGCAATTATCATTCCGATTAACGATGGCTGAGAAATATCCTTGTTTACAAGTTTGTTGAAAGATTCGAATATAACATACATTCCCAATATCAAAAATGTGATCGAAACAAATTTTTTAGCTTTTTCTTCAATTAGTTCTTCTTCCTGCTTGGGGATACTCCCATGAGCACGGAGTCTCCAGATGAGAACGGAACCGGAGAGAGATTCAACAACACTGTCGAGACCGAAACTAATGAGTGCAATACTTGATGCTGCATTTCCAAAAAATATTGATAAAACTGCTTCTATAATATTATACCCTACAGTAAAATACTCAAGGAACAATGCATTTTGGTATAATATTTTAGAATTTTTATTCATTAATAATTAGTAATCGGATTATATTGGTATAAATCCAGAGTGGATGAAAATTTAAAGAATCGAACCATGAGTAAAGAGTGCTGCTATGGGGATTTCAGATATGTCAGAATCTTGAAAAAGATGATATTTCCCTAATCCATTGAGACCTTAATTGTTAAAAATATTTATATATACAAAGATGGAAGAGTACTTCCATGTAAAAAATTTTCAAAAAGGAAAAAAATCATTTATCTGTATCGAAACAGGAGAATCACCACAACGATAAAAAATCAGGAGAACGTCAATGAAATTAATTCGTGCAATTATCAGACCTGAATCCACGCTACGGGTGATTGAGGCGCTGGAAAAAAATGGGATCTACGCGATGACCCGAATAAATGTTACCGGGCGGGGTAAGGAAATGGGAATTACGCAGGGAACCGTCCGGTATTCTGAATTGCCGAAAGAGATGCTGATGATCGTACTTCCCGATGATACTGTGCCCAAGGCAATTAAAGTAATCGAAACCACGGCAAAGACCGGCACGACAAAATATCCGTCAACCGGAAATATCGGGGACGGCAAGATCTTTGTGACCAATGTCGATGAATCCTATACTATCAGAACCGGAGAAGAGTGCTGAGAGGCCGAACCAGTATGAGAGAGATCCTTGCGATTATTCGGAATGAACGTGCGGAACAGACAAAAGCTGCCCTTGACTCCATCGGTGTCAAAGGAGTCACCTTTATTAACGTTATCGGCCGGGGAAAGCAGAAAGGAACAATCAGATATCCGGATCCTCAAGGCACATTGAAGCGGGAAGTAAGCATTTACATTATGCAGCAGCGTGGACTTATCGGTAATCCTGAAGATCCCAGATACCATGCCCCCGTAGAGAATGAACTCGATCTGGGATTTCTATCCAAAAAGATGCTTATGATAGTTGCAGACGATAATGAAGTTCCGGGTATTGTCCGTGCTATAATTCAAATCAACAGGAGCGAACACAAAGGAGACGGGCGAATCTTTGTATGCCCTGTAAATGATGCCATCCGAATACGGACGGGAGAACATGGAACGAAAGCGATAGTATAACTGTTCTTGAGCCAGCTAAAATGCTGTTCGCGAAACAAGGTTATCCGGAAGAGCTGAATACTCCTTCATGCACGGCCCCTGTAGACCACAACCGTCACATTGTCGCGCGATACTTCGACTGCCTCGGTTACAAGACGCCTGACCAGCTCGTTGAGGGGGCCGTCCCATTCGAGCGTCGCAATATCCTGTTCGGCAACGTAATCGTGGAACCCGTCGCTCGAAAGAAGGACAAGGTCGTCCGGACGAAGGGAAAGACAGAATGTATCGACAATAAAATTGCTCCCGAGGCTGTGGGTCAGCATTGCACGAAACGGATGCGACAGTGCATCTTCAGGACTAATCTGGTGATTATCGATGAGAGACTGGACGACAGAATGGTCTTTTGTCCGGAATAAAATCCCTTTCCTGATGATATATGCCCTGCTGTCGCCGCTGTTGGCAATGAATGCTGTGTTTCCCCGGATAAACGCTGCCACGAGGGTTGTTCCCATTCCTTCCCGTTCCCCGGTAGCTGCATCCTCAATTTCATTGTGGGCGTTCCGGAAAATCTCAATAAATAATTGTTCAATCTCTTTCCGGCTCATTTCCTTCCTATAACGTGCGTGGAATTCCCGGAACAGCAGCGATATTGCAAGGGCAGATGCAACTTCCCCTGCGCTGTGGCCACCGATCCCGTCAGCGATGGCGATAAGATAGCCGTCTGCTATTTTTTCTCCTGAACAGGTATCCTCATTATTGGTCCTTTTGCCGGTGCACGACATCCCTGCTACGACCCCGTTAACCTCAAATGAGCCATCCATGGTCAGAATTCCCCTTCTTCGCTGTGCTCCCTTTCTCCTTCGGAGATTAACGGTCTGTAATGGGCCAGATAGTCCGAAAGATCTTCAATAAGTTCGTGGACCGTCTGGTACCGGTCTTTCGGTTCTTTCTCCAGGCATTTGAGAATAATTCTTTCAAGGCCTGCCGGTACCGGGTTGATCTGCGAGGGAGGCACCGGGGCCTGTGATATCACTGCGTTGCTGATCGCTGCGATGTTATCCCCGGGGAATAACGGTTTCCCGGTAACAAGCTCGTAAAACACAACCCCGAGCTGGTATATATCGGTCCTTTCATCGGTCTCCCCGAACCTTCCCGGCGAGATCTGCTCCGGCGATGCGTAAGCCAGTGAAAATCCGGTTACTGTCGGAGCCGCTGAAGAACCCATCAGCCGGCTCATTCCCCAGTCGGTGATTTTCGGGACCCCGTCTCTGGTGATCAGGATATTGTGAGGCTTTATATCCCGGTGAATGATCCCCTGCTCATGGGCATAGGCCAGCCCTTTGGCAACACCCATGATGATCTCGGCGGCCCTTCGGGGGCGAAGCGGGGTTTTTAAGTCTGCAAGGCCTGAACGCACATATTCCATCTCGACGTAGGGAAGTGGAAGGATATTCACTTCGGTAATTTCCACGATATTCGGGTGGCGAAGTCCTTCCCATGCAACGATCTCTTTCATGAAGCATTTGCCGGTGGTCTCATCGAACCTGATCGGGATCTTGACCGCCACTGTTTTCCCGTCCCTGAGTCTCATCGCCCGGTATACATGGGCAAGCCCGCCCTTCCCGAGAAATTCAATGCTTGAATAGCGATCTGCGAGTTCCGGCGGGAATCCGTCAGGCCTCGATATGACGGTCCTTAAATACGTATCTTTTGTCGCCGGGACTGTCGTTTCTTCGCGATCAAGGAAGCCCTCCCAGGGATATCCTCCCTTCTGGACATGGAGAGCTAACGAATGGTTCTGCCAGAGTGCCAGGAGTGCAGTGAGGGGAGCGACTGCGATTGCGGTAAGGATAATTCTCCAGTTCCCATCAGTCAGCCAGAACAGGACCAATGGGGCAGTGACCAGCACCACAACGCCGATAATCACGTGGACTTTCAATGTCCACCTGAGGGGTCGCGACAGCATGGAGCCGAATGCGAGAGCAATGGCAGAGAATGTCAGGTAGGCAATGAAAAGCATGATTATCAGGATCACCGGCAACAACCGGGGATCACCGAGGCCCTCTATCAGGCCCATGAGGTCCCTCTGGACATACAATAAACCAAGAACGCATATTCCCTGTCCAATCGCAACGCCCGCCCGTATTAAGGGTGCCTGGGGGAACGACATATGACCGAGCCCCATGTAGTCGTGGGATAACAGCAGACCGAGGGGTATCACCATGATCAGGAGGAACCCCACGATGTTCGAAGGCGTGAACATGGGAGGTATCTGGGGACCTGCAGGAACTACCGGGGTATTATTTGAAGGTTTTGTCGTTGGAGTAACGGTTGTCACAACTGTCAGGGGCGGGATAATAATGCTTGAGTTATTGATCACTGATTTGGCCGTTGGTGTCACGGTTACTGTTGGGGCGATGGTGCCCCCCGGGGTTATTCTTGTCGTTGGACTGGTCGTCGGAATGGTCGTCGTCTCTGTCGGGGTCGGGAGAATTTCAATTGGATAGGTCGTTGATTCGGTTGTCACTTCGGTCTGTGGCTGAACTGAAGTTGTAATCGTCGCGATCGGGGACGTGGTAGGAATGGTCGTCGTCACGGTTGTCTGGACCGTCGTTACCGTGGGTGTCGGTTTCGTCGTCTTTGTCGGTGTCGTACTGGTTGTTATCACCGTTGTGGTTGCCGTTGGAGTCGGGGACGCTGTGGGGGTGGGTGTCCCCGGGATCAGGTTGACCACCGGGACCGTCGTCGTTTGATCGGCGGTTACAGAAACTGACTTCGAGTAATCCTGGTACCCTTCGCGTGAGAGTCTGAGAGTATGGGTTCCGACAGACACTTCGACGATCTGGTTTGTCTCACCCGAGGGGGCTCCGTCAATGTATATCGTTGCACCGTCCGGATTTGATTTAATGTCGAGAGAACCCGTATCCGGGGCAAATGTGACGTAAATCGAATGATCAGCATGTACATTGGGAAATGTTTTTAGATCTGATGTTCCGGTTTCCTGTTTGGTATTACCATCAACGATCAACGTGGAAATATGGTACCCCGGATTTGCGGTAAAATAAAAGGTCTGGCTATTGCCTGGATCGACATTGATGGTTGTAGGAATAATCGTGCCACCTGGTCCCGCTGATGCCGTGATCGTATATGCCGATGCCGATCCAATGACTGCGAGCCCGCATATCACCCATCCGAAAAGGATAATCAGCAATAAACGGATTAGATCGGGCCTGATTATTCGTGTATTCATGGTCCTGAACATTCCGGGATCTGTTCCGGTTCGATCATGCCTGGATCGGCATTATGACGAGTAATTTTGCTCCGTAAATTCCTTTTGCAAGTTCAATCAGGTCGCCATCGTGCAGGGGCACTTTTTTATCAGCGGTGACTGCAACAGAATTAACCATTGTCCCGCCGGTACTTCCACCGTCCTCGATGATCCACTGCCCATTCTCATTGATCAGTTTCCCATGCGGTTTTGAGATCCTGCTGACAGCCGTGTATTCGGCTGAAAGGATCACATCGTCTGCCGGATTCCCGGCTCCGGGATGTTTCGGGTCGATCCTCCCGACCCGCACTTCGGGGCCTGACAGCAGGAATACTTTACCATCATCGGGGCCTCCAAGCAGGACAAGGGACGGTGTCGGGGTCAGTAGTTCTTCTGCGACCTGTCCCCTGACTGCATCAAGCTTGTTCCGGAGTTCGGTATCTGCAGGATTTATCCTTATATTAGAGAAAAGCCCGAGATTTCTCACGATCGCTTCCATCGCCCCGGGGACCAGGGAATATTTCCATACCGGGTGAACGCCTTTCGACGTAGCCTGGCCGAGACCTGCTTCTTTCCTGATGAGTCCGGTGCTCAATAGCTTGTCGAGATGTTTCTTGGTATTCTCATAACTGGTATCGATCTCGGCGGCAATTTTCCTGACCTCTTTCGGGCTTTTTTCCAGAATTTTCAGGATCTTGAGTCGCTGGCTGTTTGAAAGGACTTCAAGGTACTCGGAAAGTTCTACGTAATAATCGTCGTTGTCGGAGAGGACGATTGTCTCGCTTTGATCGGTACCTTTTTCTTCCATTGTTCTTGCTCCCCGTACCGGCTTTGGCAGCCTGGCCGGATCTTCCCATACGATTTATTATTATTTCTATTTAGATAGTGATATCTCTTCTTTGTGGTAGCGACAGTTCCGGTCAAGCTCCTGGGGTATGAGCAATGACTTTTATTTTTGAATTGCGATAATTTTGCCCCCCTTGACCTTCAAGGTACCCTTTGTCTGACGATGCCAGGGAACTGCTTTTTAATCACGCGATCACGAAGCAGTACGTCAGAAAATCGAGTGATTATCAGGTCTTTTCAACGGATGAGCCAAAAACCCGGATAATTTTTGTTTTCAAAGCTTCCTTCGGATACGCCCCGATAACCCGGTCTGCGAGGCGCCCGTCCCGGAAGAAAAGTAACGTAGGAATGGCCGAGATCCCGAACTGATTGGCAAGCATCGCATTATCATCGGTGTTGCACTTGGCAAACGTGACTTTTCCGGCGAACTCCCGGGAAAGTTCCTCCACAACCGGTCCGACCATCCGGCACGGTCCGCACCATTCTGCCCAGAAATCGACCACAAGGGACGGATGTTCCCTGGTCATCGCGGAGAAATCAGCCTGTTCGAGGTGCAGCACCTTTCCTTCAGCGTTCTCTTTCATCTTCGCCTCCATTTCCTTTAATTTTTTTTCCCGGATCCGTGCGAGCTCATCATCTTCCATATATCCCGGTTGACTGTCTCCCCGGATTATGATTACTCTTTTGCCGGGTATTGACCGTCAGACCCGGAAACCAGTAAACTATAAGAGCGCAGAAAGGGTATATAATAACCTCCAGTGGAGCGAGGTGGGGTAGTCAGGATATCCCGACGGGCTCATAACCCGTAGACCGATGGTTCAAATCCATCCCTCGCTATCTGTTTCATCGGTTTTCTACCGGGCCATTATGTTCTTCTATTATTTTCCGAGGTATGACATGACAGGCTGCAAAAGAGATCAAATTGCTCTGTTTCAGGAAATCACGCGGTCCGGGGATTTCAGGTCCGGATATCTGTTGATAAATATGAAATAATGCGGGTTCAGGCTTCCCCGCCGAACGATTCGAGTCTCGTCTGGTACGTCCCTTCGACAAAGTCGATGACCGTTTCCTGCGATCTCTCCCCTTCGATCGAGACCGGATAACAGCCCGTCAGGCAGCCTGTACAAAGATTTGCACGTTCTTCACCGATTGCCCCGATCAACGCTTCGAGCGAGATATGGTGCAGGGAGTCCGCCGTGATACTGCGCTTCACTTCTTCCTCGATTTTATCACTTGCGATCAGCTCTTCGCGGGTCGGCATATCAACCCCGAGATAACAGGGGGCCCTGATTGCCGGCGACCCTATCCGCACGTGGATTTCACGTGCCCCGGCTTCACGCATCGTTTCGATGATCCGCCGCGATGTCGTACCCCGGACTATGCTGTCGTCAACGAGTACGACTGATCGGTTACGGAGATGTTCCCTGATCGGGTTAAGTTTCATCCTGACGGCATTTTCCCGCGCTTTTTGCGAGGGCATGATGAATGTCCGTCCCATATACCGGTTTTTCATGAGGCTCTCGACGAACGGAATGTGGGACCTCATGGAATATCCGATCGCATACGATGTGCCGGAGTCTGGTACGGCACATACGTTATCGGCCATCACCGGGTCCTCCTCGAATAATTTTGCCCCGATATTACGACGGACATCATAGACAAGTGCGCCGTCCATCACGGAATCCGCTCGTGCGAAATAGATATATTCGAAAATACAGTGCGCATGGCGGCTTGCGACAGCGATCTGGGTGGAGCGCATCCCCTGTATGTCAAGCCTTATTAATTCCCCGGGATTGACATCCCGGATAAATGTCCCGCCAAGGGCGTCTATAGCCACACTCTCGGAAGCAACGATGTACCCTTTCCTGGTCTTTCCAATACAGAGGGGCTTGATACCGAGGGGATCGCGAAAGGCGTACAGTACGCCGTCGACCATAAGGGCTACTGCATACGACCCCCTTAATGTCCGCATACAGTGGAGGACCGCATCTTCGATACCACCGGAGCTGCTGATCTCCTCGGTAATCAGCTTTGCAATGATCTCCGTATCCGTTGTGGTGCAGAAGATCTGGCCCCGCTGCTCATAGGCTTCGCGTAGTTCCCTGGTATTTACAAGATTTCCGTTATGGGCAATTGAGATGTTGTGGTCTTTAAAAAGGAAATTGAAGGGTTGGATATTCTCAGGCCGGTTTGCACCGGTTGTCGGATACCTGACGTGTCCGATCCCGACTGCCCCTTTAAGCCCGGACAGGATCTCCGTATTAAAAACATCGGCAACCAGGCCCTGTCCCTTGAATTTATGGAGACCTTCCTGATCGGAAGTTGCGATGCCTGCACTTTCCTGACCGCGGTGCTGAAGCGCGTACAGGGCGTAATATAAAGAAAAAGATACACCGCCAGCATCGACGATGCCAACGATTCCACACATGGTGCCCCCTAATGTGTCGGGACTTTTGGTCGCTTATTCAGCCATCTTACCCTGCGTAGTCGACTGCTTCTTCCGAAACCACACGCAGAGCAGATTTTGTGACGGCAGTGGTATGAGATACTCCCGCAACGCCGGCAGGCGATGTGGGTCTTCTTGTTCATCTTTCCCATCGAGGGAGTTCCTTTCGACATAACTGTTCACCCAAAAACCAAAGTTCTGTTTTATTGTTCAACTGATGGTGATATATAGATCACATTGTCTCCGCGAACGATGAGGGTCCCGACATTCCTGGTCTCACCGTTTTCTACATCGGTAGCCTTGTCAAGAACAAGGTTCATGTGCACATCATACCCCTGGAGGATTCCCCGAAGTTCCCTTCCTCCCTTGAGAGATACGATTACAGGCTGACGATTCAGTACCTGGTCCAAAATATCCAACGGCCTTTTTGTCATGTAATCCCCCTGTATCAATCGCTTTGGAGTACTACATGTGCGTTCAGCGTACAAATAAATATAACGTACAGGGGCACGATCGTGTGCTGCCGGAAAGTCCGTAAAAATACCCGACAATTTAAATTGGTTTGCCAAAATATGGACTGGAAGCAGAAAAAAACCGCCTTGTTCCCTAGGCCGGGGGCCTGCACTCTTCGGGAACGTTCATTGGGTATGGTATCACTCCGGGCCATGGGGGATAGCTTTTCTTCCCGTACCGCCGTACCTGATTTGAAGACAATGTCGAAGATCCAGGCAAAAAAACGGCACACTATCAGGAAATCCCAGCTCAACCCGATATTTTCACGCCTCAAGGGTGAAATCAGCGATTCCTGGGTAATATTCCACCGGGACCAGCTTGAAATTGTCGAGACGACCACCCCCCTTCTTCTCTACCTGGTGGACAAAAAACCCCTGTTGATGGAACTTGATGGTATTGTATTCCCCACGCTTCGGGGAATCCTGGAACACCCGTTCCCTGAGAGGCGAATCGTTGTCGATTCAGGGGCAGTCCCCTATGTGGTAAACGGTGCCGATGTAATGCGACCCGGCATTGTCTCGATCAGCGATGATATCCGTGCAGGTGCACCTGCACAGGTAGTGGAGGAACGCCATGGAAAACCTATTGCGGTTTGTATCGCCCTCTATGATGCAGGCGGGATGAGGGAAATGAAAGGCGGAAAGGCCTGCAAAAATATCCACCATGTCGGGGATGAGATCTGGGCGCTGGAATTTTAGTGAGTGATACCTGGTGACACCGGGGCCTTTTTCCATAGACTCCGGACAAAAAAATAAATCCCTGCCCATTATTGAATAGATACTATTAAATAAAATTCAACATACCAGTTTTTTATGGGAAAAATATTCGATACGCTTCTTGGTAAGTCGACGGTGTCGTCCGAAGAAGACTATATGGACCTAGACCTCCAGGAGTACGAAGCTGCAGAAGCAGGGGCACCGGCTCTTCTGGTAAAAATCGCAACCGTCGGTGATATCAAGGACAGTCCGAAAGTGAAGGATGAGATTTACAATGGGAATGTCGTGATTGTTGACATCGGGCGCCTTAAGATGGACAAGGTAATGTACGAGCGGGTGCTCAAGGATCTAAAAGAAGTGGCAAAGGATGTCAACGGAGATATTATAGGCCTCGGTGACCAGCGATACGTCGTTGTTACGCCCCAGGGCGTTAAGATCTCCCGCGATAAAATTGGCGGTGTCTAGTGCGGACGGTAGTCCGAGGACCCTGCCCCGTCTGTAATACTGAAATTGAATACCTTTACCAGACTGACAATATTCCTTATTTTTCCGATATCCTCATTATCACGGCGAATTGCAGCGCATGCGGTTACCGGTATGTCGATACCCAGGTACTGGGTGAACACGAACCGGGCCGCCTGGAGTTTCATGTGGAATCGGCAGACGATATGCTCGTGCGTGTCGTCCGGAGTATGCGGGGTGTACTATATCTCCCGGAACTCGGGGTGAGAATTGACCCGGGGCCTGCCTGTGAGGGATTTGTCACTAATATCGAGGGTGTGCTCGAACGGGTTGCGAACGTTGTGAGGGGGGTGCTTTCCGGCGGGGAAGAAGGGGGGAGAGAGAAAGCCTCGATCCTTCTGGAGCAGATTGAATCGGCCAGGGAGGGCCTGTTCCCGGTAACCCTGATTATCGATGACCCTTCGGGAAACAGCGCAATCGTATCCGAAAAAACAAAAAAATCACCGATCCCGGAGAATAATTGCGATGATAATGAAGAGTCCCCCGGCCCCGGTACATGAAAAAAAGGGGTCCTTTATCCCCCCTTCATTTCGGGTTACTATTCGATTGACCAGTTAACGGCACCATGATATCTGTTGTTACCCTCTGGCAGTCTATGTTACGTTGATCTCTCCGAGCCATGCACCCGATCTCCTCGATACCTCTCCAACCACCCGTGATCCAGGTATTTCCCTTGTAACGCATGAAGCCTCATCAGGGCCGGTGATATAGGCATACCCCATGCCCATGTTGAATGTCCTGTACATGACCGCCTCCGGGATCTCCGCACATTCCTGGATCCAGGTAAAAATTTCAGGACTTGGAAGAGGCCTGGATATTTCAAAGCCGTACCCGGATAAACGGGTGAAATTAAGAAGTCCTCCACCGGTAAGGTGACACATGCCATGGATATCGGCCAGGGTGTTGATCCTCAGACTTTCATGGTAAATTCTCGTCGGGGTCAGCAGTTCCTGTCCGAGGGTTTTCCCATTCCTGAGTTTCTGATCGTAACCGCCATGTTCTTCGGCGACCTTCCTCGCAAGCGTTAGCCCGTTGCTATGGATACCGCTCGAGGGGACCCCGATGATCAGGTCACCGGGCCGGATCTTCCCGCCGGTGACGACCTTTTCCTTGTCCTGAATTCCAAAACAGGTCCCGGCAAGGTCGAGTCCTTTAACAAGGCCCTTTAACGTCGCCGTTTCCCCCCCGACGATGTCGATATTGGCCTGGCGTGCGCCTTCATTAAGGCCGGTTCCGATTTGCGCCATTTTTTCAATATCAAGGTGATCTGTCGCGACATAATCAACAAACGCCACCGGTTCGATATTCATGACGTAAAGGTCGTTTACATTCATGGCAATACAATCGATACCGACGGTCGACCAGTCACGCAGGTGGTCGGCCACAAGCATCTTCGTCCCGACACCGTCAACGGTCAGCGCAAAGACCCTCTCGCCAAAATCGATGAGCCCTGCATAGTGTCCGGCCGAGCCGGTCACGGTATAGTTGCCTCTTCTCCTGTACGTGAGATTCGCAACCAGGGCGCGTATTGCCTTTGCTTCAAGATCGATATCCACACCGGCTTCCCGGTACGCATCGTCAGTCATCACATTCCTCGGACAACCGGAACTCGTCATGGATTACCCGGACAGCACGCGGACCATCGGGTTGCCCTACGACAAACGATATGTTCACTTCCGATGAACCCTGGGATATCATGCGCACGTTAATCCCCGCACGCCCGAGTGCGGTGAATATCCGTCCCCCCGTGCCCCGTGCCCCGGCCATCCCGGCACCGACAACCGCCACTGCGCAGACCTTGCAGTCGATCGTCACTTCCCTGACGATTCCCTGGTTTACCAGCGGGGTGAGGGCTTCCTTTGCCATGGCTGCCTGGTTTTCTTCAATGATGAGCGAAATATTCGCCTCTGAAGAGCCCTGTGATATCATCATCACGTTTATTTCGTCCTCAGCAAGGGCCGAAAATATCGACTTCGCAACCCCGGGTCTCCCAATCATCTGGGCACCGTTGATATTGATCGCAGCGACGTTTTCGATGTAGGTGATTGCCTTGACGACACGGCTGTCGTGCCGTTCGTCCCTGACGATGCAGGTGCCGGGATGGCCGGGGTTGAAGGTGTTTTTCACCCGGACGAGGATATTTTTCTTCATGGCAGGTTCGATCGATCGCGGGTGCATCACTTTTGCCCCGAAATAGGAGAGTTCCATTACTTCAAGGTACGAGACCGAGTCGAGGACACGGGCATCATCGATGAGCCTCGGGTCCGAGGTCATGATCCCGTCGACATCGGTCCAGATCCAGATCTCGTCGGCATCGATTCCCGCACCGATTATCGAGGCGGAATAATCGGACCCGCTCCTGCCGAGCGTGGTCACTATCCCTTCTTTCGTGCACCCCATGAAACCCATGATCACCGGCACTTCGCAGGGAAGGAGCGGCAGGATCCGCTCCTGTATCTTCGATTCGCTTTCAGGGAGTGCCATGGCCTCGCCATGCTGGGACGTCGTAAGGATACCTGCCTCGCACCCGTCCAGGACCGACGAGGGGATACCATTTTGCCGAAACACCGCGCTTACGACGACGGCATTGAGCCGTTCGCCGAACGTGATAATATAGTCCTGCGATCTTGGCGTGACTTCACGCAGGTTGTGGACTGCTGAAAAGATATTCTCCAGGTTCTTCAGCAGGGATTCAATGGCAGGTTTTGCATTTCGGATCTGGTCCCTTGCTGCTTCCTCGAGAACCTTCATATGTCGGACCCTTAGCGACGTGATAAAGGGTTCAATCGCCCTGTCGTCGGAGCTCCCGGCAATTTCAGCGGCTAAGGAGATCAGCTGGTCAGTAACGCCCCGCTGTGCCGAAACAACCACAGCAACTTCGTTCCCGGACTCCCGGCACGAACGGACAATGTCGGTAACCCGGGAAATGCTTCCCGCATCGGCAACCGAGGTGCCCCCAAATTTCATTAAAAACCTCATTCCGGCCATTCCTGCAATTCCAAGCTATTTATGTAATTATAGGATTCACGTAATAATAAGATGCGGTCAGATGATATTGTCGATTGCCATGTTCTCGTTATAGGAAGCGGCGGTGCCGGCGTCAGAGCCGCGATAGAGGCGGACAGGTATGGCGACACGGTGCTTATCTCGAAAACTATCGTGGGTAAAGGCGGGTGCACACCGATGGCTGAAGGGGGGTATAACGCTGTATTATCGGAGGAGGACTCCTGTGAGATTCATTTTGAGGATACTCTCCGTGGCGGGGCTTACTTAAACGACCGCGAATTGATCAGGATTTTGGTAGAAGAGGCCCCGCAGAGGGTGGACGACCTGGTCAGGTGGGGAGCGGTATTCGATGTTACGCCCGATTCCTGTGTCGCCCAACGGCCATTTGGGGGACAACGCTTCCCGAGGACCTGCTATGCGGGAGACCGGACCGGTCATGAGATGATGGTCACCCTCACGGAGAGGTTAAGTGATACATCGGTCGCTACGTTCCAAGAGGTCTCTGTTATATCGCTTCTCAGGGATAACGGCGGCATTTCCGGGGCGGTTGGACTCGACCGGAACGGGGATTTGATCACGTTTCTCGCGGATAGCACGGTGCTTGCGACAGGTGGCGGGACGAAGGTCTACGATATTTCAACGAACTCTTCAAGCGGAACCGGTGACGGCTATGCAATCGGATACCATGCCGGAGCTGAACTTATCGATATGGAACAGGTACAATTCCACCCGACGGGGGCTGTATACCCGTACGATGCACGGGGTCGCCTGGTGACCGAAGCCGTCCGCGGAGAAGGGGGCGTCCTGAAAAACCGCCTGGGAGAGCGCTTCATGAAACGGTACGACCCTGCCCGAATGGAACTGTCGACCCGGGACATCGTTTCCCGTTCCATCGCGACCGAGATCATCGAAGGGAGAGGTACTGACCACAATGCCATATATCTCGATGTAACCCACCTGCCGGCCCGGCAGATCGAGGAACGTCTCCCGGTGATGCTCGAGCAGTTCATGAAATTCGGTGTGGACATCCGTAAGGAGCCGATGGAAGTGGCGCCAACCGCACATCACGTAATGGGGGGTCTCAGGATAGCCCCTGATTGTTCAACCACCCTGAAACGGCTCTACGCCTGTGGCGAGGTGGCCGGGGGCGTTCACGGGGCCAACCGGCTCGGGGGAAATGCACTGGCCGATACGCAGGTATTCGGGAAACGTGCCGGTGAATCGGCAGGCAAAGCGCCCTTTCTGGAGAAGAGTCCCGACGATGTGCAGATAGCCGTACAGGTAAAGAGGCTCGACCGGTTTTTTCACGGGGATACCGACCCGGCAAAGGTTATTCAAACCCTGAAGAAGGCCATGTGGGAAGGTGCCGGTATTTTCAGGACGGCAGACGGCCTTAAACAAACCCTCCGGACAATACGGAACCTCCAGGGGGTCTCACTCCGGGCAAAATCCACGGAAAACCTTGCGGAGTGCTGCACGGCTGAAAACATGCTGGTAACTTCTTCATTGATCGTCCAGTCTGCATTATTGAGACCGGAATCGCGCGGCGCCCACGTAAGAAAAGACATAACCCAGGACTGGTCACCCGAAACATCGCCCTTCGGCCACACGTATATATCGCTCACCTGCTATGGAATCGAGAAGGTGCCTGTATGAACCGGTTAACGGTCCATGTCTCCCGGTTCGATCCGGAAAGCGACGAGACATCGCACCTCGAGACCTATTATATCAATGCCCGGGAAGGAGCCAGGGTCCTGCACGTGCTTCATGCGATCCACGATGAAGTGGATCCCACCCTGATGTACCGCTATTGCTGCGGGACAGGCCAGTGCGGGAGCTGTGCTGTACGGGTAAACGGTGAACCCGTGCTCGCCTGCATGGAGGAGGCCAGGGATAACATCAGGATTGAGCCCCTTAACCTTCCCGTCATCAAAGACCTTGCCGTCGACCTGATCCCATATATTTCAGCCCTGCCGGTGATTACGATCGAAGAATCTGCGGCCCCCCGGATGCCGGCCCCGGATATTGTCGATCGGATCAAGCCCCTTCGGACCTGTATCAATTGCATGGCCTGCGTTTCAGTCTGTCCTGCCCTGCAGGTCACAACGTTCGCCGGGCCAACTGCGATGAGACAGGAGATGCGTCTCGCACTTGACCCGCGTGACAGGCCGGACCGTCCTGCTGAGGCGGTAAACCAGGGCCTTTTCACCTGCACCAGCTGCCAGGCGTGCTGGAAGGTATGTCCGAAGGCGATTCAGATCCCGGGAAAAGCCATAGAGAAATTGAGGGCAATGGCCCATTACGAGGGGCATACCCTGCCGAGGCACGCCGAGGTGGCCTGCCTGATTCGGGAATCCGGGCGGAGTGTTGTCCATGGGGACGAGCCCTCCTTTCTGGAACAGACTGCCGAAGTGATTGAGCCTTATGGACCGGTAAAAGGTACCGTTGGATTTTTCGTCGGGTGCATGTATAACCTGAGGCTCCCGAAGACGGCTTTGGATGCCCTGGAGGTGCTCAGGCGAAACGGTATCCGGGTAATTATCCCCCATGAACAGATCTGCTGCGGATCACCGCTCATCAGGACCGGGCAGCCCGAATACCTGGAAACCCTCCAGGTTAAGAATATCGGGGCGTTTACGACGTGCGGGACCGATATTGTGATGACCATGTGTGCCGGCTGCGGTTCGACCCTTAAACACGATTACACGACGCCCTTCACGGTTATGGACTTTTCAGAAGTCCTGGAAAAATTCGGCATCGAGACGCCTTCCCACCTTGACATCGTCGTTACGTACCACGACCCCTGCCACCTGGCCCGTGGGCAGGAGATCACGGAACAGCCCAGGGTTTTGCTCAGGCAGGTGGCAGACCTCGTGGAAATGCCTGCAATATGTTGCGGATCAGGCGGGGGCGTGCGGTCGGGGCTGCCTGAAGAGGCAGCTGCACTTGGCGAGAGGAGGAGAGCAGAAATAGAGAAAACAGGCGCTGAAATGGTTGTTACCTGCTGCCCTTTCTGTGAATTCCATATCTCGGGGCATACCGATAAACCGGTCCGCCACCTTGCCACCCTTATGATGCAGGGATATAAAGAAAAAGACGCAGAAAAAGGTACCAAATGATCCCGGGTTACTTCTCCATTTCATATGAAAAAAAATGACTCTGTGGAAACCCAGCCTTTCCATTGTTTCCGGTAACCTGACAGGCATATCGGTCTAAGTCACGTCGTTCACTCGGATCTTTTCAGCCTTTTTAATTCACCACCTTCAGTAGTGCAGGAGGGTAAGGACAATACATACACTCACCGGTATCACCAGGTTATCATCGACCGGGGTGAGGAGCTCGACGATTCCCGCGATGACGGCTGCAGCCAGGGCGAGGAGTAAAGACATAGGCGTAAGAACGAGAAGGAAAACGATTGCAGCCCCGATTCCGGCAAGAGTACCTTCAAGACTTTTTCCCTGCCATATGCGGTGACGGCCGAATCTGATACCCACGATGGTCGCGATGCCATCGAGGACGGCGAGGCAGATTACTGCCGGGACCACCACTGTCAGGGGAAAGAATACGAGGCAGAAAAATATGCCGATTGCAAAATAAAGCGTCCCCTTTCCGGGAAGGACATCCTTTCGCTCAAGGAGCGCTATTATCGGTGATACCAGGGGTATGATGTACCCGCGTGAAAGTGCATCGGATACGATGAACCCCACAAAGATCGCGATGACAAAGGCTGCGAGGACCATCTGCCAGTCGAACAGGGGAATGGTTACGGCAATCCCGAGGCCGAGGAAAAAATGAACGACCTTCCTGAGCACTTCATCCATGGTTATTTTGTTTGCTGATAAGGTTTAATGCAGTATCTTTTTCCGGGCATTCTCGGGAACTATTTTTTATCGCTTGAGAACGAAGCTGAATCACTGATGGAATCCCGAACATTCCCTGATCCCTCATTCCGGAAAATAAAGGAACCTGTTTCCGGTTCCCAAACCGGGTTGCACATGGATGAACCGGATTTTTTTAGCATCACCGGGAAACCTGCCAAACGGGATACAATTGAGCTGAACGGGAAACCATTCCAGCGCTTCAGGGGCGAATTCTGGACATCTGCCCAGAGGCGGGCGTCATCCATCCATGAAATATCCTACCGGGCCTGTTTCAAACCCCAGCTTCCTGCTTTCTTTATAGAACTCCTGACGGCCATGGGAGACCTTGTATACGATCCGTTCGGAGGCCGGGGGACGACCCCCCTTGAGGCGGGTCTTCTCGGGCGGCGTGTGGCCACCAATGATATCAACCCGATTTCGGTGATCCTTACCAGGCCCAGGTTTTTTATTCCCTCCCGTGAGGAAATTACGGAACGGCTCAGTGAGATCCAGAAAACTCCGGACAGGGAAGCAGGCATCGACATATCCATGTTCTACCACCCTGAAACTGAAAATGAGATCCTCGGGCTCAGGGAATATTTAACGATGAGACGGGAAAGCGGGTGCGAAGACCATGTCGACGCATGGATCAGGATGATCGCAACCAACCGGCTTACTGGACATTCAAGCGGTTTTTTCTCTGTCTACACGCTGCCGCCGAACCAGGCTGTTTCGGCCGATTCCCAGGAGAGGATCAATAAAAAACGCTCCCAGGTCCCACCTTACCGGGATACCCATGAACTTATCATGAAAAAAACAAGAAGCCTGCTCCGGACTGTCACCACCGATCAACAAAAACTCCTTTATTCAGCCGGATCGAACGCGATTTTTCTCTCCTGTGATGCTTCGCACACACCAAAAATAATGGATGATACCGTCAGCCTGACGGTCACCTCGCCGCCGTTTTTAAATATTGTCCAGTACTCCCTCGACAACTGGCTCCGTTGCTGGTTCAACGGCATCGACGATCGGGAAGTCGGTGAAACAATTACCATGACTTCTTCCGTCGCCCAATGGACGGACATGGTCAGGGAGGTATTCCTCGAGCTGTTCCGGATCACACGTCTCGGTGGCTGGGTAGCCTTCGAGGTCGGGGAAGTCCGGAAAGGTACCATCCGTCTCGAAGAACACGTAATCCCCGCAGGGGAACTGGCAGGGTTCCGGTGTTATGGCGTTCTCATGAACGAGCAGACTTTTACGAAGACATCCAACATCTGGGGGATCGACAACAACCGGTCGGGGACAAATACCAACCGGATCGTGCTGTTCCGGAAAAAAGAATAAATTTCTGACGATTTGTTTCGTTGAAAATGTTCCGGTCATCTCTCCTTCATCAGGAATTCCTGGGCCTCGAGAGCGGCCTTTGCCCCTTCGCCCGAGGCAATAATGATCTGCTTTCCCTTGATATTTGTCACATCGCCTGCTGCGAATGCTCCCGGGACATTGGTATGGCAGTTGATATCGACGATAATCTCCCCGTTCCCGTTCAGGTCGATAAGCCCTTTAACAAAGTCCGTGTTCGGAACCCAGCCGATTTCCGCAAATACGCCATCAAGGACCAGCGTCGTATCGACCCCGGTCTTCTTATTCCGGATCGAGATGCCCGAAAGGAATTTATCCCCATGTATCGCCGTAATCACCGAATCCGGATGTACCTCTATATTCTTCTGCTCCTTGTAGAGCTTCACATAAACGGAATCGGCTTTGATAGTGCTCCGGACGATGAGATGGACTTTTTTTGTAATTTTACTCATCTCTATAGCAGTGGAAAGGGCGGAGTTCCCCCCCCCGACGACCGCGACATCCTTGTTCCGGTATAGCGGCCCGTCACAGGTCGCACAGATTGAAAGTCCCCTGCCGAGGAATTTTTCCTCGCCCTCTACCCCGAGTTTCCTGGGTTTCATACCCTGGCAAAGAATAAGACTGTACGCCCGGTATTCAACGCCGGATACGGTACGGATGGTAAAAATTTCATCAGACAGGGAAGTCTCCCTGACCCGGTCAAGGTCGAGGCTGATATTCTGCTCCCTTACCTGCTCCTCAAACTTTTTCATCAGTTCGTCACCGGTGATCATCCGGTACCCCATGTAATTTTCGATTGCCCAGCTCTCGAGTGCCTGGCCCCCGATATTCTCCGAAATAATTTTGGCCCGGAGCGATTTCCTGGCACAGTACACCGCAGCGGTGAGACCTGCCGGACCGGCGCCGATGATCAGGACGTCGAAGACATCGCCCGGTTCTTCGCTCCCAAACAGTTCATTCAACCGCTGGGCGTCGAACCCGATGATTACTTCATCATCGACGACAATGACGGGGACCCCCCGTTGTCCTGACATCTCGATCATTTTTTCGGCCTGGTCTGTATCCTCACCGACATCGATACTGGTGTACGGTACCCCGTGTTTTTCCAGGAATGCCTTTGCCATCCTGCAGTACGGGCAGTTTTTTGTTGAATATACGGTTACCTTGGGCATTGTTACCTCATTTCATGCAATAATCAGTGATAAAATTATGGTGGCGGGACATGTCGGTGATATCCTGTTGCTGGTAATCTGAAAATTTCCGACCGTTGGTCTTCCATGAATGATATCGGTAAAAATATGGGCACAGTCATTGCCCTTTACTCAATTTCCCTGAATACCTTACGGAATGCACTGCAGATCGGACACCTGTCCGGGATTTCTCCGCGAAAGATATTTCCACAAACCGGGCAGAGCAGGACCTTTGCCGAAGATATGTCCTTTCCAGTACCGACCATCCGGAGTGCCTCCTTATAATGCCCGGCATGCACTTCCTCTGCTTTCATCGCATAGGTAAATGCAATCACGGCATCGCTCTGTTTCTCGGCTTCCCCGGTTTTCACGAATTCGGGGTACATCGCCGTATATTCATGGGTTTCCCCCTCAAAGGACATCTTTAAATTATCTTCGGTTTTGCCGATTGCACCAAGTACTTTGAGGAGCCTTTTTGCATGGATTGCTTCTGCCTCTGCAGCAGCCCGGAAAACTTTTGACACGTTGGGAAACCCGTCTTCCAGGGCCTTCTCGGCAAATGCCGTATATTTCCGGTTTGCCTGCGATTCGCCTGCAAATGCCTCCATTGCATTTTCTTTGGTTGCCATGAATGAAGCATATGTGACAAGTCCGGTATTAACGTTATTCATAGTTCGGATCTGCAGGGCATGGGATACAGGTACTTCGCCCGACTCCCGAACCTGACAAATGAGCATCTCTTTACCCGAAGATAACATCATTGTATTGCTGTTCAGGGTTTCGTTTCATTGAGGTCCTGGCGAGGTGGCCGGTACAGGGGCCATCACGGTGCATACATGAAAAAAATGATGAACGTGCCTGAACGTGACAGGCCCCGGGAGAAAATTCGCCGCCTTGGGCCGGCTGCATTATCAGACCAGGAACTGATCGCGGCAATTATCGGGCGTGGTGTCCGGGGTACGGATGTTTTTTCCATCGCCGGGGAGCTCGCGAAAGAACTCAGATCCGGCCGGGAGGGGCTTACCTATGAGAAAATGGAGGCGGTCCATGGAATGGGGCCGGCAAAAGCAGCACAGTTGTCAGCCTGTTTTGAACTCTCGCGGCGGTACCCGGAAAAGGACCAGGGATCTATTCGTGTGACACGTCCCGAGGATATCATCAATCTGCTGAACGGTCTCGAATTCAAGAAACAGGAACATTTTGTCTGCATCACCCTGAATGGGGCGGGCGAGGTGCTTGGCAATCGTATCATTACCGTCGGCCTCCTCAACCACAGCCTTGTCCATCCCCGGGAGGTCTTTGCGGATGCCATAACCGACAGGGCGGCTTCCATCATCTGTGTCCATAACCATCCTTCGGGAACCCTCGAACCGAGCACGCAGGACCTTGAAGTCACCAGGCAGCTGACCGAAGCCGGCGGGATCCTCGGGATCCGCGTCCTCGATCACGTGATTGTTACCAGAAACGGTTTCCTCTCGATGAAGGAGAGAGGACTTCTCTGAAACCCTGGTACACCCGTGAAATCTTACATTGCTGATAGCGCGATGTTACGAGGTTTGTGTGAGATTATAGGTAGTTATTGTTGTACCGGAATTGGTTTTCCGGGATTATTTTTGAATTGCCAGTAAATCTTCGATCATATCCTGCATGCACCGATAGGAATCATAAACACCCTGGTTATAAAATTCAGGTGCTAATTCTTCAGTTATGAAGTCTAATACCAGACCTGCGGCCAGATTACCCAGTTCTTCCCCTCGTTCTCTCAAAAAATAATTCTTGACTGCTGCGACCATTTCGTCCCTTTTCTCCGGGGTAAGTTTGACGGAATTGTATTTTTTCATGGATGTTCACCCCCATTATACATTGATGCGGATTAACGGTCCCGGGTTTGCCGAGTCGTCATGCCGGCACTAATTCACATCTGACTGACGGGCAGGTTCATTTTTTTCTCGTTCCAGATTTATCCCTTCTTTGCATTACCAGATTTAATCATTTTACATTATCAGGCTCGATCCCTTCGATGAGAAGCCGGCCCAGCTCATAACCTTTTTTATATGCCGTCTCGAGAAGTTCCGGGCGGGTGGTTATATCGACGATCGTGTCCATGTCCCTTATCAGCAGGTCATCCCAATAGGCACAGTCGATGATATCGAGGAATGCATGGACGGTCATTTTCGCGCCGTCAAATACCCCGGGCAGGTTCATCCCCGATATGGCAATAAAGAACGCCTTCCGGTGCTTTTTTACGGCAGGATCGACCATTGAATGTTTTCTTACGTATTTAGCCATGAAAAAGACCTGGAAGCGGTCCATGAAACCCTTCAGTTTTCCCGGAATCCCCATTGTCATGATGGGTGTCGCAATGATGAAGCTGTCTGCGTCCCGGAATTTCCCGTACATAGGGGTCATGTCGTCCTCTATCTGGCAGATCTCGTGTTCCCTGCAGAACATCATCTCCATGCAGGGTTCAAAATCCAGGAAAGGGACAACAATCTTCTCGACATCGCACCCTGCATCCTCTGCACCCTGCATCGCCTGTTCAAGGAGTCTGGCGGTATTCCCGTGCTCAAGCGGGCTTCCGAGCAACCCGATAATCTTCCGGCCCATAGTATGAGATGTCTGATTGGGCTCTCTTATAGATTTTGAGCCGGGTGTGACGAGAGATAATCGTTATTAAATTGGTAACAAAACGGGTATTTCCGCGAAAAAACTTCATTTGAGGGAACAATCAAAAATAATAAATAAGTGACGGCACCATATCAGGTTTAGGTGAAATTTTGACTGAACAAAAAAAGTATACTGCTGGAGAAAAGGTCGGTCCGGGAAAATATGTCTGCCTTGATTGCGGTCGCGAATATGAGCTGGACAAGAGCGAGCAGGATCTCAGGAAATGTCCGCACTGCGCCTGCGAGGAGTACCAGTGCTTCCCGATGACCCATATCCGGCCCGATGTGAAGACGCCGGAAGATGCAAGAAACCCACCCAAACGCGGCAAGAGCAACCAGTAAAAATTTTGGGAAAGATCTGCCCCTTTATAAAATTAATTTAAAGTTTGTTTTTCCTGGAAATTTGCCGACGCTCTTGGGGCTCTGCCCCGCCGCTGTGGCACCCCGGAGGGATTGAGACTGAACGGGAGTTCTGGAACTAATTCAACGTGTTTTTTTTGTGAACCCTGCCCAATGGATATCTTAATGCGGGGAGGGTCAGGGAGGGGGGTGCAACCCTGTCCTGTCTCAGTGATGCAGTAGGTTCCACATTGTCCTGCTTGACTGTTTATTAATGGTGTGTCGATATAACCATTTACAAGAGAATTTATCCGATTTGTCCATCCATCCTTTGTTAGGGGCTTTTTTTTTATAATTTCCAATTTTTTTCCCATTCAGATTCATTTTCAAATTCTTGTGATATCCACTTCACGTACGCTATCCGGATTTGTGAACTAACAATTTATTTATATACCCATAAGGCGTCTGGTTTAGCATTAAATCATGACAGGAGTACCAGACAATGGTAAACGTATCCAAGGAAGGACAGGTCTACGAGTGTGAGATCTGCGGTAATGTAGTCGTTGTGAAAACGGTTGGCGGCGGAGAACTGGTCTGCTGCGGAGAGCCGATGAAACTCGTCAGCGGGTGAGGATATGACTAAGGATCTGAAGGAACTTGAGAAGCAAATCGGAAAAGTACCAAAATTTTTCCAGGAACTGACAGTGAATGACCCTGAAATGTTTGACATGGTCATGAAGCTCGAAGGCCATATATGGGATGACGGCGCACTGACACGGAAAACAAAGAAGCTGATTGCAATCGCAATCGCTGCGTCCATGCGGGACCAGCATGCCACCCATGCCCAGCTGCTCGGGGCATCGAAACTCGGGCTCACCAAAAAAGAGGTTGAAGAGGCACTTCGTGTCGCATTCCTCCTTGCCGGGATGCCCGCCTATGTTTACGGGAAAGCCCAGCTGGACGAAGTGATGAAATAAGGGTGAGAGGGATGTGCGGAGAATTGGGTTCCGGGCGGATGCCTGTACTCGGAGAACCGGCCCCGGATTTTAGTGCCGAGACTACGCAGGGGCCCCTGAAGCTCTCTGATCTCAAAGGAAAATGGGTAGTGCTGTTCTCTCATCCGGCAGATTTTACCCCGGTCTGCACAACCGAGTTTCTTGCATTCGCATCGGTCTACGACGATCTGAAGGCAATGAACGTGCAGCTCCTCGGACTTTCGGTAGACAGCGTATCGGCCCACCTTGCATGGATTCACGCGATAAAAGAGAAAATGGGAGTCGATATCCCGTTCCCTGTCATTGCCGACCTGTCGATGAACATTGCAAAGACGTACGGAATGATCCACGAGGGCCAGAGCACCACGGCAGCGGTCAGGACCGTGTTTTTCATTGACGATAAAGGGATTATGAGGGCGATGATCTATTACCCGCTCCAGAACGGCCGTTACATCCCTGAAATTCTACGCCTTATCAAGGCATTGCAGACGACAGATGCCCACGGGGTATCGACACCGGCAAACTGGCAACCCGGGGATAAGGTTGTCGTCCCACCGCCGAAGACTGCGGATGAGATGAAAAAGCGGCCGACCGAGGGGTATGAATGCAAGGACTGGTACCTCTGCTTTAAAAAAATCCAGGGTTAGCACCAATCTTTTTTATTATCCCGCGGCTAAGGCTCATTCATGCCGATCAACGTCCTTGCATTCGCATGCAGCCCGCGACGGGGAGGGAATTCTGAAACGCTCCTTGACTGGTTACTTGACGCAATGAAACAGGATCCGGACGTGCAGGTTGAGAAAATTCCCATCGTGGAGGCCGATGTGAACCCCTGCAGGGGATGCAACGCCTGCGAGGTTCTTAATTATTGTGTCCAGAAGGACGGAATGGTGAGCATCCACAATAAAATCATTGCGGCCGATATCATCATTTTTGCCTCCCCGATCTTCTGCATGGGCGTCTCCTCGCAGGGAAAAGCACTGATAGACCGGGCCCAGGTATTTCGTTCACGGAAATACGTCCTGAAGCTCCCCATCGTGCCGCCGGAACGGAAAGGAAAGCGCCTTGGTATCTTCCTTGCGACCGCCGGACAGACATGGGACCATGTTTTCGACGGTGCCGTAATGTCGGTCAAGTGTTTTTTTCACGTCATCGATATCCGTGACAGCGATATCCATTACCTCATGATCAGGGGAGTAGATGAAAAAGGAGCAATTCTCTCCCATCCGACTGCGAAACAGGATGCAGAGCGACTGGGAAAAGAAGTGCTGTCGATTCTCCGGAGCAGGTTTCCGGCTGTGAGCAGGGAATGAGTGTAACCGTTATAGGGATCTCAGGCAGTCCTCACCGCCATGGGAATACCGAGACGCTCCTCGATAGTTTTCTTGACGGGGCACGCAAATCAGGGGGGGCAGTTGATAAAGTCATTTTAAAAGAACTCTCATATGCCGCCTGCAGGGGCTGCAATGCCTGCCATAAGACGGGGGAATGTATCGTTGAGGATGAAGCACCCGGCCTGTTCGACCGCATTATGGCCGCCGATTGTGTGGCCGTTGCGTCACCGATCTATAGCATGGGAATCACTGCCGAACTGAAAGGACTTATCGACCGCACCCAGTATATCTGGGCCCGCAAATTTATTTTAAAGACCCTGTATTTTCCGAACGAACAGATAAAAAGACATAAGGGGATTTTTATCTCAACTGCCGGCCTTTCGTGGGATCACGTGTTCGATGCGGCATTTCCTATTATTACGGCCTTTTTCAATACGATCGGATACGAATACTATGATAATATCATTGCAAACGATATGGACCGGTACAAGGGGATACGGGGGCATCCGACCGCCCTGAAAGAGGCATTCGAAAAGGGTGAAAAGATGGTCAGGGTAATAGAGGCATTAAAGCAGGCGGACGAAAAACCAGGAGGCGGAAAAACATAATTTCAAAGGTTGCTGATTATATTGACCCGGATTGAAATCCCGCTTTCTTCGTCAAATTCCCTGATACGGCATGACGCCCCTTCGACCATTCCCTCACCCGTCGGGATCAGAGACGATTCACTGGTCAGTGCCCTGAGGGTACATGGAAAGACACAGATCTGAAAAACCACTTGAACCTCAATTTTTTCCCATGTTCATGCTCGATACAAATTGCTGATCTCTTAGGTCTCGCGCTTAGTATTACAACTAACAAAGATCCCCGGGACTCCAAAAATATTCCAAGACGTGACAAATACCTTCAAAAACAACTAAGCAAGTTTTATTTAGTTAATGCAAGTAAAGTTGATCCTGAACAATCATGCACATCATGGAAGGATTCTTACCCTGGCAATGGTGCCTCTTATGGTGGCTCGTTGCTATTCCATTCCTAATTCTAGGAATTATTGAACTGAGAAAAATGATGCGGAAGGATCGGGAATACCTACCGTTGCTTGGTGTCTGCGGAGCTTTTATTTTTATTTTGTCTGCTCTCAAACTGCCATCGGTGACAGGCAGTTGTTCCCATCCGACCGGGACCGGTCTCTCAACGATCTGTTTTGGAGTCTTCATTACTTCCATTATCGGAGGAATTGTCCTGCTTTTTCAGGCGCTCCTGCTTGCTCACGGTGGCTTGTCCACACTCGGCGCCAACATGGTTTCGATGGCGATTGGTGGCCCCATTGCGGGATACGCAGTTTACCGGCTCCTAAAAGATACTTCCTTAAATATCTACATTACCGTATTCATCGTCTGCGCGGTCGCCGATTTGGTTACGTATGTTATCACATCATTCGAACTTGCACTCGCATACCCCGCCCAGGTCGGCGGTGTAATCGGGTCGTTTAGTGCATTCTTCGTGATATTTGCGATCACCCAGGTCCCTCTTGCGATTGTCGAAGGATGTGTCCTGGCCCTTGTCTTCAAGTACATTGTCCAGATCAAACCTGATATTCTTATAAAACTCAATGTCTTTTCAGAGGAACAGATTACCGGGGCACGGATATCACGTGAACCCGGCTCACCAGGCGGGGACAAATCATGATTCGGGACAGGAAACTTGAACTAATCACTGCAGTGGCGGTCCTTGCATTCGTCATTGTCTTCCTGGTCGTAAGCTCTGGCGGAACTCACGCGTTCAGCGGATCAGACGATGTAGGATCAGAGAAGGTAGCTGAGCTGACCGGTCATCCGGTAGATTCATTCAAACCGCTTATACCGCAGTATGAACCCCCGAGTGGTGAGATCGAAGCCACGCTCTTCGCGCTTCAGGCTGCATTCGGCGGTATCCTTCTCGGGTTTGTATTCGGGTACTGGCTCGGTCAGAAAAAACAAATGCCAACCTCATGATATCCCATGTTTGAACAAATCCTTGACAGTGTCGCACAGCAGAGTGCATTCCGGCAGATCCATCCGGGAACTAAGCTCATCCTCTGTCTTGGTTCTCTCATCATCTGCCTTGTTTCGCCGACACCCGTTGTCCCGCTTATTTCTGGAATTGTGCTTAGTCTCGTGTTAATTATCTCGGCCCGGGTCTCCCCCGTCCTGTATGGGGAACTGCTGCTGGGCCCGGTAGTATTAACGGTAATTAGCATTGTAATTCTCCTGTTTATGCTCGGCGGCGGAGTTGTCGTCTGGCAGTTTTCCCCGGTATCCTGGATCAATCTCACGATCACGGACGCGGCAATCCGCCAGTCCGTTCTCATACTCTGCCGGGTCTTCGGGTGTTCGGTCTCGCTCTTCTTCATCGCCCTCACCACGCCGATGACGGATCTCTTCAATGGGATGAAACGTGCCAGGATTCCGGTCGAACTAATCGACCTGATGATGATTGTATACCGGTATATCTTCATTGTCTATGCTCAGGCAGTCGAGATCTGGCAGGCACAGGTGATGCGGCTTGGCTACAGCCGACCGGCCGAGGCAGTACGATCCTTTTCAACACTCTGCGGGATGCTTTTCATCACCAGCTGGAATGCGGGAGAGGACTTGATCCAAGCAATGGACTGCCGATGCTATGACGGCATAATGCCATCATTGGACCGGGCGGAACCTATGCGGATTCGATCGCTCCTGCCGGTATTGATTTATCTTATCTTTCTGGGCGGAGTTCTGCTTGTTTCGACAGCAAGGGTCGTGATTCCGGTATGAGTGTCATTCTTGAAGCACGGGATATCAGGTACAGCTACCCAAGAGGACCTGAAGTAATCAAAGGAATCAGCTTCCATATCCGCAGGGGTGAGAAGATTGCCCTTGTGGGACCAAACGGGGCTGGGAAATCCACGCTGCTACGGATGTTCAACGGTATGATTCGCCCGGGTTCGGGCATGATGCTGTTCGACAATAGACCGATCATGTACGATACCCCTTCCCTCCGCCAGCTTCGCCAGCGGGTCGGGTACGTGCTACAGAACCCGGACCGCCAGATCATTGCCCCCACGGTCTGGCAGGATGTGGCATTCGGTCCTGTGAACCTCAGGCATGACGAACGGACTATCAAGGAGGACGTCGCTCTTGCGCTCCGGCATGTCGGGCTGGAGGGTTTTGACCGGCGTGTCCCGCACCAGCTCTCCGGGGGAGAGAAGAAACGTGTCGCAATCGCCGGGGTGCTGGCAATGCACCCGGACGTGCTGGTATTTGACGAGCCCACAAGCGATCTGGATCCCTCCGGTTCGGAGGATATCATGGAACTTTTAGACGAACTGAACCAGGAAGGTAAAACCGTGATCATCTCAACGCACGACGTGGAACTTGCATATCCCTGGGCTGACCGTGCGATCCTCATCCTGAACGGCAGGATTCTTCAGGAAGACAAGCCGGAAGCGGCATTCGGGAACCCGGAGTATGTCCGCATGGCGCACCTCTCGGTCCCGGCCCTCCTCGAACTCTCCATAGAACTGGGACGTCGAGGATATATTCAACCGGATAGAAAGCCACGCAGTGTTCTGGACATGATAGAAATTATTGAAAACATGCTCCACGGTTCATGCTGGAACCAGAAACCCGGCACAATCTCTGTCTGCAATGTTGATGAGGAATACGACATACCTATCTCATCCTACATTGCGTCACGGGAGAACCTGGCCATCGGGACGATGGGGACCCGTGCGAAACAACGCGCTGCCCATGAACAGCTGAACGTGGAATTCACGTACGGCGTGATCGATAAATGCATTCTGAGAGCACTGCGGGGCCAGGATTCCCTTATCCTGACGACCGGAAGTATGGCGGGCCGTGTGGTGACCAGAGTGGATGCCTACTGCAAAGAGAGCGGAAATAAAATCGCGGTTATCCCGATAGGGTCTTCCGGACCGCGACCACCGGCAGATAGTGTGAACGAGAAGGCTGAGTAGTATGACTCTTGAAAAAGAAGACCCCGATCACGTAGATGATCGTGATCATAAGCACAATCATGAGCACGGACATAGTCGCAGTTATGCTTCCGACGAAGATCACGACCATCACAACGATCATGGATACGATCACAATTTGAGCGAATCCCACGGGCATTCCCATACCCACAGTATTGTAGATCCTTCGATTCTCACAACTGAACGGGGCATCTGGGCAGTTAAATGGTCGTTTGTCGGCCTGTTTATCACGGCATTCTTCCAGATCATAATCGTTTATTACTCCGGGAGTATCGCATTATTAGCCGATACGATTCACAACTTCGGTGACGCACTCACTTCGATTCCGCTTTTGATCGCGTTCACGCTCGCCCGGTGGAAACCGACAAAACGGTTCACGTACGGATATGGCCGGGTTGAGGACATTGCCGGAGTCTTTGTGGTCCTGATGATCCTTATCTCAGCTATCGTCGCCGGATATGTCTCCATCGATCGGCTCCTTCATCCACAAAAGGTATCGTTTCTCTGGGCGGTGGCAGCAGCTGCAATCGTCGGATTTATCGGCAATGAGGCGGTGGCACAACTCCGTATCCGGGTGGGAAAAGAAATCGGCAGTGCTGCGGTAGTTGCTGACGGACAGCATGCCCGGGTTGACGGTCTCACGAGCCTCGCGGTCCTCATCGGTGCTATCGGTGTTTATCTTGGTTTCCCGCTCGCAGATCCGATCATCAGTCTCATTATCACTGTCGCGATATTCTGGATTGTGTGGGAATCCGGTGCAACGATATTCACGCGGCTGCTTGACGGTGTCGATCCGGAAATCACTGAAGAGATACGCCATGCTGCAGTTCATGCTGAAGGAGTGAAAGAGGTTACCGATGTCAAGGTGAGATGGCTGGGGCACCGGCTCCATGCGGAAGTAAATATCACGGTAGATGCATCGTTTTCAGTCGAAAAGGGGCATGAAATTGCCAAAGAATTCCGGCATGAACTGCTTCATCATCTCCGGTTTCTCTCAGACGCCACTATTCATGTCGATCCCGAAACGGCTTCAGGTCCTGAGTACCACCATATCGAACAGCACCTTCACGGCGGGCTGCCAGTCCATTCGCATTGAAACGGGATGAGATATGAAATCAGGTTGAAACAACGATCAAAGGAGGAAATTGATGTCAAAATATTATGGGTTAAACCCTGAAACTTCAACGAAACACGCAATTGAACAATTTGAAAATGAAGTCATTATCCGACATAACAATCAGATGCTCGTCGGAACCGTATATGTCGATATGCAGAACGACCTCTGGGCGGTTGGGGTAGCTTATAACCTGTCTCACCACCCAGGCCTGCATGGACGCGAACACGAGCTCGAAGTGCGTTATTCCTATTCACCGGAGCAGGGAAACACGGTGAAAATGTTCCGTTCCGATCCTGGTGAAGAAACACAATTTAAGGCTGAATCGTTCAGCAATCCCGATGCCTTTGTCAGGTACGTCGTTACTCATGAGCGGAACGTATTGAATCGTCCGGCACAATAGGCTGCGGGGATTTTCAAGGGAGGGAACGATGCTGGATTTGATACTATGGGCATCCGGGAATGTTGACTCTGCTTTGGTGCTGAGCGAATTTGACTGGACGAATACGCTGGAAGGAGAGGTAAGGTAACAGGCGGGGATAGGTGGGTCTCTCCCTCTGGCACATCCGTGGCCAGGTCCTTCTCCTATCCGGGCATGAGCCCCGGTTGCTTACGCTACGGATTTAGAAAGAATGGGGATATGTCTCATTACGAGAACGTTTATCCACCTATTGAAGGCTTCCAGTCCATTCGCATTGAAACGAATGAGGGTCTCCGCCCATC
>DATKKE010000052.1:0-21229 GCA_035543455.1 Methanoregulaceae archaeon
GACGGGGCATCGATATGGGTGCCGGTGTGGGTACTCAGCATGAGATCGGTTACCAGATAATGGCCATTGTCTTTTCTGTCGAACCGGGGTATTCTGTCACCGGGATATACCGTCATATCCGGATTAATTTCCCGGGTTACATCGATGAAATTTTTCATCCGATCAATCCTGCCATCCATACTTTCCAAGGAGCGGGACAAACATGACGCCACCGAATTCTTCCCTGATTATATTGTCCCCGCGTTTGATGAGCCTGATCAGCTGCTGGAGATCACGTGAACCTGCCGGTGCCACCAGCCTTCCTCCCTCTGCCATCTGGTTTATCAGGGGGGGAGGGATATCAGGCGTAGCCGCGGTTACTATGATACCATCGTAGGGGGCTCCTGGTGCGTACCCTTCTGTCCCGTCACCGGTGACAACCTGGATATTGGTGACATTAAGAGTCTCAAATAATCTCTTTGCATCTTCAGCTATTTCCGGTAAACGCTCCACCGTGATCACGGTTTTTGCCAGCCTTGAAAGAATGGCGGCCTGGTACCCGCTTCCCGTCCCGATTTCAAGTACTCTATCCCGCCCTTGTAAGAGGAGGAGTTCGGTCATAACCGCGACGATATAAGGCTGCGAGATCGTCTGACCCCGGCCTATCGGTAGCGGACGATCCTGGTACGCTGCCTCCCGGAGTTCGGGAGGGACGAACAGGTGCCTGGGTATTTGTCTCATTGCATCGAGGAGCCTCGGGTCATGTACACCTCTTCCCTCGATCTGGTATTCAACCATCCTTGCGCGGGAAAGAGCAAATGGATCTTCGTGCATTCCGTTTCACCCCGTTCTTCCAGCCCCTTCTATCCCGATATTGCAGGAATTTTATCAACTTGGTCTTCAAAAACCTGCTTTCTCGGCGGTATCTATGGCCGCATCGATCTGTGTCTGTAGGGTATCAGGCAGGCCGGCGATCTTGACATCCAGGAAACCGCGGATAATCGTCGCCGTGGCTGCTTCTTCATCCAGTCCGCGTGACATCAGGTACTCGATCTCGTCGCGTGCGATTTTTCCGACCGCCGCTTCATGCGAGAGTTCCGTCCCTACCACGACCCCTTCGATTTCAGGAATGGCATAAATCCTGCCATCTTTCAGGATTAGCCCCTTGCATTCGAGGTGCCCCTTCGTTCCATCGGACGACCCGAGAATATGACCACGTGAAATAATGGTCCCGCCTTTGGTTATCGCCCGGGTAACCAGTTCCGCACTTGCCCCTTTTGCATCGAGAATTGCACGTGAGCCGAGATCTAGGGTGGATCCCGGCGTTGCAATGACAACACTGCTGAATCGTGCAACGGAATTTTCGCCGACCAGGTGAGCCGTGGGATACATCTGGACCTTATGGACCGGTTTCATGCAGATATAATTAGAGAGAAAAACGCCATTTTCTTCAACCCGTGCTGCACTCCTCGGATATACATCGATCTCCTCCCCCCATGTATGGATCATGGTAAAACTTATCTTTGCATTTTTTCCGACATAAAACTCGGATATCCCGTAATGAGCTCCGCCTTTTCCAACATGCCGGCCGCTTGCACAACCGGAGATGATGTGGAGATCTGCACCTTCCTCAGCGATTAAAATATTGTGGACGTGCTGGATTTTCTCCCGTCCGAGATAAAGGCATGCCTGGATTGGGAGGATGTTACTGCTCCCCTTGTGGGCAATAATCACATATCCCTTCGGTTCCCTGGCATCGGCGACATACCGGGTAAATTCGTCCTTGTCTTTTGTCACCAGCTTCCAGGCATAATCATTGAGCCAGTCGTACTTGGCCAGAGCTTTTCCGATGGAAAGCACTTCGATGCTCTCGTCCCTGCAGGTGGCATCGACGACGTCCTGGTTAACCTGGAGGTAGCTTCCGCACCGGCTGAGCCCGGGATTATCGAGCTCGATTCCGGACTGGGACAACCGTTCGCGGTCTTCCGGTGAAAATTCAGCAGATCCTTTCAGTTCTGTCGGCATTCCATACACTCCTTGTAACCACGTTCCTTGATATCCTTGAGTATCTCACGCGGGTTGCCATGGCACCGGATCTCCCCGTCGCACATGACATGTCCCTTGTCGGCATCGAGATAATCAAGGATATACCCTGTATGGGTTATAACGAGGCCGCTCTTTTTCCGGTTGACAATATGAACATCCTTCTCAAGCAACTGGCCGATTGCTCTGCCGATCAGGGAAATATTCTCGAGGTCGACACCGCTTTCGGGTTCGTCGAGCATGACAAAGGAGGGGTTCTGGACCATGAGCTGAAGGACTTCGCTGCGTTTGATCTCGCCGCCTGAAAACCCCTTATTGATATCGCGGTCGAGAAAACGATCCATATGCATAATGCCTGCATATTTCCCCACTTCCCCGGCCCGGCTTCCCGATGTGGCGAGCAGCAGTTTCCCAAGTTTCAGGCCTGATATCGTGGGGGGCCTCTGGAACATGAGACCCATCCCTCGTTTCGCCCGTTCGTGGATAGGAAGGCGGGTGATGTCCTCACCTGAAAAGACGATGTTCCCATTGGTGACGGTATAGTTCCCAAAGCCCATGATCGTCATGAGAAGGGTGCTCTTACCCGACCCGTTGGGTCCCATAAGGACGTGGGTTTCCCCGTCCCCAATCCGGAGGTTCACGTCATGGAGAACTTCTTTTTCACCGACAGTGACGTGAAGGTCATTTATTTCGAGCATGAACAAACCGGAAGAGTGTATTGCGATTGGAACATTAAACATTTTTCACCTGACTATACTCCTCACCACCTCTCCGGGTTCCCGCTGAACGATTCCTTATACCGTGATCTTCGGGAATCCCAGGTGAAAAAAAAGAGAAATCCCGCCGGGAATAATGGCAGGAGATATTTTAACTGTTTTCAGTGAAGATATTCATGCAATGGCATCGACCGGCACGAAACGGGAAAAAGTTCCGGATAAGGCTGGAAAGGCTAAAGTCCGGGGCGGATCCTGTATGGCAAAAGAGGGTATTGTTTCCCGGGAACCTCCGGCGGTCCGAAAATACCTTAATAGTATCATCTGCGGCGATGCAGAAGAAATGATACGGCATCTTCCCAAAAACTCAGTGGATATTGTCATCACTTCCCCGCCATATAATTTTGGGCACGCCTATGCCCAGGATGAACAGGACGATACCAGAAACTGGAACGAGTATTTTTCGAAACTCGGGGCTGTCTGGAAGCAATGTTACCGGGTCCTGAAACCGGGCGGACGGATAGCGGTAAATATTCAGCCGTTGTTTTCCGATTACATACCGACACACCATATTATTTCACACCAGCTCCGGGATCTCGGGCTCCTCTGGAAAGCAGAGATCGTATGGGAGAAAAACAACTATAACGCCAAATATACTGCATGGGGGAGTTGGAAATCGCCCTCTATGCCATACCTGAAATATACCTGGGAATTTATCGAGGTGTTTGATAAAGAGACCCATAAAAAAACAGGCGATCGGAATGCAATCGATATCACCGATCGGGAGTTTAAGGAGTGGGTCGTAGGGAAGTGGTCGTTTCCTCCCGAAATCCGTATGAAGGACTTTAATCATCCTGCGATGTTTCCTGAGGAGCTGCCCCGAAGGCTGATGAAACTGTTTTCATACCGGGGGGATATTGTGCTCGACCCCTTCAACGGGGCAGGCACCACGACACTCGTAGCGTGGAAGCTGGGCAGGAGATTTATCGGCATTGATATTTCACCCAATTACTGTGAAAAAGCCCTTGGGCGGATCCTTGAGTCTTGCGGGGAAGATGGCAATCCCGAAGAAGAATTACCCCCCCGGATCTTCGCAACGGGGACCGGCGAAAAATAAGTTGCTAACGAATTACCTGTTGGTTCAGAGGATATTCCGTACCGATGCAATCGAGTCCAAAACTGCGTCGGGTTTTACACTGGCGGACAGGACCGCTTCTGCGTTGTATTTTCCCGTTTTTACGAGAATGCCCTTTAACCCCGCATGCATTGCTCCGCCGATGTCGCTCACGATATCATCGCCGATCATGACCGCTTCTGCAGGTTTGACACCCATCGAAGCCAGGGCCAAATGAAAGTAATGCGCCGACGGCTTTCCCATCACCATCGCAGTCTTTCCGGTCGCATATTCGAGGGCTTCAACGAATGGGCCTGCCGATAACATCAACCCGTCATTTCCCATCCAGTAACGGTCTTTTTCAAGAGCGATAATTTCCGCCCCTTCCCGGATCAGGCGAAACGCCCGGGTCATCGCTTCATAGGAGAAATTATCCCCGGCATCGCCGACTACGACAAAATCCACATGCTGGTCCCGGTTGTAAATTCCCGCCTCCTCGAATTCAAGAGAGACATCCCCGGTGATCAGGAAATGGCAGGACTGTTGTCCTGACTTCAAAACGCAGGAGACCGCGGCAGCTGCGGGGGTAAAAATATCACCCGTACTGACCTTAAAACCGAATTGGGAGAGATGTTTTCCAATGGTTTTCCTGCTCTTCCGCGTCGTGTTCGAGAGGTATCTGATCAGGTATCCTTTATTTTTCAGGTATTGCAAGGCCTCTATAGCCCCGGGAATTACCTCATCCCCGGTGTACATCACCCCGTCCAGATCTATTAATATTCCTTTAACCTTCATTTAATTACCTCTTCGTAGGAACTGATCCATTATTTCACCACACAGCACCCTGCTTTGGCCGATACATGCAGGCATGGCCTGAAGAATCTTATCTTTCAGAAACAGGGGTTCGGCAGCGGTCCATTCACGGATAACAGACTCATTTATCTCCGGGTGAAACTGGACTCCGATTGATGATCCGATTGTGAACATCTGGTTCGGTACGACGTCCCCTTTGTAGATCAGGGAACTTCCTTCGGGGAGTTCGAAACCTTCACTATGCCATTCGAATACGATAACTTCTTCTCCAAATCGTTTCGTATCCGATCGATCGTGATTCCTGATAACGGTCCATCCTTTTTCTTCAGTGCATCCCCTGACTTCCTTTGAACATGACGATGCAATAAGCTGGGCACCCAGGCATATTCCCAGTACCGGAACCCCTGACAGGATTGAGTCCCGGATAAGGTATTTTTCCTCCGCAAGCCACGGGTAGTGCTCTTCATCATTCGCACTCATCAGCCCGCCAAGAAAAATATAATGGGAACTGGTTATCCGCTCCGGGACCCGATCACCTGTATAAAGACGGATTATTTCATATTCCAGCCCTATTTTTTCAATAATATCGAGAATATGACCGGCTGGTTCGCCAATGCCATGCTGGAAAATGGTGATCATGATACAGAGCTCATTTTGACCGGTTCCCTTAATGTGTTTTCGTGGATTTTTTTTCACCAGGGATGTTACCCTTCATCCTGCATGGAGCATACTGCCCGGGTAGTATCACTTTCACACCACGTGGCTAACTATTGAAAATACCATCCCGTACACTCCATTGCAATAATGATCCCGACACCCGATTTCAACGAGGTGAGCAGGCACTGGAAACTCTCGGCGAGTGAAACCCCGGGATACGGAATTATCAGAAACGATTCGGTATTCAGGGCAGGCTTTCGCACTTCGCCGGTATTTGAATCGCAATACCATGAACTGCAGGAGATGAGAAGAGACCTTGAAGACCGGTACCGGGACTACGACGTCGGCGAGGTATTTTCCGGGGAATCGATCTGTAACCCGGAGGGGTCCTGTTTTCGGATTTTAACTGAAATTAATGAAGAATTCATCTGGCCGGCTTCGGAAGTAATTCGAAAGAGGCTCATGAACGATCTTACCCTTGTCAGGGGGATAGGTCCCGTAAAAGCGAAATTATTAAGAAAAAGAGGGTACCGGACCGTCGAAGACCTTACCCAAAATAAAATATTCCATACCGATGCAGAAATCTGTGCGGATATAATCAGCCATGGTACCTCCGAACAGGTGGTCCGGCTTATCAGGCGATGGTATCCACCCTCACATCCCCTGGTAGCCCTTTCTTCAACCCTGTACGGCAGAGAAAATTTTCTGTTTGTCGACCTGGAAACACTTGGATTTTTCTCACGGCCGATTATTCTTTTCGGCCTTGCCGGATTCCAGAATCAAAAGCTGGTTATTCAACAATATCTCGTACGGGACATGGAGGAGGAACTTGCGGCACTTTCTGAAACGATCGGCCTTGTCATGGGCAAACCGGTGGTGGTTTCATTCAATGGAAAGGCATTCGATCTTCCCTATCTCGTCTCGAGGAGTGCATTTTATGGTGCCTCGCCTGTGTATACCGGCCTCCATATCGACCTGCTCCATGTAGCCAGGCGTTTATTCCGGGGGTCCATACAGGATTGCAGGCTGGGCACCATCGAACGGTATGTCCTCGATATTGATCGGAGGACCGATATTCCGGGAAGTTTCGTCCCCGAATTTTATGAATCATACCAGAGGACCGGAAACCCGGGACCGTTGATCCCGGTTGTAGAACATAACAGGGAGGATATCGTAACCCTTGCAAGACTTCTTGCATATCTGTCCGGTGGGGGCGGATATGGGAGTTAATGACATTGTCAGCGTATTGCAGACCTCACCTGATTTTTCAGGAAAGATTGCACATGTCCGGGTGATCCCTGAACAGAACGCAGTATTCCGGACATGTTCGAAACCTTTTCCGCCGCCGATAGAGGATTACCTCAGACAGAGAGACCTGAAGTTATACAGCCACCAGTGCGAGGCTGTTGAACTAATCCGGGATAAAAAAGATATAATTGTCACCACATCAACAGCATCCGGAAAAACCCTTGCGTTTAATCTTCCCGTTTTTGAACTACTTCATAATAATCCCCAGGCCTCTGCATTGTACCTGTACCCCACGAAAGCTCTATCCCACGATCAGCTGAAAACCCTTCAGGAGATGGAGAGAATGACCGGAATCGACGTGTATCCATCTGTTTATGACGGTGATACACCGAGGGAGAGACGGGTTATTATCAGGACCCGCTCGCGTATCGTAATCTCAAATCCCCACGAGCTCCACTGCCTGCTCCCCTGGCACCACCAGTGGGCTTCGTTTTACCGGAACCTCGCTGTCGTCGTTATTGATGAAGCACACCAGTACCGCGGAGTATTTGGTTCAAATATGGCATTCCTGATCAGGAGGCTTCGGCGTATCTGCAGATATTATGGAAAAGATCCCATTTTTATCCTGTCATCAGGTACGATCGCGAATCCTGTCGCATTTTCAGAAAAGCTTACAGGAAAACCGGTAACATGTGTATCAGCCGACGGATCCCCCCACGGGAAGAAACAGTTTATCCTTTATAATCCATTTTTGCGCGGCTCCACAGAAGGAGCGTCCTATAAGGAAAGCGGAAAAATCCTGAAGGCATGCCTCGATGCCCGAATAAACACGTTGTGCTTTACCGGATCGCGCAAGATGACAGAGATCATCACGCTCATGGTCAGGGACAGCATCCTCAGGGACCGTAAAGGAGATCCCGCCCTTGTGTCGGCGTACCGGGCAGGGTATCTCCCCGAGGAACGGAGGGCTATCGAAAATCGCATGAAAACGGGAGATCTTAAGGGGATCGTTTCTACCAATGCCCTCGAACTTGGTGTCGACATCGGTTTTCTTGACGGGGTAATTATGACGGGATTTCCGGGAACAATTATATCCACCTGGCAGCAGGCCGGACGGGCCGGAAGGTCCTCCGGCGATTCCCTTGCTGTTCTGGTGGCCAATCCCGACCCTCTCGACCAGTATTTCATGAACCATCCCGAGATTTTTTTCAGTTCGACCCACGAACGCGCCATAATAGACCTGAATAATCCCTACATTCTTTCCGGCCAGGTGCTTTGTGCTTCGGCTGAAATCCCGGTCAAACCTGAAACCGACCGTGAATATTTTGGTCACGACCTTGATAGCCTGCTTGCTTCATTATCCCGTGAGCACCTGGTCAGCAGGACACAACGCGGCTGGATTTATTCGGGGACACGGAGGCCGGCCGAACTGACAAGCCTCTCCAATATCAACTCCGACCTGTTTAAAATCATCCTTGACGGAAGGACCATCGAAACGATGGACCGGTCCCAGGCGTTCAGGGAAGGGCATACCGGTGCGATATTGTACCACCAGGGAGAGAAATACCTGGTCAGGTCGCTTGACCTTGAGCGAAAGATAATCAGGATAGAACATACGGATCTCGATTATCACACCAAAACGATCCAGTCGGTGACTGTCGAAATTATTTCTGAAATCCAGAGCAGGCAGATCGGCGGGTGCAAACTGTCGTTCGGGGATGTCCTTGTGACCGAACAGGTCAATGCGTACAGGATTGTCAGGTACGACACCATCATCAGCGTCGAACCCCTCGAACTGCCGCCATTACGATTCCGGACCAAAGCCTTATGGTTCCGGATTCCTGAAGAAACCTGTCTCGGGTTACAATCCGAGAACCTGGACTGCGGAGGAAGCCTGCACGGCGCAGAACATGCGATTATTGCCATGATGCCGTTCTATGTCATGTGCGACCGCAGGGATATCGGAGGTTTTTCAAGTCCTGTTTTCCCGGGAAACGGAGATCCAACGGTCCTTATCTACGATGCATATGAGGGGGGCATAGGGCTTTGTGAAAACGCCTACAATCTGTTCGAAACCATTGCGGCCACAACATACGACCTCGTCCATACCTGTGGATGCGAGACGGGATGCCCTTCCTGCATATATTCACCAAAATGCGGAAGTGACAATAAGCCACTGGACAAGAGAGGCACAATTCTTGTGCTTGGAGATATTTGTGATTCCGGACCTCCAAGTACGATTCCCGGAAAGCCGGGGTCGGGTACGTCCGTTATGTCTGAATAAATCTTAATTTTTTCATATGATGTAATCCAGCTCTGGCTGATTTTTCAATCCCGGAACATGAAAAATAAAAAATATTTGGGTATCCGGTTCACTTAAGAACGCAGATCATTTTTGGTGCCCGTATCATCAGGGCAAGGCTTTCCGTCAGTGAAAATTCCAGCGAATCGAGTGTAGGTCCGATGTACCCGGTCTTTAAGTCCTGGCCGATAACGATCGACCCATACTGTTTTCCGGAAGCGATTAACACGCCGCCATCTTCAAGCACCGGGGTTTTGGTTACGCCGTCCCCGACGATTGCCTGCAGATGTTCAAGTTCTGTACCGCCCTGGGGATATCTCCTGAGCAGCAGGTTATACCGTGCCGGCGCAAGCGCAAGGGAATACGGCCCGTGAAACCCTTCTCCGTCAAGGTGTGTCACAGCCTTGATCAGGTCATCGGCAGCCTTACCAATGGTATTCCACGACGAGAGGGAGACACTGCCCGAGCCCTTTGTATTGAGAAGACCCTGTACTTGTCCTGCTCCCTTAAAGATGATGGTATCCTCTTCTTTCGCACACTGGATTGCGGCCATTGCAACCTTTTCCCAGTTTTGCGGCAGATTATCCCGCTCAAAGGCGGCAATATCCCGCTTTCCGAGGGTGAAACTTCCTGTAACTGATACCAGCGGGAGCATTCCGCTTATTCCAAACCCGCCCTTTTCATTGTCACTGAGGGGTACTGCCTTTAAACCGAAACCAAACGGCCCTTCAATCCCTAACAGTTTCCGCCCCGACAGGATACTTTTCGCCGTTTCTGTGACGACGTTATCGATGGTATTCCAGGTACTTTCTGCGATCGGTGCCTCTTCCCTTCCGAGATAATGATGTGACATGACGAACCTCCTCCATTCACTCCTTTAATGAACCAACGGTCATCCCACCGGTGGGTGATTGTCCTGGTCCGGCAACACCCTGGGATTTCTGTCCGAGGCCCGCAATTTTCTGTTCCACTTCCACGGCACCCTGCGCATATAATTCTTTTTCTCCAGGTGCCAGTTCGAACAGAAGCCTCTGGAATTCCCCCGCATGAACACGTTCCTCATCGGCAATATCAAGGAGCACCTCCCGGGCAAGTTCGTTTTCAATCGATTCGGCGAGCTGGGTATAAACCTGGACAGCTTCAAATTCATCCGCTATCATAAGCCGGATGGCCCTCACGAGCTCGTTATGAGTGAGGATCCTGTCACTCGCCTTGACGGTAAATGCAGTTGCAAAATCTGGCATAATGTTTCCTCAGTTTCTAAAATTCACTACCTGGATCAGAATCCCAGTGATTGCTAACTCTCTGTATTAATATAAATATCTTGTCAAGGTTCGAGGAAGAAGATCGGGAAACGACGGAAATTGAAACCGGCCAGGGGTTAACGGCTTGCAGGACATTGCCTGCATGGTACTTCCTGCAAATAGTACGGTTGCATGAACAATGAAGCGGAAGATAATTTTTCAGATATCTTGCTATCCTGACCGGGGACGCCTCAGCGGCGGGGCTGGCGGAGTGTCTGAATACAAAAATATTGTCGATGAATTGAGAAGATATTGGAATTTATTAATTTCAGGGTATCAACCGAGCCATAAGCAAATGAACCTTCCGAGTCAGGATTCTTCACGATCCTCTTCCGGTTCACACCCCGCTCTCTTTAATATTTCAGCGACTATCAGGCGTGAGCTGCAGAACTGGTCTTCGGTATAGGTTCCAATTCGTACCACATCTGCATTCAGGTGGTGATCGGCAAGATCCCGTTTCAGCCGTTCGACATCAAAATGCTGGTTATAGCCGATAGTGATGATATCAGGGTTTATCTCCCGTATCGGGCGGAACATATCCTGAAGGTCGCCCAGCACCGCGTGGTCTACGGGTTTTAAGGATGCTACAATGTTCCTCCGCTGATCCTCGTGTATCACCGGTCTCGGTTTATGCCTGACATTCGCGTCCCTGGCGACAATGACAAAGAGCTCGTCCCCAAGGTTTTTCGATTCCCGGAGATAGAAGAGATGTCCCGGGTGAATGATATCAAACGTACCGGTTGCAACGACCCTTGTCATGGCACTACCTCTATCGCGGCCAGCGTCCCGTCTGTGTGAAAACAGCGCCAGTCATCTTTTCCATAAGGATACCCGATAATAAAATGATATCTTCCGATCATCGGGAAAAAACTCAGATCTGCCTCTGAAGGCCGTATTGCACCGCTTGGGTGACTGTGCGCACTTCCCGCGACATGAGGGTCGAGCGGCATCATGTCGTAATGAAGGCTGGCACTGGTCTCCCCGGTTGTCGTGCCGGGAAGCAGGTTCAGTTCTTCTATGATCCCTTCTTTTTCGATAAGAACCCCGACAAATTCCAAGGGATGGTTTGCGCTTGCGACCTGGCACATCAGGTCTATCAGGAGCCGGCGAACCCCGCGGATTTGCATCAGAGTACTATTTGTCTGATATATTGATTAAAGTTAGAGGAACATGATCTCCATCCGGGAAGGATCTATTTTTTCCCGAGAATTTTTATGAGGTGATACCCGAACTGTGTCCTGACGGGCCCTACGACCTGGCCCTCTGTACCTTCGAATGCCGCTTTTTCAAATTCCGGGACCATCTGCCCTTTCCCAAACCAGCCCAGGTCCCCGCAGTTCTTCCCAGACGGGCAGGAAGAATAATTCTTGGCCAGTTCATCAAAGCTCTCGCCATTATTCAGCTTCTTGAGCAAATCCCTTGCCTGGGCTTCAGATTTGACAAGGATGTGTGATGCATGGACCTGTCGTACCATGCATAGTACTCAGATCAGGAGTCATGAAAAAGGTATCCGCGGGGATCGATCATCCCTTTTTCCTTGAATTTTTTGATCTTCAGTGAAATCCGGTGTAATCTCTAAGTCCTGATATTGCAGATAATTCTCTGTTCATCCCTGTTGATCAGAATTCCCCGTCCTGCTCGAAACTTCTCCCGAACCGAATGGCGAGCTCGGCCTTGTAGAGTTCCTTCCCAAGGTATGCCGCATGATCGAGCAGCGAAATATCACCGGCCTCAAGTATTGCAGAAAATACATCAACCCATGAACGTCCTTTTATTGCCCTGCCATGTACTGCTGCAACAATTGAATTCCCCTCGATACCGATCCTGAAATTGCCGCAGGGATCATAGACCAGGTCTTCCCGGCACGGTCCGGCCTCTGTTACGGATGAGTACGTGAGAGGGGGTTCTCTTCTTCTCCGTTTTTCCTTGATAACGAGCAGGTCGATCCCGAGATCTTTCGGATAGGGGCGATCTCCAGACAGGACCATCATCTCTGTCGCCCTTCGCATTTCGCTGATTGACCCTTTCGTCTTATCGGAATGTTCGCTTGTGTATAGTACCGAGCAGTTCAGTTCGGCTGCCATCGCCGCAAGCAGGCAATTCATCCCGATTGAATCTGCATCCATCAGTTCGACAACGTTCCCGGCACCAAAAAAAATGGGATAATTGCTTACGGCAAACTGGCCGAGAGACCGGACAAGTCCCGAACCTGCCGGTTTCAGTACGGGGTCGGCAATGATGCATGAAATTCCTGCATCCTCGGCCTTGCGGATATTTTCCGGAAGATCCGAAACACAGGGGACAATAACTGCAACCGCGCCAGAATCTGCGACATCCCTGCCCACAAGAGGGATGTTTCCATCGTGAAGACTGAGAATAATATCCGCCCTGAAGAGGCCGGCAGCAATGAGCGCCGGGTCCTGGGTGTCGATGGCCAGGGGGCCGTCACAAACCGCTACTTCCTCGAAACAACGTATTACATCGGCCTCGCAGGCATCGAATCCAAATCCGAGATCAACAATATCCGCCCCGGAGCAGAACGCCCCGTCAACGGCGGATCTGAGGTCCTGGACCCGGTGAGCATCCATAATTTCTGCGAGCACTTTCATCCGGGAATTTTCCCCGATTTTCACTCCACGGATGTTATATGCGAATCCAGCGGACTCTTCCCGGGAAATAACGTTCCGTACGGCTTCCTCCCGCCGTTTGTTCGATATAAATTCGTCGGCCGGAACGGTCCGGGACAATGGGATCCGATCAATTTCGGAAAGTATCTGTTCAAGATCGGCTGCATGTCTCGGCCCTTTATAAACGGGCACTCCGGTCGTTGTTTCGACCGAATCAAACGATGCAGTCACCATTCCGGATACCAGTACCATGTCATAGGTGCCCTGGTTTACCAGGTATTCGAGCTGGTGGGGTGTGAGGAGGGACGCGACCTCCCCGGTCACGATAACATCGGCATCAATCCCCCGCGCTGCATGCCGCACGATGTCATAGGTAAGGGAACCCGTTGGGAGGAGAATACGCATAAGTTCCCTAGGGATCTCTATAATAAAAGGTTATGGGGCTCGTTTTATTGTTCCCGACAGGTCGGGGGAATGCTGCCTCGCTGAAACAACGACCTGAAATGACAGGGCCGTGAATAACGAAAAACCCTGTGAAAATAGCCGTGCTGAATGAGCACCTTCAGGATTTTTTCATGGCACATTTACAGATATCACAAATGGTGATCGACTCGTCTCCTGTTGTGACCGCCAGTGCCCAGCGATCGATCAGGAGATCAAGGTCGGTGCATAGTGTTATCTCTGCACCGCGTTTTCTGCTTATGTACTGCGATACGGCAGCACGTGTTACACCGAGGTGGCGGGCAGCATCGCTCTGGCTCATACCTTTGTTGTTGACAAGGCGGGAAACCATCTCGGCCCTGATGCCCGGGAGATATTCCCGGGCTACTGACTCACATTTCATTATATTGCATGGGCTTGCGCTCATGCTGTCACCTGGGGTACTTTCCCCTGGTATATTATCTGTCGGGCATCCTTGAAATTGAATTTCTCGATAATGAGATGATTTTCCTTCAGTTTCTTGAGTGCATACCGGACTGTACGTGGTGCAAGGTGGCTCATCCTGACAATTTCCTTGTGGGTCATCGCACCTCCCTGGTCAAGGAGGGACAGGACGGTTTTTGACGACGGAGGAAGTGTTGTTCCGGTCATACAATATAGTTAACATTGTTAACGCTTAAAGTTGTCGATAGTTCGTCTGGCGGTACCTGAACTACTCGTCATGGGTTTCGTTTTCGCAAGGGTTGAGTGTTACTTATTATCAGGGAAACGAACATTGTACGATCTGATGATCATCTGCGACCTCCACGTCCACTCCGCTTTCTCCAGGGATGGTGAGAGCAGTATCGTGGAAATTATCCGGCGGGCAGAGACTATCGGGCTTGATGCCATCGCGATAACCGACCACGATACTATCGAGGGTGCACAGATGGCGCTTGCCATCGATACCGACGTAATTATCATACCCGGAATCGAGATTTCTACGAAGCAGGGTCATCTCATCGCTCTTGGTACCCTGGTCCCCTACCCTGCAGGAATGGACGTTCTCGATACGATTACTCTGGCACGGTCGCAGGGAGCACTCCTGATTTTACCCCATCCATACCACATGTGGAGGCACGGTGTCGCCCGGCATTTCCGGACTGCTATCAACGCGGTCGATGCAGTTGAAACATTCAACAGCAGATATATCGTAGGGGCAGCGAACAGGAAAGCAGCCAAGGTGGCACGCAGACTGGGAAAGCCAGCTGTAGGTGGAAGCGATGCGCACAATGCCCGATATCTCGGATATGGAAGGACACTTGTGGATGCCTCACCCGATGTGCAGTCAATTCTTGCTGCCATAAAAAGAGGCGATTCTTACGCTACGGGGAGGATGACGCCACTCCGCACCTATACCAGACAGTCGCTGAGAAATACATGGAAGAAACTGAAGCGCAGGGTGTACCGTCGCCCGTAAGACTTGCATTCCGGGTAGCGTATTTTGGGGAGAATTTTATGGGCTCCCAGCTTCAGCCGGGATTAAGAACGGTGGAAGGTGAATTTATTGCGGCATGCATGCGACTGGGGCTGTTCACCGATTGGCGTGACGCGGGGTTTGCTTCATCGGGAAGAACCGATCGCGGTGTGCACGCCCTTGGCCAGGTGATGGCATTTACTACTGCGTATCCGGAACGGGCTATAGAGACTCTGAATTTACAGCTCCCTCCGGATCTCTGGTGTCGCAGCTATGCCCTTGTTTCTTCCGGATTCCATCCACGATACGATGCCCGATGGAGGACATACCGCTATTATTTCCGGGAGGAAGGGCTTGACATGGATGCCATGAACGCGGTGGCAGCCCTGTTTGAAGGGGTGCATGACTTTGCAGGATTTGCGAAAGTCTCCGGCAAAAATCCGATCCGTACTGTCCTGTCGGCATCGGTCAGCAGGGAAGATGGTATCGTTTATTTTGAAGTGACCGCACAGAGTTATCTCTGGCATATGGTGCGGTGCATGGCAAAAGCCCTGATCAATGCAGGGACCGGAGCCAGTTGCGCTGGTGAAATTGAAAAAAGGCTCTATGGAACGTGTGAAAAGGGCCTGCATCCAGCCCCTCCCGAGGGCCTTGTCCTATGGGATGTCGGTTATGGTATCCCGTGGAGACGAATGGCTGAAGGGGAAAGACGATTAGCTGAAATAAAAGGCCTGAAGGGCTATTACCATGTAATGGATCATATTTGTGAGGTTTTCCAAAAGCCCCATGAGTATTTGCTTTGGGAACATTCTCCAGAAGAGGGGAACTATAACAATGATATAACTGAAAAAAACACTATGCCTGTTCCACGGTACGAGGGATCAGATGAATGATTATCCAGGGGATGGTCCTGTGAAGTTCACCTGCACGCGATGCGGGGCATGTTGCATTTCCCTCAGAACGACTATCAAAATAGAGAGAAAAGCCGGTCCGAGAGATTACTACTGTCGTGATGCCATCTCAGGTAATCTTTCCCTTGTGCATATCGATGCACCTTATGTTCCCTTTTTTAAGGATGATTCCGAAGAAATCCCCGGAATAAAAAACCACTGCCCCTTTCTTGTCCTGATGCCGGAGGGTTACGCATGTGCGGTGTACCAGACAAGACCTTTGGTATGCAGGGCATTCCGGTGCTGCAGGATGAGAATCTTTACTCACGGAGGTCAAATGGCAGGAAAAGTTACGGGCCGCAGAAGTCTGACTACCGATAATCCGGATCTCCTGGATATCTGGAATACCAGGGTTGCATCATTACATGAGGAGAACGACGGGCGGTGGGACATGCTCGTGAAAGAAATCCTTTCGAAGGCAGGATTTATTGTAGAACTATATGGAGGATGATGGAGGGATCATTGATACGGAGAGACGACATTATCATCTTCGGGTTCCGTATATTAATTCAACAACGGCAGTGTAACGGGAACCGGTAAGAATTTTCCGGGAATAGCCCGGTGGATCTCTAATAATAGTATTAATACCGGTTGTCAATCTATATTTAATGCGATTTTAATGACGGAAATTCCCAAAAAGGAATTTGTTTTTAAGGGTTCCTCGGCCTGTGCGGGTTGCAGTTCATCGCTCGTTCTCAGGTATATCCTCAAAGCGGCAGGAAGTGATTCGGTCCTCGTCGTGCCGGCATGTTGCACGGCGGTTATCCAGGGGATTTATCCCAATACCGCGATTGAGGTCCCGGTCTATAATGTGGCATTCGCAGCGGCTGCCGCCTGCGCATCGGGGATGAGCGAATCATTCCGGGCATCAGGAAAAAAGACCAATGTCATTGTCTATGCCGGGGACGGAGGAACAGTTGATATAGGAATCCAGGCGCTTTCCGGAGCTTTCGAGAGGGGGACCGATTTCCTTTACATCTGTTATGATAACGAGGCATACGGCAATACGGGAATGCAGAGATCGGGTTCGACCCCCCCCGGTGCGAGGACAACGACCACCCCCGGCGGAAAATTGGAGAACAAGAAAGATATCGACAGGATCGTGGAGGCACATAATCCGCCGTATATGGCAACAGCGTGCAGTGCATATCCCCAGGACCTGTTTAAAAAGGTCCAAAAGGCATTGTCCATCAGGGGCCCGACATTTATCCACATTCTCGCCCCCTGCCCGCCGGGATGGCGATATCCTACCGAACAGACCGTCGAGGTGGGAAAACTCGCGGTAAAAACAGGGATGTGGATACTGTACGAACGTGAATATGGTAAAGTAACCATAAACGGTCCATCCAAGGCTGCCATGATAAAACCGGCACCAATTGAAGAGTACCTGGGTCTCCAGGGGAGGTTCAGGGGCATCAGTAAGGAATCCACAGACATGCTTTTAGCGATGGCAAAAAAGAATGCAAAACGCCTGAGTCTCGAGGCGGAGGGCGTATGCTGACCATCGCCACCGGTAACAAAGCGGTTGCCGCCGCCGTTAAGCAGGCGGCGCCTGCCGTCGTTGCCGCCTACCCGATTACCCCGCAGACCGAAATAGTGGAACAGATAGCAGAGTATGTTACATCGGGCCAGCTGAAAAGTCAGTTTATCCCGGTCGAAAGTGAACATTCTGCAATGGCGGCCTGCATCGGGGCGAGCATCACGGGAGTCAGGACATTCACGGCCACGAGTTCTCACGGCCTCCTCTATATGCATGAAATGGTAAACTGGGCTGCAGGTGCCCGCCTCCCCATTGTAATGGCGAACGTGAACAGGGCCCTTGGACCGGGATGGAATATCTGGGCGGAACATACCGATTCCCTGCAGGAACGCGACACCGGCTGGCTCCAGGTATATGTGAGCACGGTCCAGGAAGCATATGACGCCACCCTGATGGCCTTTCGGATTGCTGAACATAACGATGTCCTGCTTCCGGTGATGATCAACCTTGACGGCTTTTTACTGAGCCATATCATTCAATCCCTTGAAACGGTAGATCTCACAGATTTCCTCCCCCCCATGTACCTCCCGCATGCGATCGATGTCAGCAATCCAAGGGGCTACGGGACGCTGACGGGCCCGGATGAATATTTTAAATTCAGGTGGGACATTGAGCGTTCGATGAGGCATTCGGTCGGCGTCATAGCCGGGACCCAGAATGAATTTGCCGCACGGTTTCACCGGGCATATGGGTTTACCGAGGACTACCGCTGCGAAGATGCCGATGTGGTCATAATTTCAATGGGCACGCTTGGGAAGGAATCCGAAGTCGCGGTTGACAGATTACGGGAGGAGGGAATACGGGCAGGTTCGATGCGTATCCGCTGGTTCCGGCCGTTCCCTGACCTCGACTTGAAAGGACGGGACGTCGTGGTAATTGACAGGGATTACTCATTTGGTTACGGAGGTATCCTCGCAGAGGCAATAAAGTCCAGATGCCGGGTGGACCCATATAGCGTGATTGCCGGGCTCGGTGGGCAGGAAGTGACCTTTGACGATATTGCCGGCTTTGTCAGGAACAGGAAACCCGGCATGGAACACTGGTTCGGGGTGACTCCCTGATGTTTGAGATCAGGATACACTCGAGAGGCGGGCAGGGAGGTGTCACTGCCGCGAGACTCGTCGCACTGGCAGCGTTTCGGGACCACAAGTATGCGACTGCATGCCCGTTTTATGGCGCCGAACGGAGAGGTGCACCGGTAGTCTCGTTCGTCAGGATCGACGAAAACCCGATTAAGGTCTACTCCCAGATCAGGAAACCTGACATGGTGGTAGTGCTCGATAACAGCGTCATGGACGTTGTCGATGTGCTCCAAGGTCTTAAAAAAGAAGGGAGCGTTCTGCTTAACGGGTCAGGGGTAACGGAAATGAAAGGTTTCAAGACATATTCCGTGGATTTGACGAGTATCGCACTCCGGGTCGGTCTCGTTGTCGCCGGGAGCCCGATCCTGAATACACCGGTTATCGGGGCCCTCGCAAAGATGAATATCATCACGATGGAATCGGCCCGGAGTGCTATTTCCGAGATGTTTACCGATGTAAGAAATATCCAGGCCGCCGAAGAGGCGTACAGGGAGGTGGTCCTGTGAGGTCACGTCTCGCCATGAGCAAACCCGGGGAGGGAGCGGCCGGGAAGACAGGTTCCTGGCGTGTTTTCCGCCCTGTAATCGACAGGGAAAAATGTAATGCCTGCGGTCTCTGCGCCATGTACTGCCCTGACTGCGCAATTAACGAAGATCTGGAGATAGACCTGCATTTCTGTAAAGGCTGTGGGATCTGTGCAAACGAATGTCCAAAAAAAGCAATTACTATGGTCAGGGAAGAGAAATAGAGAGAATTTGCTTAATTATTTATTTCCCTCCTTCTGGATGCTTTTTATTTAATGTCTATATCTTTGAAGAATTGTACCGGACAGATTATTTGAGTTAAACAGGAATTTAACAGGATTTTGAGCCCGATAATCAGTAACTGGTTATCGAGCCGGATGATTTGCAGAAACAGTCAAAAAAAGGGATGGTTACTGTTTCGGTTAATAGTCGCCCATGCCGCCCATGTCGCCCATGCCGCCCATGCCACCCATGCCGCCGCCTCCGGGGGGCATTCCTTCGGGTGCTGCGGACTTGGATGACGCGATGACATCGTCAATCCTGAGAATCATGATCGCGGCTTCTGCTGCGCTGGCGATTGCCTGGGTCTTGACACGTAAGGGCTCGACGACACCTGCTTTCTGCATGTCGACTGCCTTTCCTTCGAATACATCGAGGCCGACCGTCTTCTTGCCCTTTTCATGCGCTGCACGGATTTCGACAAGCATGTCGATCGGGTCGAGGCCCGCGTTCTCGGCCAGGGTCCTCGGGATGATCTCGAGTGCATTGGCAAATGCCTCGATTGCCAGCTGCTCGCGGCCGCCGACGGTGGATGCATATTCGCGGAGACGGAGCGAAAGTTCCGTCTCGGGTGCTCCGCCACCGGCGACTGCCTTCTTGTCCTCGATTACGACGCTGACCACACGGAGGGCGTCTTCCATTGCACGGTCAAGTTCGTCGACTACGTGCTCGGTACCGCCCTTGATGATGATCGAGACTGCCTTCGGATTCTTGCACTGCTCGACAAAGATCATCTCTTCGCCCGATACCTTACGCTCCTCGACAAGTCCTGCATGTCCGAGCTCTTCCTTGCTGATCGCATCGATGCTTGATACGAGGTTTGCACCGGTTGCACGGGCAAGTTTCTCCATGTCGCTCTTCTTCACACGGCGTACTGCGAAAATGCCTGCCTTCGAGAGGTAGTGCTGTGCAATATCGTCGATGCCCTTCTGGCAGAAGAGGACATTCGCCCCGCTGTCTGCAATCTTGTCGACGATATTCCGGATCATCCGCTCTTCTTCATCGAGGAATGCCTGGAGCTGATCGGGGCTCGTGATATTGATCTCGGCATCAACTTCGGTCTTTTTGAATTCGACTGCTGCGTTCAGGAGCAGGATCTTTGCCTTGGTGACCTTCTTCGGCATTGCCGGGTGGACCCTCTCCTTGTCGATCAGGACTCCTTCAATAATTTCAGAGTCGTTGATCGAACCGCCGACTTTCTTCTCGACTTTGATATTATCGGTGTCGACAGAGCCGTCTGCATCTGCGACCATGGTGACTGCCTTTACAACGAGGTTACAGAGCTTTTCTTTCGAGGCTTCTGCACCTTTACCCGTCATCGCGGTCTCGGCAATCCTCTTCAGCATTGCGGAGTCATTCGCCTTGATGTCGATTGCGATCTCCTTGAGGATCTCCTGGGCCTTCTCTGCAGCCATACGGTACCCGTGGGCAATAACCGTCGGGTGAACGTCCTGCTCAAGGAGGTCCTCTGCACGCTTCAGGAGCTCTCCTGCAATGACGACGGCAGTGGTTGTTCCGTCGCCGACCTCGTCATCCTGTGTCTTCGCGACCTCGACCATCATCTTGGCGGCCGGGTGCTCGATATCCATCTCTTTGAGAATGGTCACGCCGTCATTGGTTATAACGACGTCACCGATGGTATCAACGAGCATTTTGTCCATGCCTTTCGGTCCGAGGGTTGTCCGCACTGCACCTGCCACGGCCTTTGCGGCAGTGATATTCATGCCCTGGGCATCGCGGCCTCTGGTGCGGGTGCTTCCCTCTTTAAGAATCAGAATTGGTTGTCCTCCAAGCTGTTGTGACATATTTTTCACCACTTTTAGCGATAAAATTGGTTTGTGGTTCTATATAAAAGTTGTCTATTGGGGTTCTGTCAAGTCTTCGGGAGTTGAGGCATGTTGGAAAGCGCTGTCAAAACGCGGGAGCTAAATAATAAAATATTATTGTATTCTAACTTCTCTGCTTGTAGAGTATGGACGATAAAATTGAAATTTTATTAAATGAGTACAAATTATGCAATGAGGCCTATAATAATCGAGATGACATAATATTTCATGAGTTTAATGTAATTGTCGCATTTATTGCTGCTTTATTTGTTATTATTAATTATTTACCGACTATTTTTTCGTCAGCTCTCTCCAATAAAGATGCCTTCTA
>DATKKE010000053.1:0-96378 GCA_035543455.1 Methanoregulaceae archaeon
ACGGCATTCGCAATATAATTCATGCCGCTGAAGGAGACGATGGAGATCCGGTCCGGATTAGGTTGCAGGTTCAGCACTTCATTTCCCATCGAAACGGGAAACACAAAACCGCATTGTTTCATTGCAGTGATCAGTTCTCTCACTCGCATTTCTGCCGGAACGGGAACTTCACGGACATTCGCAAGACCGATCCCTGATTTTGTCCGGACGAGAGTTCTGACAGAGGTAAGACCTGCCGAAATAAACAACTGGAGCGGATCGATGGTAGTCCCACGATAACCGATTAAATCCAGAAAAGCCCCGGGAATACCGTTTTCGATCAACAGCCGCCCCCCATATGCCATCCGGACCGGAATCCCGTTCCTCTGGAATACCCCGTCCATGCTGATACTGCAGATCGTAATAACGCCAACCGAATCCGCGGGGATACGCGGGTCATCATCGAGGATCTTGTACGTGCTGAAAAATCCGCATTCCGCCTTGATTATTTCATCGAATACACTGCGGAGCTGATCTTCCTGTTCTTTCGGTACCATCGACAGGTTGTAGGCTACATCGCCCGTACCAGATTCAGGATCAAATGTGGTCCGGTACGCGAGGCGCTCCAGTTTCGATATGATAAACCCGATCCTATCCCCGACGAGGGCACAGTCTGTTTCTGATATACCGGCATCGGTGAGGATCCTCCCCAAATTTCCGACTTTCTCGGTAAATCCCATTTCATCGAGATACTGGAGGTAATACTGCACCGCCCGGTCGGTAAGAATGAAGCCTCGTTCTGCCATAATTTCGGAGAGCCTTTTTGCCCCGACCGGTTCGCTGTGATCTTTGAGGATCCGGAGTATCTCAATATACTTACGTTCTGTACGGATCATTCTTCCTCTGGGGATTCCATGTTTCCGGAAAATATTTCCATGACGGTCGGTTCATCATATCATTGACCTGTTCATAGTATTGATATCAGGATATTTTGCCGTTATCCCCTGTGCCCTCATTCAATAACATCCGCTAACGATATAACACCCTGACACTTTTTTCTGTGGATTATGGTGCTATCTATGATATTTTCTTCCTTTGAAGTCACATAATGGTTTTTACTCTGTCATCGTGCATCGATCGCTCCGTGGCTGTCCTGGTACCGGCCGTTATACAGCATTCCACCTTCCTGCACTTCGTGGATAATCATCTGGACTATCCTGTCGTTCTTTTTCAGTGCGATATCTTCTCTTCCCATGTTGACCAGACACAGGGTAAGCTGACCTCTGAAGCCGGGGTCGACGAATCCGGCGGAAATGATGACACCCCGCCTGCCGTATGACGACCTGCACCTGAGTGTTGCGGCAAGATCTCCCGGGATTTCCACCCATTCAAGACTTGGTACGAGCGTGCAGCAACTCCTTGGGAGGACCATATCGAGAGAGACCCTGAGATCGTACGATGCAGGCTGGAGACTTTCCGGAGCAAATGGTGATATTACCAGATGCCGTCCAGGCTCTTTCCTTTTGTATGGAGGACTGGAGATCTTACCGGTTTCACAATCGCTCCTTACCGGGGGCTCATCTGTTCGAACGGCATCAGCAGGAAAACATCCCGATTCAGCAAGCCGTTCCGATATTGTTCTGGCAGAAAGTATCATCACGAAGAGTGGGAGGAAAAATGCTTAATATCTTGCGATTTAAATATGGGAAAAGCTGGATCCATAGGGTAGAGGATATCCTCTTGGGCTTCGAACCCAAGGACGCGGGTTCGATTCCCGCTGGGTCCGTTAATTTTCAGTACCGTAATTGCATCACACTATTGATACAATGTTGTTCAGTTACGGTCAATCAAATCAGGTATTTATTCCTGTTCTTATGGTGTATCCATTAAATTTAATACGTACCCGTAATAGTAGCACTTATGAAATCACCGGGATATGCAGTACTATTAGTTATCGGCCTCGTGGCTATCCTTGCAGGATGCCTGCAACAGCCTGCCGTTCCGGTATCAACATCCGCAGGTACTCCTGCACCCATCCCTTTGGCGACACAGGCTATTCCATCCCCCTGTGTATCCTGTAATCAGGTAGTTCCTGAAAGGATCCCGGTGACAACCGGTACTTTGCCAGGATCATCGTTGGTAACTCAGTATTTCCAGATCCCGGTCGCGGACTTCGTCGCGAACCGAACATCCGGAAGAAGTCCTCTTGTAATCGGGTTTTCTGACAGGTCGTCCCTTTCGCCCGTGAACTGGTTCTGGGACTTTGGAGACGGCGCCGTATCACATGAGAAAAATCCCATCCATGTATATATAAATCCAGGGACATATTCCGTCAGGTTAAATGCGTCAAACGATGCCGGGAGCAATACGGCAACAAAAGTATATTACATTATCGTTATGCCCGAATTCCAGGCACCGGTTGCTTCATTCGGGCTAAGTCCTCAGGAATCACCCTCAGGCGTGCTCCAGTTCATCGACCGTTCGTCCGGGCCTCCGACGAAATGGTCCTGGAATTTTGGTGATGGCGGAACCTCAGATCTCGAGAACCCGGTCCATAGTTTTGTAACACCCGGAAATTATCTCGTATCCCTGACCGTATCGAATCCCTCAGGCACGGGCTTCACGACAAGGGAGTTGGTATTCGGAGGATCTCCCTGATAAATTAAAGTCTTTTATGGGAAAAATAATCATTAAAATTGTCGATTCATCGTAAAAAATTCTATATATCGCCGCCTCTTCGGCCGCCACCCGAATCTGCATGCGACTTCGGTACTGAATGTGTCTTTCCCGGTCTCCTTCTCCGTGACCTGATGGTGAGGATTATGGCAATAATCAGGATGACTACGATAAGCGAGCCTGTTACTGCCGGGATCAGGATCGGATTCAGCCCTCTGACCAGGGTAATGGTAATACTCGACGCCTTGGTATTTGCCGGGTCCAGGGTCTTCGTTACCGTTGCCGGCTGGTATCCTTCCCTCGCAGCAGTAATATTGTTCTGGACATTCACTTTGACCGGAACAATCAACATGCCATTTCCATCAGTCATCCCGGAATTCTGGCCATTCAAAAAAACGGTCGTATTAGGGAGGATTACATGCCCCTCATCTTCAACATAAACGGTCAGATCGGCCACAGCCGCCGGGAGTATTACCGTGAGGTCTTTTCCGACATCGTCCCTGGCCACGTCTTTCCTTACCGTCGTATAACCGGAATGACGTATTTCCAGGAGATCGTCTTCTGCCAGTGGATTCTGGAATGAATATTTCCCGAACTGGCTGGTCGTGCCGACAGGGTTTCCATTCACCAGTATTGCCGCTCCCTCGACCGGTGCGTTCATCTCATTAAAAACCGTTATTGATGCTTTATACGGCGCGACCGACAACGGGATATTCACTACCGCTTCATTCTCACCGATATTTCTTTTTTCCAGATAATCAACAAATCCGCTTTTTACAATTTTCAGGTTGTAAACCTTATTTCTTGGGATTTCCAATGTCAGAATACCATTCTGATCTGTTTTACCTTTTGAAACCCCGTCGATAAATACCTCTGCACCCGCAGCAGGGGACTGGTCCCGGCCGTCATAAACCAGGATGGAGAACCTGTCGCTCCTGAGCAGGAGATACTGGACAGTTTTATCTTCTGTCCCCATTTCAACAACCGCCGTCCGTTCCTGGTAGTTCGGTGCATCAATCGTAATGGTATATACACCTTCCGCCACGACAGGGAACACAACTTTCCCGGTAGTGTCAGTCTGGTTGGTCTGCCCGGTAATATTTACGCCGCTCAGTTTTACAACGGTATTGGGGACTGGTAATGCACTGTCGGTATCAAATATGCTCATCGTAAGCGAGAGCTGCTTTTTCCTGATCTGCACGAGAACCCCGGTTTCAGCTTTTCCGACCTGGTCTTCCCATGATTCATACCCTGGTTTTAAAACCTTGACATCCAGGGCATCTGTCCCGGGATGGGTGAAGGTAAAGATACCGTCAGTTCCTGTTTTTCCTGCAAGAGCTCCGTTAACAAAGACTGATGCATAGGGGACGGGGTTAATAGTTCCATCTTTTTCAAAAACACTGACTGATAAGGTCTGTGCCCCCGCAAGAGAGACGAGAAGCAGCAAGCAGAGGAAAAAGAATAGGCGGCAGGGTAATTTCATATGCATTAATCCCTCCCATAATAATTTAGAGCCCATGATTTATATTTTTTCTTATTTCAGACCAGATAAAATGTTTGATCTGCATTAGAGCCATGGATAGCCCTTACTGCCACCGGAGCTCTCCGGGTATCCTGTCGAGAACCATCCCTTCTACGACAACCGGCATCAGCCTCCTTCCTTCTTCGATTGCTTTGTCGAGTTGCCATTTTCTCTCGGCAAAAATGGTGAATATGGGATCTCCCGCTTCTATATGGGCACCTTTTTTCGCGTGGAGCAGGATTCCCGCCCCGGGATCGTGAGGAGCGCCGGCTGTCCTGGCGATGCTGATAAGGGATTTGTTGTTAAAATCAATCACATATCCGGTTGTCGGAGCCCTCACCACGAACGTATGGTTTCCTGGCTGGATATCAGTCGATCTGACTTTGGGATCGCCACCCTGAATCTCGATGATCTGGCGGAATTTTTCCAGGGCCTTTCCGGATTTCAGCAGAGTCCGCGCCACTTCCATCCCGGTCCCAACCGACGCTTTTCCAGCCATTTCCAGAGCTATCCCTGCAATCGCAAGACTTTTCTGGGTAAGCGATGAAGGTTCGTCACTTCCTTCAAGGACTTTTAATGCTTCAATAACTTCAAGGTGTGGACCGATGGACCGTCCTACGGGGGATCCTCCGTACGTTACGGCGCATTCCACGCGGATGTGGAGCCTCTCGCCGAGCTCGATGAACTCGCGTGCCAGTTTCCTTCCCTCTGCCAGGTTTACAACCTTGGTATTGGGGCCGACAGGTATATCAATGACAACCAGATCCGCTCCGATAGCACATTTTTTGGCCATGACACTTGCCAGCATCTGACCCCTGGCATCGATCCGGAATGGATATTCCTGGAGGATGATTTTGTCATCTGCCGGTGCGATGTTCGTTGCCCCGCCCCATACGATCACCCCACCTACTTTCAGGGTCATCTGCTGGACTTCCGTTGCTGAAAATTCTACGGGGGCAAGTACTTCCATGAGGTCCGCTGTCCCACCGGCCCCTGTGATTGCACGGGAGCTCGTTTTTGGAATTTTCAGACCGCTGGCAGCAATAACAGGGACGACTATCAGGGAGATCTTATTGCCGGGAACACCACCTATCGAATGCTTGTCAACGATAGGATGGGTATGAAATGTAAGATGCTCCCCGGTGTCGACAATTGCCCGGGTAAGGTGCTCCACCTCGTCCATATCAAGGGCATTGATATAGCTCGCCGTGATATATGCCGTAAGCTCGGCAGGAGTGAGATCGTCATTTACGGTGTCACGGATAATAGCAAACGTCTCCTCCTGGGTCAGACGTTCTCCGTTCATTTTTTTCGTGATATACTCAAGGGACTGAGGCCTCGCTGCTTCCCTGACCTCAAGCAGCGCTCCGTCGAGAATGCAGAGCCTGTCATTACAGAGCTGGTAAATACCAGCCGTTCCCTGCGGAACCATAGTCGTGGTAATATCGACATGGACGGCAGTGGAAATCCCCGATTGTTCATTGAGAACCTGAACACGGTCTCCCTGCAGGACACCGAGATTCCGGGCATCTGCAAGGTTGAGCAGGACGCCACGGTCAGCAATGTCCAGTAATTTTGCCGTTAATTTCATGGATATTCACTTGCCTGTCCCCTGGTCCGTTTCATGATAGTAAATGTTTCTCCGGTATAATATAATTCACCGGGATCCGGTCGTTTCCCCGGGAATTGGTAATTATATCCTCTGAAAAGATTATGCAGGAAATTGCTGTACGAACCTTATTTTGCCGGAATAAAAATCCAATTGCCTACCTGATAGAACCTGACGGTATAGAATCACTCAATTCCGGCGTTACCGGATAAAAAAGTTAGGTTGTTGGGTTAGTGCTTGCGCACTACGAGGAACGCAACAGCTCCAAGGCCGATCACGGCAATCAGTGCACCAAATCCAGGCTGAGTTGTCGGCTTGGCGGTTGGGACTGTTGTCGGTGGGGCGGTCGGGGGTGCTGTTGTTACCGGTGCTACGGTGGTTGGTGGCACGGTGGTTGGAACGGGTGTTGGTTTGAACTCAACAACGTTGAACAACGTGGATGCCTGTGCACCAGTCACGGTGATACCTTCTGCCTGACAGATGTACTCGTCCGGTTTGAAGGACGATGCATCAACTGGGAAGGACCATGTGTTGAAGCCCTGGGTTCCTGCCACGACCTTGACGGTACCGGTTGACCCGCTGAATTCGCCACTCTGGGTCTTCTCGGTTGGCTGGAATGATGACGAGGTCACCTGCACGAGAATCTGATCATCGACTGCGAGGTTGGTGGTTCCCTGGATGGTGAACTTGTCGCCGACCTGGTGGTCGCCTATCGGTGCAATGGTGATCTTTGGTACTTCAACGAGGAACTGGAGCTTCGTGTAGGTATCATCAACGCTTGGGTTGTTGAGTGCCTGGACGAGTGCTTCTGCTGCATCAGATCCCTGCAAGCTGCCTGCTCCGCCAACCTTGAATAACGAGTTGCCGAATACCGGGTAGGCTCCGAGGACGAACTGCGGTGAATTCGGATTGTCCGGGAATACGTCGAAGCGGTCGTTGTACATCGGGTGCTGGACGACGACGAAGTACTGACCTGCTGCCATATTGGCTGTGGTTCCCTCGGTTACTTCATATTCGAAGGTTCCGTCGGTATTCACACTCTCAGTAGCGTAGCTGATGAAGTTCTTACCCATGATCCAGATTGCAACACCCTGTGTTGGCTGACCCTGGGCAGTTCCCCGTACATAGAGCTTGTCGCCGGCTGCTACAACCGACTGGGATGCTACTGCACTGACGAACGGCTTCCTGATAATGATCGATACCGTTGCATACTGGGCATTTGCAAGGTTGTCCCTGTTAACCGCGGTTGCAACTGCATATACCGTGTAGGTACCTGCATCGATGTTCAGGTTTGCAGTCTGCCACTTGTAGGACCATGTGTTGTCCTCGAGGACATCCTGCGGGGTGAAGGTTTCATCCTGGCCTGGAATGACTGCCGTCCGTGGGTCGGTCAACTGTCCGCCTGCTGTCGGCAGGTTCGGTCCGGTGATGAACAGGTAGGTGAAGTCCGTCTCGGAGTTTGTACCGGTCAGCTTGATCTCCTCGCCGAGGAAGTACTGCTGGTCGCCTGCTGCAACGATGGTGACTGCGCCCTTCTGGACTGAAATGTCAACTTCGTCGCTCTTGAACTGGCGGTTCGGTGCTGGCGGAGTGACTGGGGTTGCCGGCTCTGCACGCTCTACATGGATGGTATATTTCTTGTCCTTGGTATCCTTGGTGGTGGTCCATCCTACAGTCCTGGTTCCTGAGTTCGACAGGGTTACCTGACAGTAGTATGAGGTACCATTGGTGAACACGTCACCGTTGTATTTCGGGACGTCCTGCTGGATAGTAAGACCGCCGCCACCCTGGTACTGGTATTGACCAATAACGATGTTGTTTGGCTGATCCTGCGCTACGTTATCCTGTGACGCGGCGATGAACGGTGGTGCATCAGTGTTGTTACCTGACATCGAGCTGGTGCCCTTTACCCACAGGTAGTAGGCGGTGTTGGGTCTGCCAGTGATGGTCACGGAGAACGGGTTGCCACGGACTACGGAATCCTTGCTGGCCTGGATCTTGACAGTGTCGGATGCAAGGGTTACTGTCTGGGTCGTTGATATCGTCTTTCCGGTGTAGTCGTTACCTGATGCATCCTTGTAGTTGTCTTTCATGCCGTTAAGGTTACACTCGGTCCAGAAGGTATAGACTCCTGCCTTGTATATCCTGCTTCCCTGGCCGTCAACAATACCTGTTGCCCAGCCGTAGGGTCCTGACTGATTGACAACCCAGAAATAGGGCATTGCATTGACTGACTGCCCTGTCAGGGCAATCTGTGTGGCGAGATCCTGGTACAATGCGGTATATACAGTACCGTCGGATGTCTTCACCTTGATGTCGACGAATCCGGTTGTTGAGTTACGCTGGGTGGGGATTGTGTTAAGATTGGTCTCAAGACGGAAGTTAATGAAGTCTCCTGCCGGGACACTCTTCCCGGTGACAATCTTACCTGCCTGCTGGTCCCATGCGTTTACAACCTGAGATGGGTCGTTTGCAACAACTGCAACAGTGTTTGTGCTACCTACGTACCAGTTACCTGCATGGCCGACGAATGTCTGCGGGGCCACGTAGAAGTTATTCGGGTCTGTAACCGTTACGGTTGCTGCCGGGGCACTTTGTCCTACTGTCTGTGATCCCGTATACCACGAGAGAACTGTCCCTGCGGGTACCGGTAAGACCAGGCCCTGTTCACCAATGAATACGTCGCCCCCGACCGGGACATTCTGGATCTTCGGGTATGCAGAAACTGCGGTTCCCGCAAGAAGAACCAGTGCGACGCACATCATCAGTGCAATACTTAATCGCTTAGTCATCTATTTTCCTCCTTACTCATGTCCATAGTTCTGTACGTTCAATCCAATGCACCCAAACCGGATCAGGTTCGACACCTGTCGATTAACGGTTCACAGTGCTCCATACTCCGAATAAACGGAATATGATTCAATATTAGTGGAACACTTAATATATCTTTTTTGGTTGATCTCATCGAAATTTCTTTGAACTTACGTGATATTAGACGAAATCCGCATGAAATCGCAGTCTGGCACATGATCTCTGAGTGCAAATCATTCTTCGAAGCCTCTCCGGAAGAACCTAAATACCTGCCCAGTTACGCGCAGGTAAATCCCGGGATTTTTTGTGAGATTTTGTTTATAGATGGACAATCAGAGTCTTTAATGTATACATCTGTGCAATGATTTTATATACCAGATGATGACGTACTGTTTCACCTCTCTATTCTCATATTACCATTAATACTCCTCGTTCCAAATAATTCATACATGCGGATTATCAGGGCACCAAGCATATCCCGGGCACATGAACTTGTCATTAAGATGATACTTGAAAAGGGGTATCCCCTGGTCACCGAAGACGGTGAAGCCACGTTAGAATTCGAAGAGATCGCAATGAAGGTTGATAATCCACTGACCGAACCGCTCGTCAGCCCTGCATCGAGGTTCCAGCAGAGGTTTATGGAGCAGTATGCTCACGATCTCCTGGAAGGATCGGACTCCGTTTTCGAATATGACTACCATGGAAGGTTGTTTCTGTGGGGGGACCACCTGGAATACCTGGGAAAAACCGTCGCGGTGGACCAGGTTGCATATATAATAGGGAAACTTTCATTATCGGCGAAAAGCCGGAGAGCACTTGCCATCACCTGGAACCCGGTTATTGATGAGAATCTAGCAGACTGCCCCTGCCTGCAGCTGGTTCAATGCCTTGTCAGGGATGGCAGACTGCAGATGAAAGTGGTGTTCCGGAGCAATGACATGCTCACGGCATCGGGAGCCAACATGTTCGCCCTCGTCCATCTCCAGAAAATGATCGCTGACAGGCTCGGCGTCGTCCCCGGCCCTTATACCCATATTGCGCTCGTCCCTCATATTTACTATAAACGCGACATCAACGATATTGTGCCGTTTTGTCGGAAAGGGGAACTTATCAGGCCGGTTAAGGATGTATGCAGCATTTGCGGAAAATGCCCGGGATCCCTCTCATGAAGGTAGAAGTCAGTCATATTAATTAGTCTTAAAAGGTAACGGGATAGGAGAGCTATAGCCCGGTAGTGTAGCGGTCAATCATGCGGGACTCTGGATCCCGCGACGGCAGTTCGAATCTGCCCCGGGCTACTTTTAACGTATTATTCCTGTAGGTACCCGAGCCTTTTCGGCCGGAATTTTGACAAAAGTTGCTCAGGAAACCGGGTGAAATCCCGATCTGACACGAAAATACAGCAATCGGAGAGAATAGGATCTTTTTCCTGAAATATCCCCGGAAATGCCATGACAGTACTAAATCATGAGTGTCATCCCTGCCTGGTCGGCTGCGGAGTACGATCAGACGACCCGGATACCTTCGCGGAACTGGCAAATCTTGCAGAAACCGGAGAAATTGACCATATCCAGGTCCTTGTGATACCCGAGCCGGAACCTGTGTTCAAGAAAAGAATTGAGGAAATTGCATCAAAAAATGTACTCTGCATCCTGCACGCCCCTCACCATCTTCACGGTGTGAACCCCTGTTGCCCCACGGACGTTGACCCGGAAAGTCCCGGGAACGCCTTGGAAACCCTTGAATCTGCACTTTGCCAGACATTGCAGATGGCAGACACGCTCGGAGCACCAGCCATAGTCCTCCATGCAGGGCATTACAAGGAGGGACAGCGTGAGGAAGCCTTCCTCGGTTTTACCGATTTTCTTGACCGTTATTACGACCCGAGATTTCTTCTTGAAAATCTCCCGGAAATATTCCGGGATTTAACGTTTATCGGGACCACAGCACCTGACCTGGTCCGTCTCTCGGATGGCAGGATACAAGGTTACTGCCTTGATTTCCCCCACCTGTACTGTACATCAAATTACCGGGGATCTTCGTTTGACGGGGAACTCATGAAGTTTGGATCTATGCCGGTTTCGCTGCACCACCTGTCAAACTGCAGGAAATTCAGCTACCGGGATGAACACCTGCCTCTTGACCATCCGGAAGGAGGACTTGATTTTAAAACCGTCATGGGCTGGATTGAACGCCATCCCGGCATCCATACAAGTCTCGAGTATAAGTACCGGAACATTTCTGTCTATCTAGCCCAGATCCGGGAATTCAACAGATTATTTAAATTAAACGCGCATGGCGGCGGAGAACACTAAAAAAACCAGTCTGCAAAAAATTTATCCTCCCGGTACACGGGAACAGACCAGTACTGCATGATCTTTATGATATGGTTTCAGCCACACTGACCCGGTGACATCGAACCCCGCACATTCCAATTCCCTGTTTGCCTGCTGAAGTATAATTTCCGGCTCTTCAGCCACGCTGATGCTCCTGGTCTTGAGCACGATAATCAGGGTCCCGCCCCTCCTGAGAAATATGCTGTTCCGGATGGCGATTGCTACCTGGTCAGGCTGGGCAACATCCTGGTAGATCAAATCGACCACTTCAAGGAGCGGTGCGAATGATTCCACACGCCTGGCATCTGCCATAATCGGGATTACATTTCCCCGTCTTCCGGCGACAGCAAGCAGGTCCTGGATCGGTCTCGGCGCCATTTCCACTGCATAAACACACTCCACGTAATCCGCAACATGCGAGACGGTTGTACCATTGGCTGCACCCAGGTAGAGAACCCGCATATCATGGGTCAGATCAGGAGTTGAACACAGGTAATAGAAGGCGGCAAGCTTGCTCCGGTAAGGATCCCAGACGCGGCATTCTTTGAGGAGCCTTTCACCATAAACACCTCCCTCACCGCAGGAAACAAGGACGTTATCGATCCATATCATGAAGATCTCCTGCACGATCGACAGCAGATTGCGCCTGTACGATGAAATCCTGGTCAGGTTCCTGCCGGTAATAATCAATCCGTGCAGCTATTGCCAGTTTGGATGCCAAAACCCTGGCCACACGCCCTCTGGTTTCTTTTGGTGCATTATGAACCCTCCTGTGCTGGAAGATAATGCCATGTTTCGGGGAGGGCGTGCCACCCCGTATGTGAGAATAAAGAGCCGTATGTGACCCGAGGACCTGAATTGCACTACCGGGAAGCCTGGCAAGGGCCGGGAGTCCTCCTGAATGGGAGATAAGCCGGGCAGCGACGAGGCCACCGACAAGGGCACTGCAATTCGGGATTACTTCTTCCGCCCTGCGGGATACCTCAGCCGAAAGAATACCTCGTGCCTTTGAGATACTCTCTATCTCCCCGATTATCTGCTGAAAAGCCGGCCCCTCATCTTTTTTCAGCATCAGGAGGAGTTTTTCGCGGGAAAGACGCTTGTATTTTCTTGAGAAACCGGGATTTTTCACCCGGTGCCATTCCACCACCCGTTCGGTCAGCATGTTTGTCGCCTCGTCTAGCTCATCGAGGGTTCGTATCATCTGGAGAAGTTCGGCATCCCGGGCCCCGTACTGGCGGACGATCTCCCGCTCGGCGAGAAAAAAGCATAATTGCCTGAGCCGGGTGATGTACTCCTTCCTTGTCCATCCAAACCCACACATTCCTGAGGGGTTCCATTCGAACGGAACGAAACGGCCGTATACAACATGCAGAGATTCCAGCCTGGATGCCAGAGATGACAATCCCTTGGGAGCCGGTCTGCATCCGTACTCATCGACATCGCCGAACCAGTAGGACTGCATGGCAGGTACATAGTTCACACACGCTATTATAATATCAAGTGCAACGATGCTGGTCGTAGAGATTTCCTCAGTCCCGATAACTGGATTTCTAAAGGCCTGGCTGGAGAAACGGGGATGATATGGATTAAAATCCGGCAACCCCGATTGAATACAGGATCACCGGCACCATAATCGCACCCATACAAAATACCCGTGAAATATTTACCAGGGTCGGAAGAACCCCCACTGCGGTTGCAAGAACGAGGATAAAGAGGCCGAACGGGCCGGCAATGACTATACTGATCGAAGTGACAAGGAGAATAACAGCCCGGTTCAGCAGTTTCCCGTCGATTCCATTCAGCTTATACGCATAACCCGAAATCCGGATGGTGATGAGAAAGGCAAGAACCGCGGCAAGGGCTCCTGAAAAAAGGAGTGCCGGCATGGAGGGAAGTTCAAGCGAGGACAAGGCGACCATAACACCGTTTCTTGAACGTCCGATTGCAAAGAGTGCAGCAAGACCTGTGATAGCATTCGATGTGTTCGCGGCATTTGTTGCGAAAATATACTGTCTTCTTTCCCGTTGGTAACGTACACCAGCACATAGTACGGCATTTGCCGTCGCATTGGAAAGTCCCGGCAGCCAGCCAACAACGAGACCGGCAACAGTCCCGGTTATTGTCCCTTTCCGGATTTCACCACAAGTCATCCGGATCCCATAGAAGTTCTGTTCAGGAACGGGGCCTCCTGCCGAAAACAGGAGTACGGACACCCCGAAAAGGCCGGTCAGGAGCGGCATCAGGATTCCCGACATGCCGAGAGTATGCCACCCGAGAAACGAATAGCGGAATGTAAAAATTCCAAGAATCCCGGAAATTCCAAACACGATCATCGCCCATGCAGGGGAATTGCAGCCTATGATTAGGTAACCGATCACCGCGATGAGTATGATACCGATCCACCAGTCGAAAAAGGGCTGTAAAGGGGGTAATATCAAAAAGAGGAATATTGAGAGCGGAATCGCAAGTGCTGCTGCATAAGCACTCCCAAGAGCAGCAATCCGTACAGCTTCTTCACCTTTTCCCTCGAGGCAGAGCATATGGGAAGGAAGCACAGAGAGGGCTGTATCAGGATTGGGAATCCCAAGGAATGTACTGGGAATGCTGTCAAGAAAGGTATGGGTAATTAACGCCGCAAACATGGTGGCAGCCAGGGCTTCGGCCCCTCCTATCGGAATCAGAAATGTCTGCAAACCAAGGAGCGTTGCAGCGAGGGTGTTTGAATGAATCCCGGGGAAGAGGCCGCTGATGACGCCGAGACCGACCCCGGCCAGCGTTCCCACAATGATCCCGATCACAGGGTACGCTCGTATCGTGCACGGATAAACCAATCGAAATGCATACTGTCATATATCAGAGGGGTAATGATATGGCAATGAAGATTGCAATCACGAGGCTGAAAGGAAAAGAGGGAAAAGACCAGGAATATTGCAGGAATTATGGTCATGAATGTATCATTGTCTCTCCTCTCGCAGCTAAAGTGAACCGGGACCGGGTTTCAGCATTTGTAAAAGCAGCAGAAAATGATGAATTCGATTGCATATTCTTTACGAGCGCCCTTCCTGCACAGATAATAGCTCCCCTGCTCACTCACTGGCCGCGTGTCATTGCGATAGGTCCACAGACGACCCGTGTCCTGAAGTCAGCCGGCATCGCGTGTGAAACCCTGCCGACATATTATTCCAGGGATTTCGTTCCGTACCTGGGCACGTGGATAAAGGGGAAGCGGATTGGCATTCCAAGGGCGGACATACCAAATCCAGGCCTCCTCGACGCCATAGCCAGAGCAGGCGGTTATGTAACGGAGATCAGGTGTTATTCCCTGGTGCCCACCGGACAGGCCCTGGACCTCCAGAATGCAGATGCTATCCTGTTTACCAGTGCGATGTCATTCCGTCAGGCGATATGGAAACGGTGGCCCGGACTCCTCGTAGTTGCAATCGGTGATGTCACCGCATCGGTCATGACGTCCGAGGGCGTACGTCCTGATGTAACAGGCGATGGTTCGCTTGAAGGGACTCTCGAAAAACTTAATGAGCACCTGCAGTCTCATGAACACTGACTGGTGACCAACTTGGTTTCATCTTCCCCTGTTCTCCCGGTACCATGTTGTAAGGATGGAAGATTACCGGATGGTATCCTCGTAATCGATAAACCGAGGGGGCCTACAAGTCACCAGGTAACTGCCTGGGCAGGGGAGCTCCTTAATGCCGATGTCGGCCATTCCGGGACCTTAGATCCCCAGGTATCGGGAGTCCTGCTGGTGATGAAAGGGAAAGCCGTTCGTCTTGCCCCGCTCCTCCTCAGACATGAGAAGGAATATGTCTGCCTTATGCGCCTCCACGGCAATGCCCCTGCATCCCGTATTACGGAAGTTGCAGATGAATTCACGGGAAAAATCTACCAGAGACCACCAAGGCGAAGTGCCGTGGCGAGGAACCTGAGGATCAGGACCATTCACGAGATTTCAATCCTTGATACCAGTGGCAGGCTCGTCCTGTTCAGGGTCAGATGCGACGCGGGCACTTACATAAGGTCACTGTGCCATCATATGGGTCTCATAATCGGGACCGGTGCCCATATGCAGGAACTCAGGAGGACGAGGTCGGGTGGATTCGATGAAGGAATGGCATATACCCTTCACGACCTCGCCGATGCGATGAAACTCTATGAAACAGGAGATGAGAGCCGGATCTGTGAGATGATCCGTCCGGTTACCGAGGCAGTCGATGGCCAGCCTTCGGTAGTTGTCAGGGATACCGCTGTCGATGCCCTGTGCCGTGGAGCCGGACTGGCCGGAATCGGTGTCATCAGTAATGACCTGTTCTCGAAAAATGAAAAGGTTGTCATCAAAACGGCAGCCGGCGAACTCATCGGGATCGGAGAGGCGCTGATAAACTCGACAGGATTCAAACCCGGCGACCACGGGCTCGTTGTCGCACCAAGAACCATTTTTATGAAACCCGGGACCTATACAAAGGGATGGAAGACTCACTCCAGGTAACGGAAGGACTGGTCTTATCATCTCAGCTCCTGTGTCGAAAATATTTTTCAGAAGCTGTTCCTTTTCCATAACTCCGGGATGCGATCGGAGTCTGCCAGGTTCAGATACCATTAAAAAAAAAACGATGTAATATTAAGGATACATTTTCTCTGCTGAGGTAGTCTAGTCCGGTTCAAGGCGCAGGCCTGGAAAGCCTGTGGGGCGTCCAGCCCCTCGGGAGTTCAAATCCCCCCCTCAGCGTCCATTATTTTGGGTGCTACCAGGTTCTTCTGCCTGTATTCCGGCCTCTTTTCACACGGATTAATCCGGCTGGAACGTATTCCACCCCGTATCTGCAATACGATCTGCCGCAAAAGAATAGTATTCCGGAACGACTTCGAAACCCATGAAATGACGCCCCATCTCCTTTGCTGTAACCGCAACTGTTCCCGAACCAAGAAACGGGTCAAGTACTACGTCCCCGGGGTTACTTGAGAAACGGAGAATCTTCCTGACGATTTCAGCCGGTAATTTTGTCGCGGTCTTTTTTTTCCCTTTCCAGTATTCCCGTTTTATCTCCCAGACATCTTCCGGATAATGTTCGATTTTGTTGAATGTATAGCGTTTTTTGTCCTTAATGACATAGAGGATGTGATAATGGCTGGTAACATATTTTTTCTTTGTAAAAACCCCGAACTGGTATTTCCAGATCAGGTGATTTTGGGTTGTGAAACCCGCGTCGTCAAGACCTGACAGGATATCCTTCAGGTGATTCCAGCCGGAAAACACATACATGCTTCCTGATGGCGAAATAACCCTGAATGCTTCTTTTATCCACTCACGGGTAAATTGGCCGTAATCACCTTCCAGTACCTCCCGGTACCCGGGAAGCACATTGGACCCTGTCCTGTTATAATTAAATTTCTGCGCCCTGAAATCGATCGCGAACGGCGGATCGGTAATGATAATATCGATTGATCCGGAGGGAAGGGTCCTGAGGAGTTCCCGTGCATCCCCCTGGTATATCCGATCGGGTAAACAAGGACCGGGTTTCCCGGAAATCATGGCTGCATGGGATTATTGCATTGTTCGCCAGCCTTCCTGCCAAGCTCGAATGCTTTCCTGTTAATTTCAAGGGTCTTCTGCGGTACCAGCCTGCTGACTGCCCCTGCAATGGACTCCGGCTTCAAGGGAAGGAAATGTGATGCCGCCCCGAGCATGACGATATTCTGGGTCAGGAGGCTTCCAGCCTCCACGGCGAGGCGATCTGCATCGATCATGCAGATTCTTTGGGCAGCAAGACGCTGCCGAACCTCCTCTATAACAGGCACGGGCAATCCCTGCATATACACCGAAGTCGGCACCACGAGCTGCCGGTTTACAACGATGATCCCGTCTTTTTCCAAATAATATGAGTAGCGAAGGGCCTCGAGCATATCGAAGGCGATGATGACCTCGGCAGTACCGGGGGCAATCAGCGGCCCGTACTGGCCGTCGATCCTGATATGGCTTTCGACCGATCCGCCACGCTGGGCCATACCGTGGGTTTCGGCCCCTTTTACATGCCGTCCCTCGATCAGGCACGCACCGCCAAGAATGTTGGACGCAAGGATTGTTCCCTGTCCGCCAATCCCGACAATGAGAACATCGAAGCTGCCTTTCATTTTTTTCCTCCGTGAACAATGGCACCGGCAGGGCAAATCTGGGCACAGACCGAACAACCCGAACAACTCCCGGTGATTAATGCCTTTTCTCCCGATTTTTCAATAGCCGGGCAACCGAACCTGATACAGCTGAAGCATCCCGTACAGAGGTCTTCGTCGACGACGTACCTGTTGCCCAGTATCCCGGCTCTCCTCGCATTGATGACACAGGGGTGTCGTGCAATTATCACCTTTACGCCGGGGCGCTCTTTCGCATCCCGAAACGCCTGCAGCATTACATTGAGGTTATGGGGGTCGATCGTTTCCACAAACGAAACACCGCAGGCACGACAGATCGCCTCAAACGAAACGGGAGGTGTCGGGAACCCGCACGCGTCAAAACCGCTGCCCGGGTTAGGCTGGTGGCCCGTCATCGCCGTTGTCCTGTTGTCGAGAATGACGACGGTGATCGTTGCCTTATTATATACCGCATTGAGAAGTCCCTGGAAACCTGTGTGGAGAAATGTTGAATCACCTATCGTACAGACGATATCACGCTTTTCCCCTGCATGATAAATCCCGCTCGCAACCGTTATGGAAGCTCCCATGCAGATCGTCGTATCGACAACACCCAGCTGAAGCCCGAGTGTATAACAGCCTATATCGCTTGGGAAAATGCCGTCACGGAATACCTTTTTAATTGCGTAGAACGTTGCCCGGTGCATGCAGCCCGCACAGAGGATCGGCGGTCTCATCGGGACATCCGACACCGGGGACGGTCCAGGGAAGACCTGCGTTGCAGTAAATCCGGCGGATTTCATTATTCCTGCGACAACGTCGGGGGAAAGTTCTCCTTCCAGCGGTGCGTGTCCGCTCTTTTTACCAAAAACAGGGATAACTCCTGCAACCTGTCGCACCTCCTCCTCGACAAACGGGGCAAGCTCCTCGATAACAAGCACCCGCTCATGCTGACGCACGAAGGACTTCAGCCATTCTTCATCGATAGGATAGGCCCCGATCTTTGCAAAAGATGTGGTTTCGGGAAGGAGTTCCCGGACATATGAGGCCCCGATCCCGCTCGCGATAACTGCGTCCTTACCCCTGATTTCTGCATAATTGAAACCGAGCTGGACAAGTTTTTCTCGTATCCTTTCCTGTTTCGCGTTTAGTTTTTTATGCAGGATCCGGGTGTGTGCAGGGATGACGACATATTGTCTGGGATCCCGGTGAAATTCGCCGGTGCGTTCCGGAATCCGGATATCCCCAAGATCCACGTCACCTTTGGAGTGACAAACCCTGGTTGTGGGCCGGAATATCACCGGGAGACCCACGTCTTCTGAAAACCTGAATGCTGCACCCAGCATATCGTGGGCTTCCTGGATGCCGGATGGGTCGAAGCAGGGGATTTTTGCAAATTTTGCATAAATCCTGCTGTCCTGTTCGTTCTGCGAACTGTGGGCGAACGGATCGTCCGCACTCATGATAACGAGCCCCCCGGTCACGCCGGTGTAGGCACTCGTCATCAGCGGATCGGCAGCCACGTTCAGACCAACGTGTTTCATGGTGCACAGGGCACGCAGCCCGCACCATGCCGCAGCGAGTGCATTTTCGAGGGCAACTTTCTCGTTGACGGACCATTCGATATAGTACCGGCGGTCGGGACGGGCCCTTAGTTCATCAATGACTTCCGATGATGGCGTGCCCGGGTATCCACTGATGAAATCCACGGGGGTTTCGAGGCAGGCATGGGCGATTGCCTCATTTCCAAGAAGATAACGTCGTTCCATAATCCCAGTTCCGGTTTATGCAGTTGAATGGTACCTAAATCATGTGGTTTTAATGTACCGTTTTCAACCGCAAGTCACAACTTATAATAACTCTCGTGGGCTAAATTATACGTCAACTGTGGGCCCGTAGCATAGCCCGGTGGTGCGCCCGGCTGATAACCGGGAGGTCATGTGTTCGAATCACATCGGGCCCATTATATACTATTGTAGGTTTTTGACTTCTATGGAACGTTACCAGGTTGTACTTGTAATCGGTATCGTGGTTAGTGCCATCCTTGCAATGATTAGCATTTATATCGGGGGTATTGCGTTCATCCTCGTCCTTACTCTGGTGATGGGATTATGGATAATGCAGGATACCCGCTCCCTTGCGGATGTCGGTGTCAGACTTTCCAGCGACGCGAAACATATCAGCGTGATCAACAAAGGTAACATCAGGGTCCAGAATATCCATGTTTCTCTCGTCCCCCTGGATAAGGAATTTGATCTGAAAATGCTTGACGTTGATGAAAGCAGGGAATTCGGACTGGAAACGATGGTCAACGAGGCCAAAGCGATCGTCGTATTTAATACCTCATCGGGGCAGACGTTCCGTAAATTATACAAGCTTTCAGCACTCGGAGAGGGGGATGACGACCTCCTGAAACCAATGTTTCCCCTGTTCCGCCAGGACTAAAACGATTATGGCTGGCCTGATGCAAAGATAAAATTAAGGGTAATTTCAAGTGATTTCAATAACTCTTCCTGATTTTTCAGGTAATCGTGCAGGGCCCGGTAGAGCATGAACATCGCTTCGTAATGGTAGATATCGATTACTTCCCTGCCACTGAGCGGCTGGAGGAAAGAATCCACCGAAACCCCGTCGGAGCTGTACATCAGCTCGTAGAATTTCCCATCTTCCGAAAGAACGCAGAACTGGTCATCGACTTTTTTCGTGACATCGTCAGGTCTGTACTTCAGGGGATCCGTTTTTGCAAGGACGATCATTTTTTCCGGATAAAATGACGTGTCAAATAATTCCCCTTTACCATCCTGTTTTCCTCGCTTAAGCATATTCAGCCCGATGATCCTGATTACCGATCTGCTCAGTTCAGCCATCCGGGTAAGAAGAACAGCATCGTGCTCTGTAATCTTTGTGGAATTTTTTTCGGTACTCTTTGATTGTTCCTCTATTTTCGCAACCAGTTGAGAAAATCCGGCTTCAATCTCATCCATTTGTATTCTCCGGTCTATTTATGATGTAATGCTGTTGTTACCAGGAGCTGATGAACACATCGGCTATCCGGGCAGGTCATTGAGAATGGAAAACGGGAGTTTATCCCTCGTAATTTTTTTATAAACCCCATGCTGCTATATTAAATACCGCAAGTACGGTCCCCCTGGTCCGAACCAACAAGAACCCGGGGCCGGAATATAGGGCAGCAGGCCGAATCAACATGAATGCAGGATAACAGCCGGCTGGTGACTATTTCGAATCAGCTTATATCAGCGGAATAACTGTGATAGCAGACCGGTAAAAACAACGGACCTGGAACATTGGACTGCAATGTCAGAGGACCCTGTCACCAAGAAAATAGTAGGTCCTTTCTTCGGTAATGTGGACTTTCCCGGTTGTTCCTACCGGCAGATCTTCTTTCTGGATGATATCAAGATACGAAGGGCTCCGGGTCACCACCGATCCTTCTCTTATTTTTTCGGTTACTATAAAAGGAACGATTTTTCCAAGCCATTCCGCATTGATCTCGTGGTAGATATTTTCTGCCACACCGTTCATCTGGCGGGACCTTGTTTTCTTCAAGTAATCCGTCAGATCGGGAAGCTTCGCACTTTCAGTCCTCGCCCTTTTTGAGTACCGCGTAATATTTACCTTATTCGGCATTATTTCCCTGATCAGGGCGAGAGATGCCTGGAAATCCCCCTCTGTTTCTCCGGGGAACCCAACGATTATATCTGTCATAAGACTGATATCCGGGTGTTTTTGCCGAATCATTTTCATGATCGCTACCGTATCTTTCACGCCGTATCCCCTTCCCATCTGATCGAGTATTCTGTCTGAACCGGACTGGACAGGCATATGAATAAACTTAAACAATTTTTCGTGCTCCAGGATCGTTACAAGTCCGGGAACGATATTTTTAAGGGTACCGGGGTTCATCATGCCGACCCGGATCCTGAAATTTCCCGGGATATCCACCAGATCCCCGAGAAGATCGGGCAATGTCTCGTTAGTGTCGGTTCCCCATGAGCTGACGTCCTGGGCAGTAAGCTGGATCTCTGCTGCACCGGAATGAACACATCCCTCTACTTCGCGGATAATCTCCTCCTTCGGGAAACTACGGAGTTTTCCACGGGCGAACCGTGTTATACAGTACCTGCAACGGCCCAAACACCCCTGGGCAATCTGGACAATTCCCGGAGATCCCGATAGGACTGCACGGGACTGCCGGTATACCTCCTGGATACAGGCCGGAGGAATGAATACAGCATTTGAAAATCCAATTCTGTCAGGTTCCGCTGCCGGCATGCATCCGGTGACATAGATATCCCTGGCGTGAAACGAGGCAATTGCCCTGAGAACCTTCCGCGCTGTCTTTTCTATAACCGTGCAGCTGTTCACAATTACCAGGTCGGCATGGTCGGGGGAATCAACGAGCCGGCAGCCCTGACGGATAAGTATCCCTGACAGTTTGCGGGAATCTCCATGGTTATAGGTGCACCCGAAAGTCACGATAAAAACGACTTTGTTTTTTATAGCACGCAACATGTCGCAACCGGGATGGTTCTCATATTCCGGAAGAAACGCGACCACCTTCTCATTGTCGTTCCCGTTTACTGTCATCGGCCATAATATATTACCCTATAAGGAATTATGAGTTCTTCATCGGGGTTTGGTGGAATGATAGCCACGAAATGACACCACAGGTTAATTTTTTTATTTTTTCCAAAATCCGTTTTCATTTCCTAATTGTCTGATAAAGATAGTCATCAATTCCCGATCAAAATACTTAACGGATTAAATCCACAATGTGTGTACACAATGATCAGGATAGGGTTGCTGGGATGTGGAAATATCGGGCATATTATTGCCAAAAATCAGGAAAATTTTGAAATCCTGGCCCTCTATGATCGTATCCCGGAAAAAGCCCGTGAACTTGCCGACATCAGTGGCGGGACGGCGTACGAGGACTTCAACACCTTTATCGGGGCGGATTTCGACCTGGTCGTGGAAGCCGCATCGGTACTGGCAGTACGGCATTATGGTACAGCTATCATTAATTCCGGAAAGGATATCGTTGTCATGAGTGTCGGGGCACTTTCAGATAAGGCATTCTTGTCGCTCCTCACCGAAACCGCCCGGAGGGAGCGAAAAAAGATCTATATTCCGAGTGGCGCGGTTATGGGACTGGACAACATCAAGGTCGGACAAATTTCCGGGATCCATAAACTCCTTTTAAAAACGACCAAAAACCCGGAATCCCTTGGCCTCGCATCCGATGAGAAAAGACTTGTGTTCTCCGGGAAGGCCCACCAATGTATCAAGGAATTTCCGAAGAATGTCAATGTTTCCGTCGCCCTCAGCCTTGCAGCCGGATGTGAAGCCGATGTAGAACTCTGGGTCGACCCGGAGGTTGACCGGAATATCCACGAAATTTACATCGAGGGAGATTTTGGAGATGCGTGCATCAGGGTAAGAAACCTCCAGAGTCCCGATAACCCTTCGACGAGCTATCTGGCTGCCTTGTCTATACTGACCCTCCTCCGGAACATCGATAACCCCCTGGTGGTCGGGACGTGACCCGCTGCAGAATAATGGGGGATGTTATTCCGGGATTACCGCTTGACAAGCTTCTTGAATTTATAAAAGAAGATGCACCGTTCGGGGATATTACTTCCAGCCTCGTACTGCCGGATATTGATGTTTCGGCCGTGATCATCGCACGTCAGGGAGGGATCGTTTCAGGACTTTCGGAAGCGGAACAGTTGTTTTCCTATTACGGTGTGGAGACCGGGATACCGAAGAACGATGGGACCGCCGTCAATCCTGGAGATATCCTGATGACGCTCTTCGGACCTGTTAAGGCAGTTCTGCTCGTCGAAAGGACGGCCCTCAATATCATCGGACGCATGAGTGGAATATCAACAAAAACAAAACAGTTCATCGATATTGTCGGGGCAACGGGAGCACAATGCCGGATTTCCTCGACAAGAAAAACCGCTCCCGGGCTCAGGGTCCTTGACAAAAAAGCGGTTCAACTGGGTGGCGGGGAGGCGCACAGATTCTCCCTTTCCGACGGCATACTCATCAAGGACAATCACCTTGCCATCGTCTCCCTTCATGATGCAATTGCAATTGCACGATCGGGCTCGGCATACAGGAAAGTGGAAGTAGAGGTGGAAACTCCTGATCAGGCAGTTTTGGCGGCGAAGGCTGGCGCTGACATCATCTTGCTCGACAACATGACCCCTGGTGAAGTGGAACATACCCTCTCGATGCTTGAAGATCATGATCTCCGGAAAGGTCGCCTTATCGAGATATCAGGCTCCATTAATGATGAGAATGTTGAAAAATACGCCCTCCCTGGCGTGGATATCATCAGCATCGGTATACTGACCCATTCCGTCAGGAACTTCGATGTCAGCCTGGAACTGGTAAAAAATAGGGTATAGTGCCATTCTAACTACCAGCTCATTAAGGAATTTACGAGAGAAGAAATAGCCAGAGTATTGTTCCAAAATTCAGATCAAAAAAGTGTTCCTGATAATGGACAGAAAATACTGACGCTTCAGGGGCTTCGCCCCGCCGCTGTGGCGCCCCGGTTGCGATGACGTTGCATTACCAGGATCAGCGTCATGGTAATATAGAAGAATCGCATGCGCCCCCGCCCCAAAAAGGGGGCAGGGCTGGCGCAAGTGGGGTCCTTCAGAGTAAGAAATTAGTCGCTGAAATGTGACTATCCCAAAAATAATCACCGTCTGCGATATATCGGTAAATTTTCATGTGGCATGAATGTCACCAGGCCTCTGAACAGTAATTTCCTTTTCACCCTGGTACGTTGTGACAAGGCCGTATATCGTTACCGACTGCCCCCGGGACAGCGATAGCCCCGCTCCAACCGATCCGGGGATGAATACCGTTGTGCCGTTGATGACGAGGATCCGGTGTCCACCGTCACTAATAATTGTTTGTTTTTCAATTACCCCCGATATGAAGACAAGGGTTCCTTCCTGAGTTTTGGGAGAGAACCGTATTGCAAATGACTCTGTCCCAAGAGATTCCATCACGAGTGCGCCGATCAGGAGTGTGAATGCAACAAGGGTGAGAATAATGAACGCATTGCGCTCCGGCATAGTCAGCATGCTGCATAGCATTGGGTAGTGTAATTGTTATAACCGGCAGCTTTAAGTGTTAACACCGTTAACATATCGTACATATATGCCAGAGAATCACCTTCCACCATCGTCAAAAACAGTTCTCTCCCTGCTCGAAGCAGGGGGCGCCATGACCCATAAAGAAATTGTGAGCAGGAGCAACCTCGCTCCGCGCACGGTCAGGTATGCCCTGAAAAAATTGAAAGAAAACCACCTGATCATAGAAAAGTTCAATTTCCGTGATGCACGCCAGATAATTTACCAGGGAAAATCGCTTAAGCAGGCATATGCCTCCGACGTGCCAGTCCCAGGAACTTCGAGGCAAAAAATTACCTTTTTCGGGTGATGTTACCGGTTTCGTTTCCAGTACAGCACTATCAGTCCACAGATGACAATCCCGACAATGACCAGTTTGACATGCTGTTCAAGAGGGTCATTTGAATTCACCGGACCGGTCGAATCCCAGTCGTCGGTAAAAGCACGCCCGTAATACCTCCCGGTCTCAGGGCTTTCGATAATAACCCCGGCTTCCCGGTTAAACGTCGGGGAGTTCGTATTCCAGTTAATACTCGAGATTAATACCTTCCTTGAATCCACAATCACTCCCTTGTTGTGGATCTTTTCGATCTGATTTTCTTCGAGACCTGCACACCTGGCCTCGAGAGGAAGTCCTTCATCCTTCGCTACCTGATTGATATAAGCAACAAGTTCATCGTTATCGTTCGGTCCGTCGGTGTTGAACCAGTACGAGTCGAGGAGTACCCTGACATGAACACCGCGGCGGGATGCATTGACCGCCTCCCCAAGATAGGGGTTGAGAACCCCCGGAGATTCGTTCGTGATGTATGCCTGTTCGATATCGATCTGCTCCTGTGCCCCATTCAGGAGGTCCCCGATAAGATAACTGGTATCGGGCGCAATGACCGGAGTCACATTGAGAGCGCAATATGATTCCGGTGAAAATTCCCTCGCATGTTCGACGTGGGGAACTTCCATAATATTGCCGGGTTTTCCCTGTGTCGGGAAGATCCCATCGCCGTGAACGTCGCCGAGGAAAACATTCCTGAAATATGAGGCTGCTGCCCTGTCGTAAAGGCAGATCCCCCACCCCCTGTTGCCGGTATCCCCGGTCCCGGGAAATCCGTTATTGGTGAAATTTTCACTGGTAATAAAAAGTGCCTTCCCATCAACGACGATATATTTCGCATGATTATAGCGGTACGGTGCATGACTGGTTCCTGTCGTCCCCATGAGGAATACCGGAATATGCTCCTTTGTCAGACGATTGCAGATCTCGTTCTCTGCAGCAGAGATACCTCCTACCGGACCCCCTTCAAGGAGGACGGTCACATTCACCCCCCGTTTATGAGCATTAATCAACGCATCTGCCATTACCGGGCTTGTAAATTCGTATACATTAACAAGGATCTCAGATCCGGCATTGTCAATAAAGTGCCTATACACCTCCTCCGAACAATCAGGAGTGATAAAACAGGTCCCTGAGACCCCTTCGAATGTTTTCGCGGTAAGCCTGCTCTGACCTATCATGAGTACCCGTTTATCCCAGGTCCCGTCACTGTAGTAGTGCACCTGTCCTTCACGGGGGGTGACGTCCCCCGGCCATGTGATCTTCTGTATCAGCCGGTTTCCTTCGTATACCAGCAGTTCATCGCGGGGATTTCCCATCTGAAAATTTCCGCTTGTAATCAGATCGGGAATTAACGGGGAATAATTCCTTATCTCGAAATCGGGGGACTGGTGATGGACCAGGGTATAGGCCGACCCATTTCGAGCAACAATAATTTTCCCGGCCCCCATGGTGCCGGCAGGGAAACGGAAACCCCCTTCTCCATCGGTGATCATCGTCCCGTCAAGGTTTCCGTCAGCGGAAAACACAATGTATTCATCCGGGTCCCCGGACAGGTAGGTATCCGGGCAGAACTCGGTAATCACCCCCGCATATACGGGTGGCAGCAATAGAAAAAATACAAGAAACGCAGGGATTACATTCATACATCAGGTACCAGTCCGGTTTTAATAATCTGGCGATATAGATCTGTCTGATGGAAGATTGTCATGTAATTAAAATCGGGGGCAGTGTCTTCGATATCGCAGAAAATATTATCCATGCCATTATTTCAGCGGGAAGACCTGCTATCATTATCCCGGGCGGGGGCCCGTTTATCGGACCGACAAAGAAATGCGGTACCGGTGATGAGGAAAGCCATTGGATGGCGATTGCGGGCATGGAGCAATACGGGTGGTACCTTTCCTCTTTTGGGGTTCCCGCGACGGATCATCTCGAATTGCTCCAGAATCAGTCAATCCTTCTGCCCTACCGGATTATGCGGGATGAGGATCCGCTACCTCATACGTGGGATGTCAGTTCAGATACTATCGCAGCGTGGCTCGCATGGCGCCTCCGGCAAAAACTTATCCTCGTTAAATCAGTTGACGGGATTTTCATCGACGGCCGTTTACAGTCCCGGGTTACCGTCCCCGTTCCCTCCCGGGAGGTTGATCCCTGCCTGATCCCCTTTGTTCTCGGGCATAAGGTCCCGACATTTCTTGTAAATGGACGGAAAAGAAAGCGTCTTATCTCCTTCCTCAACGGCGTCGGGGTGCCGGGGACCGTGATCGGCACTACCTTTTAAGTGTTCCAAGGGAGAGATTATAAGAATCTCAGGAGTTACCATGACTGACAAGAAATGCACATCGTGCTGTGCACCGCTCGCGGAAGAGGGGGCGACCGAATTCGGATGCCCTTCATGCGGCGTCAGCATCAAGAGATGTTACCGGTGCAGAGAGCAGAGCATCCCGTATATCTGTCCAAAATGTGGATTCGGAGGCCCGTAGATAATGGGCAACGTTGCGCTTATTCTGAGGGTGATGCCGGAATCCCCTGAAGTCGACCTCGATAGTCTCAAGAAGGAAATTAAGACCGTCCTGCCGGATGTTGCCGAAATCAAGGAAGAACCAATAGGTTTCGGGTTGAAGGCACTGAAGCTTGCCGTTATAGTAAGCGATCAGGGTGGCGAGACGGATTCGATCGAGCAGAAACTTAACGGGATAAAAGGCGTCGAAAGAGCCGAGATCGTCGAGCTTACCCTGACATGATTGTCCGGGTGACTTGTTCTGCCAATATTCTATCAAAAGAGCAATCTTAATCGTGGGACATTTTCCCAGATTTTTCTTCTTCGAGACATGCGAGCACCTGTTTCGTAATCCTGCGGATCTTTTCGACAGATTCCCTGAACCTTATCACTTCTGATTCATCAATCTTGATAGTAACCGGGAATACGCCGCTCCGGTTTACCCGTGCGGGAACACTGATACAGACATCCCCGATATCATGAATTTCCCTCCTGATATAGGCAGACACGGTGAGGATCCGGTTCTCATCCCCAAGTATCGTCTTGACAAGGGTTGCGATCGCTTCCCCGGGGCCATAGACCGTCGATCCTTTATTTCTGATGATGCTCTCTCCACTGCCCTTGACCGATTCAACCATCTCCTGCACCGGCAGGTGGGAAAATGCCGGAAGGTTGCTGATCTGGATACCGCCGATGGTTGTCGCAGACCATAACGGGACCATACTGTCACCATGTTCCCCGATAATCCGTGTATGGACCTCACTTGGATGCACCTTGAAATATCCTGCTATCAGCGATTTTAACCTCATCGAGTCCAGGTGGGTCCCAAGTCCAAAAACCTGCGGCGGCTGGAGTCCTGAGTATTTCAGGGCAACCGATGTCATAACGTCCACCGGGTTCGTCACCATGAAGATCTTTGTATCCGGTGCCGTCATACCAATTTCAGCAGATAATTCAGACACTATATGAGCGTTTTTTAGCGCAAGATCGAGCCGGTCCTGACCAGGTGTCCGGGCTACCCCGGCGGTGAACACAACAATCGCTGACCCTCTGATATCTTCAACATCCGTGGTCCACCCGATTTTTGTGTAATTACCGCAGGCCGCAAAAGAGTCCATCAGGTCCTTCGCAATCCCTTCGAGGAGATCTTCCCTCCCCTCACGGCCATGGAGCAATATCTCATTCACGTAGGGTATTTCAGATATTGCATGGGCTGCGAACATCCCGACATTGCCTGTGGCGCCGACGACAGTCACTTTGGACATGGATCTGGTAAACGGTTAATAAACGGGGACACGTTCTCGGTCGACAACACGCAACTGCTTTCACTGGAATACCCTTCCTCCACCCCGCAACCCTGTGGGCGCCGAGTGTCCACAGTAAGTCTGCTCCCTTCCGGGCCTGAACCGGTCTCTGCGGCACCAGGTCGCCACTCCCTCCGGAGTATTGATCCCTGTCCATCGACCTCACAGGACGAGGCTTCTTTGTCAGGGTACATCAGGCTCCGGCAGCCCGTTGCTGCCTTCCTCAAACTTCGCCCCCCGCATACCGACGGTTTCGGGTCACAGGTGACGCCGGACCACCCGGGCTAGTCCCCATATTTAATGAACTTGTCAGGGGATAAATACCTCACCGCTGACATGTTCGCGCCAGCGTGAAGATACACGGTCCATATGTTGTTTATTCTCTTTATCGAAGAGATCGAGCACGGTGAGGACCGGTTCGTCCGGAAGGACCTGCCAGAGGGCATCAAGGTCCCCCTGGTACACGGCGACGGTCTGTTTTCCTTCCGTTTCTGCAATAAGCATTGGTTCCTTCCTCACGGGAACGGTTTCCATTTCCCCGTATGATGCATGCATTATCACTTCGTCCACTGCAAAAAATTCCATGTTGATATCAAGATTAAACGCGGTCCAGAATGCCGCAGCATACCAGGCATCGTTCAGGATAACATGGGGAGTACCGATCCTCGCCGCCACCAGCCCGAGTGTACCGGCCCCGCATGCCGCATCAACAAACCATGGCGGGTGGGGTCCCCTCAGTTGTTTCTCGACGGCATCGATTTTAGGGTTGTAATTCCTGGGAAACTCAATATGGATCAGAGATTGTTGCTGGTACAGTACGACCGGGCCTCCGGAACAGGGGAAAATGTTGGCACGGACGTCACACCCTGCGAGGATCTCATATCTCTTCGGCTGCCCGTCTATGCCATCCGCTGCTATACCGGGAATGTAGTCCCCGCTTTTTACAATCCCCCTGATTTCCGGCACTTCGTTTGCAATGCGGATCGCAACGGGTTTGCTTATGATTCCGGAAACGAGAAGAAGCGAACCCGGGGGGAGATATGGAGGTTCCGGCATGAAAAATCCCGGGTGGACCAGGGGCATCCCGACCTTCGCAAGGGGTTCGGTTCCGGAAAAAAGACCCTCTTCTTCCAGTATCACATAGATATGGGCAAAGACCTCGTCAATAAACCGTTTCCCGCATGAACAGACAGGTTCGTAGTACCGGTTCGGGAGGGGTGCCCTTTTATTGAGGACCCGGGCACGACATTCGGGGCAGGGAGCAAAAACAGAATCTATATTCCAGAGTAGATCGTGTGCTGCTTTTACACAGTCCTTCCCGCATGCCGGGCAATTCATAGCGCTCTGTTTGTTCCTGTGTACGAGAAACTTTTTCCAGATAGATCCGATACGATGGGCCCGATGCGATTCGAACGCATGACCGCCCGGTTATGAGCCGGGCGCTCTAACCGGACTGAGCTACGGGCCCGGAAAGAAAGAAGCGCCGCCAACAGGACTCGAACCTGTGACATGCTGGTTAACAGCCAGCCACTCTACCAACTGAGTTATGGCGGCACATACGATGTGCCTTAATAGATTCTTTGTGAGTGTTTTTAAAAGTAACTATTGGCCTTCGGCCCAGGATACAGGAAAAGATTTGATAATATTCCTTCTTACGTCTTTATCCGCGTGTTTTCTCTTTTCATGGATTCGAGAAGGGCGATGAGATCATCAAGGTCTCTGTCAAGGTTTTTGAGGAATGCTTCGGTCAACGGGGTTGCCACCGCTCCCGCCGGCGTTGCCCGTATATACCCGAGCTGCTCCAGCACCCGTAACGAATACCTGATCCGGTGGAACGGGAGGTCCAGGAGTTCTGAAAGTTTCATGATGCCGATCGGCTGGTTTTCCATGACTGCCCGGACGACGAGGACATGCCGTGTGAGGAGTTCGATTTCGGCCTTCATTTTCTGAAGCATGATCTTCAGTTTCTCCCCATTTTAGTTCTCCTGTCAGAACTCCAGGTTCAATCCTGCTCATCAAGCCATTTTTTTGTTACACGGTATCGTCTGGCAGAGTAAAGGGATAGTGCGATAACGACGAGCAGCAGCACTACTGCAATGACAATGTTATAGGGTTTCGGGGCGAGAAAGAAGCCGACCACCGCCAATGCTGCAAGTAAAACAACCAGGTTTAATAAAATTACGAGTGTATAAAATTTTAATTTAAACCCTTCTTTTGTCTTCTCGTCCATTATCAATAGGTTATCCTTATCATAAAAGTACTTGTGGTTTTACCGCGAACTGAATAGTATTATGGAATTGCTGGACCGCACGATCACGGAGCAGGACGCAGATGCTTATGTGGCATTCGGTTCCTCACAGAATCCCGATATCAGGTATCTGACCCGTTTCCGGACTGAAGATCCGGTGCTTTACATTAAAAAAACAGGAAAAACCGGAACGATGGTTGTCAGCCAGATGGAATACGAGCGAGCTTCGAGGGAATCGATCGCCACAATAATGTCCCGCGGAGAATCCGGCCTCCTCGACTACCTCAGGGAGGACCCCCGTCCGGAAATGGCCTATGCAAAAATAATCTCAGTCCAGGCAGGTAAGAAAGTACTCATTCCGGGTTCATTTCCGTATGGAATTGGCTACCATCTTTCGCAGTTCTGCGAGGTGGTGCTGGATACCGGGACGGTCGGGGCGATGAGGGCAAAAAAATCGGCTGAGGAAATGAAAAACATCAGGACCGTCCAGTCTGCGACGGATATCGCTATGGAACAGGCGGTATCGCTGATACAGGCATCCAAACCAAAGAAAGGGGTATTATTCCACAACGGGAAACCCCTTACGTCTGAGACGGTTCGTTCCCTGATGCATAAAACACTGATGGATTACGGGTGCCATGCGATCGATACCATCGTCTCCTGCGGAAGGGAAACGGCCTTACCTCACGTTCTCGGCACTGGTTCGCTCCTGGAATCGGAACCGATAGTAATCGATACTTTTCCCGCACATGATATGACGGGGTATTATACGGACATGACCCGGACCGTCGTGAAGGGAGAACCTTCAGCCGATATCATCGAAATGTACGATGCCGTGAGGGAAGCCCAGGACCTCGGCATGTCTGCCGTCCGGCCGGCGGCAAAAGGGTCGGAAGTCCACCAGGCTGTTGTCGACTTCTTCAGGGATAAGGGGTTTGAAAGTAATACTCAGGGGTTCACCCATAACCTTGGACATGGGGTGGGGCTTGAGGTACATGAGTTACCCACACTGGGCCCGGCCGGAAAGGAACTGGTGAAAGGCAATGTGATCACCGTAGAGCCAGGCTTATATTACCGGGGAAAAGGTGGGATAAGACTTGAAAATACCGGGGCAGTAACGGGAGAAGGGTTCAGATCCTTTACAAAATTCCCACGGGAGTTTATCCTCGGGTAATCGCTATGGATGAAGAAATATTCGAAAATTACCGGCAGGCAGGCACTCTTGCCGCATCGGTAATCAAAAAAGGGGCACAGGAGATAAGACCGGGTGCTTCCTATCTCGACGTTGTCGGATTTATTGAAGATCTTGCATACGCTGAGGGGTCAGGGCTGGCCTTTCCGTTGAATGTATCGCTCAACGAAGATGCTGCACATGACACTGCATCCCCAGATGACACCCGGGTATTCAGAAAAGGAGATATCGTAAAACTTGATCTCGGCATTCATGTCGAAGGGTACATTGCAGATACCGCAGTAACGGTTGATCTTGGTAATAATGATCTCCTGCTTGAAGCGTCAAAATCTGCGCTGGAGCATGCGATCGGCATGGTCAGACCGGGGGTAACGACCGGGGAGATCGGGACGGTAATCCAGTCGGAAATACAAAAACGTGGATATCGCCCGATAAGCAATCTCACAGGCCATGGTCTTGACAGGTTCGTCGTCCACACGGGACCTGGTATTCCGAATATCGGTCTTACCGGAGGAACCGTTCTCAAGGAGGGTATGGTCTTTGCCATAGAACCCTTCGCAACGACCGGCAGCGGGCATGTCAATGAAAAGCGAAGGGTGGAGATTTTTTCACAGATATCGCAAAAACCGGTCCGCCTGCCTGCTGCCCGGCAGATTATGGAGGAAGTCCGGGAGCGCCGGGGCATGCCCTTCGCAAAGAGATGGCTGCATGATCCAAAACCCGATATAGCCCTTTCCTCGCTTACAAGATCGGGTGTTCTCCATGGTTTCCCGGTGCTTTCAGATATACCGGGGTCCCTTGTTTCCCAACACGAGCACACCGTGATAGTCACCGGTGAGGGCTGCGTGGTCACAACGATATGAGATAATCTTATCCTGTGCCAGAATGAATACTAGAAGTTACAGTCATGGCTGGCAACTCTGATACCCTCAAGATACTGGACGTGCTTTTAAGCGCGGAAATTTTTAACCAGAACCTGAATCTCGATATTAATGACCTGACCCCCGACCATCGCGTCATGTTCGGACTGGGCAGTCCTTCAGGGATTAAACGCCCGGTAACGGTCAGTGAAAGCACCATCAGGAGAGTACTCCATATTGACGACCCGCGTGCGAAAGTCGCTCACAACCCGGTAGTCATATATGAGGAGTTCGGCCAGCGTTTCAGAATACCGGCTCTTGAAGCTGCCGCAAATTGGTTTATAAAAAACGGGGGACTTCCGGATATAAAAAAGAACCCGGCTCTTGCGTATTATTTTGAAAATTTTGATGCGTCCGGGGTTTCATATAGCAGCGTACGTGCCGCCAATCCACCATTCGAGGACAGTAAAGCCTATCTTGAAGGAAAGATTTCTGAGATCCTTGCAGCAGACGAACGTCTCAGGGCGGCCATGGATCTCGTTATCATTAACGCACCCGAAGAGATCGACCAGCAGATGACCGACCTGGTCTGCAGTCCCGAACAGCTCGATACGATCAGAAAGATGGACATCGCGATAAAGCACCGGGATTTTCTTTTAAAGCACCGCATCCATGAGGTAGGGAAACTTCTTTTCGTCGGGCCGCCGGGGACGGGGAAAACATCCCTGGCCCTCGCGATGTCGCATGCAATGCATACGCCAATCATTGAGGTGAGGCTCTCGATGGTCACGTCCCAGTATCTTGGCGAGACCTCAAAGAATATCGATAAAATTTTTGAATTTGCTAAAAAACTGGCACCGTGTATTTTGTTCATCGATGAATTCGACTATGTCGCCAAGAGCCGCGTAACCGACGATCACGGCGCAATGAAACGGGCGGTCAACTCTCTCCTTAAAAATATCGATAAAATAAACCTGGTAAAATTTGGCGTCCTCCTCATTGGGGCGACTAATCACCCGCAACTCCTTGACGAAGCAGCATGGCGGAGGTTTGACGAGGTTGTCGAATTTTCCCTGCCAAACGAAGAGATGCGGGAGGAGATCCTGAAGAAGGTGACCGCCTCAGTCGGGTGCGAATGCGATTTCCGCTATCTCGCAGCGCAGACCGATGGTCTTTCAGGTTCTGATATCAGGATGGTGGTCAAGGAAGCGACCCTTACCGCGATTATCGGAGACAGGAGGACCCTGTCGCAGAGCGATATCGAGAAGGGCATCGAAATTATCAGGGGCCGGGGTACGATCAGACGGCTGAACTGGTTGTAATATGAAGGTCACGCTCCTTGGTACAGGCGACGCGATAGGTACCCCCAAAATCGGTTGTTCATGCCCCCGTTGTTCCTTTGCCAGGGAAACCGGGGCAATGAGGTTAAGGACTTCCCTTCTCCTCGAAAATCAGGGTCACTATGTCCTCATTGATTCCTCCCCCGACCTCAGGCAGCAGCTCCTCCTGCAGGGATCCCCGATAATCGATGCGGTCATCTGGACCCACGGTCACTATGACCATTTTATGGGATACGGGGAGTTTTACCGGGTGCAGCACCTCCCTCCGGTATATGCAGCTCCGCCGGTACTCTCATATTGCGGCGGAATATTCGGGTTTCTTCCATTTCCAAGAAACCCTGTTGAACCGTTTACCTCATTTTCCCTCTTCGGAATGACCCTGACCCTGATTCTCGTAAATCACCCGCCGGCATACAGCTGTGGCCTGATCGTCAGTAACGGAACGAGTCGTATCGGGTATACCGGGGATACCCGGGCTGAAATCCCCGCCGAGAGCATGGAATTTCTGAAAGGTGTAGAATTGCTCTTCGTGGACGCGCTTGTTCCTGACGGCTATCATGTGTCAAAACATATGAATTACCGGGATGCTGTAGCTTTTGCTGAAGATCTTGGAGTCCCGGAATATAGGTGCGTTCACATGAGCCACGCAATCGATTGGGGCCTGCCCTATACCGGAAAGGATGGCGAGTGTTTTATTCTGCCGTAATTACTATTGCTGCTACCTTCGCATGCGGTTCAGGATTCAGCAGGATTAATCCCCGGATACGAATCTTCTCACCCCATTCCGGCCATTTCACCTCATTGTCCGGCAACCAATACCATTATAGGAGCTACCTGCCCACACATAGGTGGATGAATATTAAGGTACTCGAGCTGGAAAAGGACAAAGCCAGGCTGATTATCCAGGGGGAGGGCCATACGTTTATGAATGCCCTGACGGAAGAGATCTTAAGAGACCCTGACGTCGATGTAGCACGATACGTGATAGAATTCCAGTTTTCCGATCCCGAACTGCTCGTGACCACGAATGGCAAAAAAGATCCGCTGACCGTGATTAAGGATGCCTGTGAAAGGATATCGGGTTATTGCGATGAATGCCTTTCCCAGGTCATGGAACTGTAACATTTCCTTAAAGGCATAATAAATTTTTTTTCATCATTTTTTCGTTTAATTTTCAGCGTGTTTCATTATCTTTTGGCTGCGCTGAATTTCTCACCTGTTCTGTACGCATCCCCGCGGCAGGCGGGTTTCCACCCTCCATCCCCGACTGTTCCCTCTCAAACCATTGGGCATCGGTCAATCGTGAACGAAGAAATATGATCGTTTTTGGGTACGGTCCCTGTTTTACCCGGGTTCGCCGTAACGGGCGGGGCGAAGCCCCAGGAATGCCAACTCATATGAACCAGTCTGGAATTATAAGAACAATAACAACATCTGGTGAGAGACGGGAATGCTTCGAAGGCGGGTTTTCAACAAAGCGCGCTATGAGCCCTTTTACCCATAGATGAGCATGAAAAAGAAAGGGTTATTGACTTCCGGTCTGACTTTTTCAGACCAGCCGGAATTTAATAATTTTGGTGATTTAGGTAACATCGACCCCTGATACATTTCTTACTCTATCGATATTCAATGACGCTCTCGGGCTTTGCCCCGCTGCTGTGGCAACCCCCGTCGGGATAGAACCGAATCCAATTACACGTGATTTTAAGATTTAACCGCGAACTTATTGAATAGACGTCCTAATAAAAAATGATAGTAACGAGAAATAAAAGCTTCCCCACTAGGTCTGTTTGAAATCAAAATAATTGCATAAACTATAGGTTAGGGGCGGATTTTACCCTATCCCCATAATTTTTTTTAGATTTCAATAGTGCTTGAGTTTCACAAAATTATGAAATGAATAGACAGAACCCGGGGTTCCCCGGAGGGCAATTTACTCAGCGCGTTCGGTGAATACGATCGACCCGGATATACGGGCAATCCTGACTTTGACCTGCTGCCCGGGTTTCGAGTTTGCCACATACATGATATATTTCCCCATTTTGACAACCCCGTCGCCTCTCTTGGAAACGGACTGTATCTCTACATCAAGCACCGATCCTTCCGTGAGTTCGCTCCCTAAAGGTTCCGTCCGTGCTTTCCGTTTCTTTACGGGCCTGTGACCTCCGCATGCATCACACCTGAGCAGGAGGAAGCGGTCGTCCTTCACAAGGCGCGTATCGGGCCGCCCGCATTCGGAACATATCACATAGTCTTCCACGTAACTCCTGATCAGGGAGTTAATCAGGGAGCTTTCAAATTTACCATTGAATATCGCCCTGTTGCCATCGATCTTGCCCGCTGTCCCGAGTTCTCCGAGCATGAATTTCATCAGGTGGTCCTTGTCTCTCCTGACCATATCTGCAATTTCTGAAAAATTTTCAAGAACCGTGGTCTTTCCCTCGATATAGCTCTTCGCCTCGGGCACATTGAACCGTTCGTGCGACTCGCTGACCTCCGTCATGCCGCTGTATGCCTTCTTTAAAAGTGCCTCGTATGAATCTGACATAGTTATAGTGTATTGGTCTTGGCGGGGTAATAAGTATGGGGCAGTAACAACCTGCGGTTCGTCAGCTCTAGCCAGGTTTTATAGATATATGGCTACATGCCGGCTGGTTTACAGGAATCGGGCATAACTCAGTTCCCAATGAAAAATCGGTAAGAATCTGATTGGAAGTTCTGAATTATATCCCGGCTTTACCCAGTTACCCGGGCTGATAAAAAAACTAACAGTGCCTTCCCCGGAAACCATGAATCAATAACCGGTCGCATAGTAATAACCGTAATCGGTCCTTACCCTCACCGGCACACCGAATAGTCCGCCAATAGTTTCATCGGTAAGAATTGTTTCTTTAGGCCCGTCTTTGATGATCCTTCCGCTTTTCATGAGAATTACTCTTGATATTTCCGGTATGATGTCCTGCAGGTTATGGGTGACAAGGACTATCCCGGTTCCTGAACGGGCTATTTTCCGGAGGATGCTGCGGAATTTGTGCAAAGCATGGAGGTCCAGGCTGTTCGTCGGTTCATCCAGGACAAGGGCTCTCGGTCCATGGATCAGGGCCCGGGCAATGAGGAACCGCCGTGCCTCTCCAGTCGACATTTCAGTCATCTTTCTCTCCTTCAGATGCGAAATCTCAAGAAATTCCATGATCTCCTCTGCTTTCCTGATCATTTCCGGCGTCGCTTCCCTTAAAAAAAGCCCCACGCTGTCAAAAAAAGCCGATACAATGACTTCCATTCCAGAGAGGTCGCGGGAGAATACAAACTGGAGGTCATTTGAGACGATCCCGAGTGCCGATCGGAGCTCCCGAACATTCCAGCGGTCTCTCCCCCATATCCTGGATGAGGACCCGTTCAGGACGAGAGGGTAATATTCGCGGGTGATTGTCCGGATGAATGCCGTTTTCCCTGCACCATTGGGACCGAGGACGGCAATATGTTCACCTCCCTGCATGGTTACCGACAGGGAATCAAGAAGGGGCCGTCCTCCCCGTATGACGGTGATGTTTTTAAATTCCACAAGGGGAGCTCCTTTATCCCAGAAATCTTCCGTTGAATCCATCAAATTACTCGGGGTATCCCTGAATATGAATATACGATAGTAATCAGTAATTCCTGCATATATTGCTTTTTTTCGAGAAAAAAATGAATTATTACTGGTTCCGGAACTGCGGCATCAGCGCCCGGATTTCAGCCCCGACTTCCTCTATCAGGTGGCCCTCGTCCCTCCTGGTCAGGGCATTAAATACCGGCCGGTTGACCATATTTTCGAGCATCCATTCGCGTGCAAACTGACCGTTCTGGATCTCCTCCAGAATCTCGGCCATAGCAAGCTGTGACTCGGGCCCGATTACCCGCGGTCCCCTGGTCAGGTCCCCGTACTGGGCCGTATTGCTGACGTACCGCCTCATTTTCGTGAAACCACCTTCATAAATCAGGTCCACAATCAGCTTGGTCTCATGCAATACTTCGAGATACGCCATCTCGGGAGCATAGCCTGCATCCACAAGCGTCTCAAAACCTGCCCTGATAAGCGAGGTAATACCCCCGCAAAGGACAGCCTGTTCACCGAAAAGATCGGTTTCGGTCTCTTCCCGAAAGGATGTTTCAAACACTACTGCCCGGGTCGCGCCGATGCCTTTTGCATATGCCAATGCGATGGCATGTGCATTTCCGGAATAATCCTGCTGGACCGCGATAAGAGCAGGCACTCCCTTGCCTTCCTCATACTGCCGCCTGACCATGAAACCAGGCCCTTTCGGGGCTACCATAATCACATTGACGTTTTCGGGAGGAACGATCTGCCCGAAATGGATATTGAACCCGTGCGAGAACATAAGGGTCTTGTTTTCTGCAAGGTAGGGTTTAATTTCGGCCCTGTATACATTTCCCTGGTTCTCATCCGGCAGCAGTATCTGAATTATATCAGCCATTTTCACGGCTTCACTCACTGGATAGACCGAAAAACCGTCAGAAACTGCAGCATCCCAGCTTTTCCCCTGCCGAAGGCCGATAACCACGTCCAGCCCGCTATCCCGCAGGTTAAGAGACTGTCCCCTCCCCTGGGAGCCATACCCGATCACTGCGATGCGTTTTTTGGAAAGGACTCCAAGATCGGCATCAGTATCATAATATTTTTTTAGCATGATCCTCTCTTTACTATCATCAACAAAGCACATAAATATGTTATAAAAAGATTAGAAACGGAATCTTTGTCAGCTATCCATTGGAGAGCGATTTATCATTATTGAGAGAACGGAGCCCAAATTTGGAGGGGTTTTACCTGATGTCCAGTCGACATGCCCGGATGTCAGGATTAACCTCACCCGGGTCGGCGTGAAAAACGTGAAAAAACTTGTTGAGGTGTCACGTGCAGACAGGCGCCCGGTAATTTTTATCTCGAATTTCGATGTCTTCGTTGACCTGCCGGGAAGTCTTAAAGGTGCCAATCTTTCCCGGAACTTTGAGGTCATCGACGAAGTACTTCAGCAGGCGATAGACGGGGACGTCAAGGAGATCGAAAACCTCTGCAGCGTTGTCGCCCGTAAGTTACTGGACCGCCACGAATACGCCGACAGGACGGAAGTCCTCATGAGAAGCGAATTCATGGTGAAGCGGGAAACCCCGGTCAGTCATACGAGCTGCCATGAGGTGGTAAAAGTCCATGCACGTGCTGTCGCCCGGCGGACATTTCGGAGCCCGATAGTACGGAAGAGCATCGGTGCAGAAGTCATGGGGATGACTGCCTGTCCCTGTGCCCAGAATATCGTGAAGGAACGGGCAGAGCATGTACTCCAGGATCTCGGAGTCGAGGAAGAAAAAATCAACCAGTTTTTCGATGAAGTCCCCATGGCTACCCATAACCAGAGAGGGAGAGGTTTTCTCTGTATCGAAACCGATGATGATCAGCATGTCCAGCTCGAAAAAATTATTGATATTTTAAAAGAATCGATGAGCGCTCCCATTTTCGAACTTCTCAAACGCGGGGATGAAAGCTATGTTGTTTTCAACGCCCACAAAAATCCGAGGTTCGTTGAGGACTGCGTCAGGGAGATGGCAAAGAAAGTCCTTGCCGAGTTCCATGGCCTTCCAGGAGACGCCCTCGTCACTATCAAGCAGACAAACGAGGAGAGTATCCACCAGCATGATGCCTATGCAGAACGGCAGGCCACGATTGCCGAGCTCTTCGTTGAGCTGAACGGCGAAATTCAATGAGGCCGGTGAAAAATTTCCGAAATAAAATAACCGTTAAACACCCTTTTTTCCCGAATCCCTGAATTTAAAAGACTGAACACGCATCATTTTGATATTGTATAATGACTCCGGGATCTCAACGCGCATAAGTGCCTTGCCGGCAGAGAGAGAAAAACTCCTGTTCATCGACGAAAGCTTTCGTTAACGGGGGGAAAAATTTCCCTCACGCCCAAACCCGGTACGGGTAATAAAATTACCTGTTTTGTAAAGGATTCTTAACGCAGAAAAAGAAAGGCAATTTAAGCCGGTTTATTATCACACGTCATGCTGATTTAATGGATCAACGAACTGGTGCCACTGAATAACCAAAGGCGGAAGAATTGCAAAGCAGATATATAATTTGAGTTGCAAGATCTTCTCCGAACGTACTAGGTACGGTCAAAAAGATCTCCTTACAGAGATTTGTGTGGATTACACCGGTATCGCATTGTGAACAACTCAACATATGATGAGGCGATAATATTGTCGAAAGTTGTAGAGATTTCCCCAACCACAAGACATGAGGGACACTCAAAGCTTGTCTTGAAGGTCAACGACGCAGGAATCATCGAAACGGGTAACTGGTGTTCCATTACCCCGGTGAGGGGCGTAGAGCGGCTTGCCGTCGGTAAGACGATGGAGCAGGTCCCCAAGATCGCGTCACGTGTCTGTGGCATTTGTCCAATTGCCCATACACTCGCAGGGATCGAATCGATGGAAGCATCAATCGGATGTGAAATCCCCCAGGATGCCTATCTCCTGCGTGTAATACTCCAGTGTGCAAACAGGCTGCACAGCATAGCATTGCATGATATCCTGATCCTGCCCGATTTGTATCTTCCGGGCACCGATACAAAAATCAACCCGTTCTCCCCCGAGGAGCCGGTCAGGAGCGTTGCAAAGCGTATCCAGAGACTTCGTGAGATCGGCCAGACCATCGGTCAGATTGCCGGTGGAGAGGCTGTACACCCGAGCAACCCGCGTGTCGGTGGTATGTACAAAGCCTGCACTCCCCGTGCAAAGACCAAGATGTACGATCTTGCCAAGGAAGGACTTGTCCTTGCCCATGAACAGATGGACTTCATGGTTGCCGTCCTCCGGAACTTCCAGAAGAGGGACTGGGCTGAAGTTGCAGGAAAGAAGATTGCAATCCCGAAAGACCTCGGCTACCACAACCAGGGTTACATGGCAACCCACCCGGTATATGGAACAACCAGCCTTGACGAGAATCCCACCTGGGACTATGATCGGTTTAAAGAAACCAGACCCTGGGACTGGTACATGGGTGAGATGGAAGTCAGTCTTGCAGACCCGACATACCCTGTTGGCGGAACCACCCCGGTCGGCACCAAGGTGAACCCCCAGATGGAGGCATGCACTGGTATCCCAATGTACGATGGTGCTCCTGTTGAAGTAGGCCCGCGTGCACGTCTTGCAACCTTCAAGGGTTATGACGAAAAGGGCACGGTCGGACAGAACATAGCCCGTGAAATGGAGTATCCGGACTGTTTATATACCATCATCAGTGCTCTTGACGAGTATGATCCATCCGCGAAAGTTCTTGCTGACGAGATCCCCTGTGGTGACGGTTCATTAGGATGGTCTGCCAATGAGGCACCCCGTGGAACCGATGTCCACCTTGCAAGGGTAAAGGACAATAAAGTCCTCTGGTACTCGATGCTCGTCCCGACCACCTGGAATTTCGGTACCTGCAGCAAGGCACTTACGGGTGCACCATGGCAGCTTGCCGAAATCGTGGTCCGTGGGTACGACCCCTGTGTGTCATGCGCCACCCACATGATTGTGATCGATGAAGACAACAAGCTCGTAGCCCAGAAGCTCATCCAGTGAGAGTACCACGCATGTTGTTTTCCGAGATCGTGATCGCAGGGTGTGGAAACCCCCTGTTCGCAGACGATGGATTCGGACCGGCGGTAATCGAGGAAATGCAGAAACTACAGCTTCCCGACAATGTGACGATAATTGATGCAGGTCTTGGAGGCCCGCATTTTATTTTTACGCTGCTTGATCCGGAAGTAACGAAGCGTCTCATTATCATCGATATTGCTGATTTTGGTGGAAAACCAGGCGAAATTATTCCGCTTAAGACGGAAGATCTCCCCCCCGGAGCATACAGGGATGCCCATTCGTGGGACCTGAGCGAACCGCTCCAGAGGATAAAAGATCAGATTGATATCACGATTATCGGATGCCAGCCAAAACGTGTTACAACCCCCGAATTTGAAATCGGGCTTTCTGATGATGTAACAAAGGCTATTCCGGAGACTATCCGGAAAGTTTTAGAAATAATAGGGGTGAATTATGGGACTTCTATCGAATGTCTTCAGGAAAGACGATCAGCAGAAATCAGCTGACGTAGTTACAAAGACAGAAACAAAAAAGGAGGTTAAGCCTGTGGCAGACAAGATGACAATAGGCCATGTTCACATGAGTGGATGTACTGGCTGTCTCGTGTCCTTAGCAGACAATTACGCCGGACTCTTGACGATCCTGGACAAATACGCAGACCTCGTATACGGTCTGACGCTTGCCGATGTACGCCACATCCCGAAGATGGATGTCGCGCTCGTTGAGGGTTCTGTCTGCATTAATGACAAATTAGCAGTTGAAGAGATTAAAGAGACCAGAGAAAAGGCAGCAATTGTGGTAGCCGTCGGCGGATGCGCCAGTTACGGCAATATCACCAGGTTTGCCCGCGGCGGGCAGCAAAACCAGCCGCAGCACGAATCTTTCCTGCCAATCGGGGACCTTATTAAGGTCGACGTATATATTCCCGGTTGTGCACCGACCCCCCAGTTGATCAGGAATACTGCCCTGATGGCGTACCTGCTCCTCAAGGGAACCAAAGAACAGAAAGACCTTGCAACCAAGTACCTGACCCCTCTGATGCTGGCGGCACAGAAAGGCACTACGGCCTGCTTCTGCGACCTGATGACGGAAGTCATCGACCAGGGTCTTTGCATGGGATGCGGGAGCTGTGCAGCGGCATGCCCGGTCCGTGCAATTACCCACGAGATGGGCAAGCCGCAGGGGACAAGGGACCTGTGCATAAAGTGCGGAGCATGCTACAACCAGTGCCCGCGGAGCTGGTTCAGCTTCGACGTAGTACCCGAGTACGAAAGCATCCAGGAACTCATTGATACGGTGATGAAGTGAGGTGACAGAAATGGGAGCAGAACTCGGCAAATACAAATCATGTGTATCAGCACGCAGCACCGACAAGGCAATCCTCGCAGGTGCTCAGGATGGGGGTATCGTTACTTCCCTGTTCGCGTTTGCACTCAGTGAGGGAATTATCGACGGGGCCATCGTTGCCGGACCAAGCGAAGATGTATGGCGCCCGCGCCCGATGGTTGCAACAACTGTTGAAGAGCTGATGGCAGCGCGCGGAACAAGGTACAACTTAAGCCCCAATATGTCCTTAATCAAGGAGGCAACCCGGAGCTACGGTCTCGACAAGGTCGGTATCGTTGGTACCCCCTGCCAGATGCAGGGACTCCGGAAGGGTCAGCTGTACCCGGTCGGCCTTCGCGACGTAGGCGATAAGGTTGCACTCGCAATCGGTATCTTCTGTATGGAGAATTTCCCGTACCAGAGCATCGTGCAGCTAGCCGAAGACCATGCGGGGATGAAACTGGAGTCCGTCAAGAAGATGGAGATCGGTAAGGGCAAATTCACATTCATGGGCGAGCGCGGACAGGTCGTCCAGCTGCCGCTCAAAGTTACCCACAAGTACGAGCAGCCCGGATGTCACGTCTGCCTCGACTATGTGGCAAACCTCGCCGATATATCCACCGGATCAGTCGGAAGCGCCGACGGATGGAGCACTGTCTTTGTCAGGTCGAAGAAGGGAGACGATATCTGGGCAAAGGCAATGGCCGCGGGATGCTTTGAGACAAAGCCGATCGACCAGGTCAAGCCAGGTCTTGAGCTTGTCAGCAAGCTGGCAAACGAAAAGATCACCAAGAACCAGAAGACCGTCGACGAGAGAAAAACCTTCGGTGTCGGCAAGGGACTCCGCAGTCCATATATCTAATCTTTTTTATTTCTCCGGTCTTTTCTAAAAAATTAACGGTAATTACGGACTGTTAAATATCAGCTATTCGTTCAAGCGGGAGCCCATTTCCAATGCTCTCAAACCTATAAAGCGGGTTCATCATCTACCAAATTCCTCAATGAAGAGGAGAGAATCCGCAATTTCGAAATTTGTTTAACGACCGGTTTTATTCAAATTTTTTCCAGAACGATTTCCTGTACCGGGTCTGGGCCGGGTTCTCTTTTGGAGTCGCTTCGCCAGGCTCCGGCTTATATCTGTCAGGGTGCATCAGGGCATCGATGCATTCGTCTGGTATCGAAAAACAATCACCTTCGCAGGTACGCTGTCCGGTCTTATTCGCATTGCGTGGTTTTTCCAGCTTTTCAATCCTTTTCGTCACTGCATCGATCTTCTTTCCCTGCTGATCGATCACCGACAGTATTTCATTTAATTTTGAAAGGATCTGTTCTTCTGTTGTCTCCGGGTCGGTCACGATTATCCCCCTTGTCATTTGTCTCCCGTCCTATTATCTCTTCCAGTCCGGTGATAAGCCCCAGGTCTGCCTTTGTGGAAGGCCCTTTCGGGACCGCTCCGCATCCCTTCGCCTTGCTTATGGAAATCTGGAATGTACCGAGCTTTCGGGCAATCCTAATCGTATCTTCTTTATCGAAGCCAATCAGGGGCCGGTAAACCGGCAGTTCTGCGGCATCGTCGAGCACGATAAGGTTATCGAGTGTCTGCGATGCAACCTGACCAAGGGATTCCCCTGTAACGATTCCTTTCGCACCATGCATCCGCGCAAATTCTACGGCCAGCCGGTACATCCTGCGTTTGCAGAGAAGACAGGTGTACTTGATTTCGTCTTCCCTGACAAGTATTTTTTTTGCCCTTGAAAGGTAATCGTCCTCGATTACGATGAGATCGATACCTGGCTGCCACGGCTTTAAGCTCTCAATGACATTTCTGGCCCTCATCAAATTGGTTTCGTCAAGAAATTCGGCCAGGGCCACAAAAACCGGGATAATCCGGCAGCCGCGTTTCATCATCATCCATGCAGCGACAGGGGAATCGATGCCTCCGGATACCAGGGCGACGAGCGTCCCTTCAACACCGAGCGGGAGTCCTCCGGCCCCGGGAAAAACGTGATCATAAATGTAACACCGATCCTCCCGGATCTCGATGAAAATCTCTTTTTCCGGATTGGAAAGGTCGGTTTTTATTTCAGGATAATGTGTTCTGACCAGGTCACCAAGCCGGACTGCCATTTCCTGCGACTTAAAATCATGGGCCCCGACCCGTTTGATACGCAAGGCGAAGCTTCCCGCGTTGGAAAGGCCGGATTTCTCACAAAACCTGAGGAGTGAAGGTTCCAGATCGCCGAGGCTACAGGGATGGGTTTCTGAGAACGAAACAATGCCAAATACTTTATTGAGAATATCAGGTTTCACATCGCCTGAAAGCCAGATACGACCGCGGGAGCTTTTTGTCGCCACCCCGGGCAGCACGTTCCTGATATTTGCCATGAGGACCTGTTCCCATTCGCGGCGCACGGGATCTGATTTGAGGAAGATCTCCGAATACCGGACAATCCACTGGGTAGTACCTTCCTCGTTACGGTTCATGGTATTCCCTGACTGACAGACCCGGGAAAAATTCCCAAATATTTTTCCTGCTCTACCTGGCAGGCTGTTTCCTGGCCCTTAACTTCTCAATTTCTTCCGGACATGCAATTTTAAGAAGGAATGTACCGTAGCAGGGCTTGGTAAATGGAAAGATGATATCTTCCCCGTCGATACCGATGGCAATCGGTGGAACCCCGATCATATACTTGTCGAACATACGGTAACCGGGTTCGACAAAATGGACCTCGCTGAAATGGCTTTCCACATATTCACGACATTCTTTGAAAGATGCTCCCGATAGGATCACCTCTTTATTCATGTCTTCTATGCATGCCATCCGAACACCACATCCATCTTCTTTTTAAGTTCTGTCGGATTGTGTACTGCTTTTTCAACAATTTTTTCACAGGGAAATTCTATCTGCCCTGCAAGGCTTTCCGCATTCCTGCCAAATACAATTACTATAAGGCGTCCCTTTATAATATATGCAGTAGTCGCGGCATACGATATCCCGGCGTCATTGTGGGCAAAAACGATGCACAGACCGGGATCTCGTTTCTTTTCGACCAGGTCCCCGATAGTCCTGTCAAGGTTTAAGACTTTTTTGACATACAGGCGATCCGGATCTGAAATTCTTATGAGCTTGATCACCGCTTCGTTCCCTGCTACCGCTACATCAAAACCCTGTTTCGCGAGCTGGTATGCTGTGTAGACTGCGATACCCATCTGGACGGGCACTTCGGGACAACCCAGGAGAAGAAGTGCTTCATTATGAGCTGGATTTGGTTGTTCAGTCATTGTTTATCCCCTGCTGTGCCTGGAAGTATTTTCCCGCGGCCTGACGGCCCATTGCTCCCCGGCAGACAGACGGGAAGATCTGCGGTCCGTATAGGATTATTGCAGTAAGGACAGTTAAAATCACATTCGCAACCTTCGTACGGGCATATGGTCATCGAAAGATCTGCAAGGGGATGTCCCTTGCTTTTAATCTCGAATTCTTTATACCATCCGAATGGCGCCCTTCTGACCTCCACACCATTGCCCTTCAAACGGTCGGCCAACCCGGTCAGGACCGCAAGCGCAGTCTTTGGTGAAGAAAGCGTACTGGTAAGGTGGGCATAAGGAAACACCATCACCCGGTTGACTTTAAGCCATGCGAGCCTTTGCATTATGTTTCTCGTGGCACTTAGTACCACGTAATCCGGATTCTTCTCGTCCATCTGTTCCACTGAACAAAACAGGACGACGCAGTCCTGCATTTCATCCTTCCTGACGAGGATCTCCTCCGCAGCAGGGGTTTTTTTTGTCGCCCGGTATTTAATCAGGTCCGAATGAACGGAAAGAATTCTCATTCATACCGCCCGATCAGGGTGCTGATCATCTCGCTCGAGATAATTCCGATCACCTTTCTTTCCTCGTCAATGACAGGCAGGGCCGATATTGTATGATCTTCCATCTTCTTCGCGGCTATTTCGATGGTATCTCCGGGATCCGCTGAAATTACATCCCGGGACATAATTTCTTCCAGGCCGTGGTGTCCACGGGCAACCGCTTTTGCGATATCCCACGATGTAACAATGCCGGTGATGGTTCCCTGGCTTGAAAGCACAGGAAGGTGGTTGATCTCTTTTGTGATCATCAGCTCCGCGGTGTTGGAAATACTCGTACCCTCAGCAACTGTCGGGACATCCCTGTTCATGATATCGCGGACGAGCGTATGGTTGAGAAACCGGGAGATGTGATAGGTCAGTTGTCCGGATTCCAGCAGGAAGGCATCGTGACCGAAATTTGACCTGATCTCGGTATATTGCACGTCGCAATTATTGGCAACCAGTGCCTGCACGATGTCTTTCGACTGGTAAGGGGGATACAGCCAGTCTGATGTGACAGATATTACCAGGAATGATGATTTAACACCCAAAAAACCTTCAATAAGGGACCCGTTTTTTGAAATATCGAAATAATCAATTGCTTTGGTGATATAAAGGTAAGAATTCGCATCAAACCTTTTTGTGAATACATCTCCCTGGTGATGCAGGTAGCTCTCGACACTGAAATCCGTTGAAAAGTCGAAACCCACTTTTTCCTTGTCCTGCAGGTTCCTCCCGAATTTTTCGTGCATCGACTGGTCTGAAAGATAGGTGATATGCCCCACCATTCTTGCGAGAGAAAGTCCCCGGACAGGCACGGCACCTCCATAATATTCACCGTTATTCCAGGCCGGGTCGGATATTATGGCTTTTCTACCTACCTCATTGAAGGCGATCTGTTGCGGGGTCGAAGCTCCGGTGGTTGCAATAACAACTGCCTTTTTTACCATATCAGGATAGGATATACTCCATTGGAGGACCTGCATCCCACCCATCGACCCGCCCGCTACGCAGAAGAGCTGGGAAATACCCAGGTATTCAATCAGGTGCTCCTGGGCTTTCACGATATCAGTGATGGTAATGACAGGAAATGAAATGCCGTATGGTTTTCCGGTTTCCGGATTGATCGAGGACGGCCCGGTTGAACCACGGCAGCCACCGATAATGTTGGAACAGATAACACAGTAACGGTCGGTATCAAACGCTTTTCCCGGCCCTATTACAGAATCCCACCAGCCGGACCGGTCTTCTCCTTCATGCCCCCCGGCAGCATGGGCATCACCTGACAGAGCATGGCAGATCAGGATCGCATTGCTTTTTTGCCGGTTCAGTTTTCCGTATTGTTCATACGCGATGGTGACATCACGAAGTACAGCCCCTGATTCGAGAACAAGGTCAGATTTAAGCTTGAAATACCTGGTTTTTACCATGCCAACCGATCCCTTGCCTATCATGAACGGACCCCCTCTGGTTTCATGATATTCCTGCCTGTTCTCTCTGGCAACATAGTCGATCTCCCGTATGCAAATGAAATCCGATTTTTTCCTTTATTCTCAGATACCCTTGAACCATTCATTAATTCACAATTGTGAATATATAGTAATTGCAGGATCCTATAAAAGAGTTGTCATTGCCGATCTGTGCCCGTATTTCCATACCGGATATGCATAATTCCTGCAAAAATGACTCCGCAATGTATCAGATTGAGGGGTCATCCGAATGAGATCCTAGAATTTTCGCGGATGCCAAAACAGTCGGAGCAATTCTGAACATACATGTACCCTTATCCAGAATGGATCCGGGCATTTGATATTTCCCCGGTCAGGAGCGATTTATCAGCAGCCCGCCCCGAAGGCGATAATGTCTCCATTTCGATTCCCGACCCGAAAACAGCTTATATATATTGGCAAATCAAACATGGAAGAAGAACTTCACAATTGAGAATTCTTATGCCCATGAAAATTCCAAATACACACCAGGGAATGTCCAATGGACCGACCACTTGTTTATCTCAATAACGCGGCGACATCGTGGCCAAAGCCGGATTGCGTAACTGAAATTGTGCAGAGAGTGCTCGCTATGCCATGTCACGAGACCGGACGTTCTTCGATGTGCGATTTTATAGATTATCCATCGGAGGCCAGGAATGGTATATCCCGTCTGCTGGGGACGGCAGATCCGGACCACGTGGTATTCACCCAGAATGCAACGGATTCCTTAAACATTCTCATCCATGGTTTTGTAAAGCAGCACCCGGGTCAGTTTCACGTGATCACAACGGACCTTGAACATAACTCGGTCTTACGACCGCTCGCAACGCTCCGCCAGGAAGGCAGGATCTCATTAACTGTCCTCAAATCCGACAAGGATTTCCATATAACTCCTGAACTGATAGACCCCGAAGTCAGGAGCGACACGAGGCTCGTTGTCATGAACCATGGCAGTAACGTTGTAGGGTCAGTCCAGGATATCAGGGATATCGGATCCCTCCTTCACGAGAAGGGAATTTTTTTCATCGTTGACGGCGCCCAGACGCTCGGTCAGACCACCATTGACATTTCGGACGGTTCTGTCGATGCATTCGCGTTCACGGGTCATAAATACCTGTTCGGGATGCAGGGTACAGGAGGTTTTTATCTCAATGAACCACATGAGGTGGCATCAACCAAACAGGGAGGCACAGGTGCAGATTCGAGAAACCTTTTTCACCCCGAAGACATGCCCCTGAAATATGAAGCAGGTACCGCAAATTATCCTGGTATTGCATCACTCCACGCCGGGATCACGTACGTGGAAGCGGCAGGGATCGACAGGATCGAAGCCCATACCATGGATTTATGCCGGTACCTGACCCGTTCAATCCGGCAGGAGCCCGGTGTAACTATCGACAATGAAAAACCGGAACTGCCCGTTATATCCTTCAATATCCGGAACCTGGATAATGAAGATGCAGGACTGATACTTGCCCGTGCCTATAATATCATTACGAGGACCGGATTGCATTGCGCTCCCCTCATTCATGAGAGGCTCAATGAGGGGACAGGCAGCATCAGGCTCTCTTTGTCGTTACAGAATACCAGGGAGCAGTGCGATATTGCTCTCAATGCCCTCCACGAAGTGATACCCGGTGCAGATAATTAGCGTGCGTAAATCCCGGCGCTGTATTGACGGCACAGTACTTCGCGAATACATGGTTGATGAACCGGTGCCTGGGAACATAATCACCTATCTGGAACAGTTCGGATCGGTAAAAGTCCTTGCGGACATGGCACAACCGTTTTACACCTTCAGGATGGCAGATTATTTCAATATCAAAGGGATGGTGGATGATACGACAATGTTTGTCCGTTATCAGCCCGAATTCATGCCCCATACCGAGATTCTCTTTACTCATCTCATTTCAGGGTTCGATACAGGGAACTCGGACCTGGAATCTATCAGGGAACAACATGACGAGCTTATTCGAAAAATAACTTCTGCGGCCTCTGAAATCCCTTGAAATTCCAGACCGGAAGGGGATGAGAGCCTGACCACTCCGTTTCCGGATTGTGCTTCCCATTTCTGATAGTTAATCAAGCAGCTTTCGTATATTGACAAGCCCCTTATAGAATTCCAGCAGGTAATCATCCATGAGAAGACTTCCTTCCTGGAAGGGGCAATCCTCTTCTTCAACTACTCTGTTGATGGAATCCCGGGAGGGGAAGACCATATCAAGGGGTACATTTGCTTTAGCCGCACCCCTGATAAGAGCTTCACGGAAGATGCCAATGCTATAGCCGATGCGATACCGGTAATCATTTCTGGTCTTTTTGAGATACCCTGCGATCCGGTCAGTCTCGATCCTGACAAAATCATCGAGTACCTTCCCATCCTTACATTTCCCGAGCATATACCGATAGTGGGTGAACGGATACATAGTTTCGAGCTCAGCCGGGACTATCCCGCATGTGCCGAATATGACGATATGATATCGGCCTTCATCGAGGACATCAGCAATGATGTTCCTGATAATACGGTGGCTGGGACTGGCGCTATAAGGTTTGGTCATTGCGCAGGGCATGAAAATCGCCACATCCCTGGGGTTTATTGTATATTCGTCGATTATATAACGGTATGATTGCTCGAACTCGGGGATGTAGAAAGGGGGATCAGTAAAAAGGGTGGGCTTGTCTTTTTCGGATAGATCCCGGATCTCTTCATCGCCCATGCACTATATATTTCCGGTTAAAGGGAAATAAAATGAATCAAACCGGCCGGATTTGGATCCCACAACATGGCGTTCCTGACAGGAACGAGAAAAATTCCTATATATTCTACAGTGTCTTTCAGGCACGATTTATTCGTCAGGATACGGAACATAGTGCAAAGTATTTTTCGACGTTCCGATGAACTGTGATTAAATGGAACACAGGCAATTTATGCCGGGACCCGAATATACAAATATTTATGGGAGGATAGGAGATATAGGACAATTCACATATGTGAATTATCGGGCCAGTGTGGCGGAGTGGCTACGCGGTTGACTGCAGATCAACTACATCCCGGTTCGAATCCGGGCGCTGGCTTTTTCTTATCTTCCCGTCAATCTACCGGTACACAGTGCCTGACCCGAAAGAACAATACCATGAAGAAAATCCCATTAAACCCGGAGTTGAAATCGTTCCTGATCAGTATCGGCAGTGCCGATATCGATGATGCTCTTCTCCCTGCGGATTTGAAAACATCAGCCACTGCAGGCCCCGGTGCCGGAGGATCATCGTTTTTTATCAGCTCGGGAGGGCACAGGGTACGTCTTTCCATCAACAGGAAATCCCCGCTCAAAGCCGTTAAATGGGAGGATGGTGTTGCCATTTTCAAAGACGGGAACATGGTCGTCAGCGGCTGTCTTGAAGAGCCGCTTTGTCATTGTCCGGGGCAGGCGTATATTACCATTAGTGAGCGCTGTATTTATGACTGTAAATTCTGTCCCGTTCCCAAATTACAGGGAGAACGAAAAGATATCCCAACAATACTGCGTATGGTCAGTAACGCCTGTGCGCGAGGTGGTATGCAGGCAATATCCCTTACCAGCGGAGTTGAACTATCCCCCGACGATGAGGTAAAAAAGACGGTGGAAGTCGTAAAGGAACTTAAAAAGCATTATTCAGTCCCCATTGGTGTTTCGGTATATCCTACGGAAACCTCTTCGGATGAGCTTTACAAAGCAGGTGCGGCTGAGGTCAAATATAATGTCGAGACAATGGACCCGGAAATCTTCTCCCGGGTATGTCCCGGGCTCTCTCTTGAAGAGGTACTCATTGCCCTGAAGCATGCTGTGGAAGTGTTCGGGAGAGATCATGTCTTTTCGAATTTTATCATCGGGCTTGGGGAAACCGATGAAACGGTGAGAACCGGGGTGGAGAAGCTCGTGCAAATGGGGGTTATTCCCATTCTCAGGCCGATATCAGCCAGCTCTTATCGTACCGGAGAGATTGAAATCAGTCGGCCCTCCCCTGAACGATTGCGAAAACTTGCCAGAATGGAGAAGAACCTGCTGAAGAAATATCACCTTGATGCATCGAAAGCAAAAACAATGTGCCTTCCGTGCACCGGCTGCGATATGGCCCCCCATTGTGATGTGTAATACGTTGATCGCGAATACCTTACAGGATTTCGTCCATACTTCCACTCCGGTACCCGTCCAGGTCAACGGTTACATAAGAAAAACCCATTTTTTTCAGGTTTCCGGAGACTTCGGCACGTAGTCTCATCAGGGTTTCAAATTCAACGGGAATTATCTCTATCCTGGCGACACCTCCATGGTTCCTGACGCGGAATTGTGAAAATCCCTTTTCTGAGAGGAAATCCTCCGCCTCCTCAATCATCCTGAGATCTTCTTTTGTTATCTCCTGTCCATAGGGTATTCTTGAAGACAGGCAGGCTGCAGACGGTTTATTCCAGAACGTATACCCAAGATCACGCGCTATTTCCCTGATATCTTCTTTTGTTATTCCAGTCTCAATGAACGGGTGAACAAATCCTTCTTCGTTGCTTGCGTCAAGGCCAGGCCGATGCTCTCCAAGGTCGGATACATTGATCCCATCGGCAATACATGCCATATGGAGTTCTTTCGCTTTTTCCTTCAATATTTTTGCAGAGAGTTTCTTACAGAAATAACATCGTTCCGTCGGATTTTTCCTGAATTGATCATTTTCCAGCAGGGAAACCGGGATGATCTCCAGATTGAGCCCGAGATCACGGGCACATGCCACGGCGTCACAGAGTATCCTTCTCGGAACGACCGGGCTGTCAAGAAGGACTCCCCTGCTGTTACTCCCCAGTACGGCCGTAGCGACCGCTGCAAGAAGGCTGCTATCCACCCCGCCAGAATATGAGATGAGCATGGATCCTTTATCTGCGATATACGATTTGAGAGCGTCCAGTTTTTCTTCCCTGCCCATAATATACTCCAAAGAATAATGAGGAAAAATGCCGGTCCTTCATCTTCTGATGACGATTATATACTGCATCCACCGGATGAAGAAATATCGGAATCTCCGCCGTCCCGCATTTCATGACAGATTGAACAAATCCGCTGGACAAGGTTTTCAACCTTTTCATCTTTTAAGTCCCTCGCGAGCTGCCCTATCGATTGTTTAATGTCTTCTCTGAATTCTATTCGGTATCCACGTTTTCCCGACAGGTATTGCGAAACAGCCGATGGCGCTATTCCCAGCATTCTCGCAGCTTCCACCTGTGAGACTCCATTCTTCACAAGTTCTACCGCAACAGCAGCCCGGAGAGCGGGCAGAACGTCCCAAACGATTTTCTGACAGGGAGCTTCCATGTTAGACTACCTTTTTATATCCGGTATACCGAATCAGAGATCTAATCACAATTGTGAATGGATCCGGGTATCTCAAATATTTTACCAATGATGCAGGTTTGATCTCCAGGAATATATGACTGTATAATTTATCCAAAGAGTCTGGTACATTAATAATTTCGCGACACCTGACCAATTTATCTTATTTTCCGAGAAGGCGATACCTATTCAGATACCGGTTGGGGAAAATTCTGCCGGTAAATGCACCGTTAAATATTCATGCTGTTATTATTAATGGTGAAGTTTCACAATTGTGAATTTCCTGCCAAGGTGGCGGAATGGTTACGCAGCTGACTGCAGATCAGCCTATCCCGGTTCAATTCCGGGCCCTGGCTTCGAACTGAAATTCTTTCAGGAATTGATTCTACTCCCCAAAATTCCCGGAATAGAGTACGTTTTAAGGTTCGAAAAAGAACAAGTAATAGTTGAAAAACCCCAGGGAATTAATATCTTTAAATCAACGTGGCCAATCCCTTACTATAATATAACAGACAAGGACTGACTTCCATGCTTTCTGAACGTGAACTGGAGCGTTATAAGCGACAAATTCTATTATTCGGGGAAGCAGGCCAGGAGAAGTTAAAAAAATCAAAAATTTTTATTGCCGGGGCTGGAGGGCTTGGATCCCCCATTTCAATGTACCTGGCTGTCGCGGGAGTGGGAACCATAGTCCTTGTCGATAACGATGTCGTAGAAATGACGAACCTGAACCGGCAGATCCTTCACGGCGACTCTGATATCGGCAGGAAGAAAACAGTTTCGGGAAAGGAAACATTAATCCGGCTCAATCAGGATATCGAAGTGGAGGTGACAGACACCACCATAGATGAATCAAATATCAGTTCCCTTGTAGGGAGTACCCAGGGGATTGTTGATGCGCTGGACAATTTCGCTACACGATATCTCCTCAATAAAACCGCGATTGAAAAAAATATCCCCCTTTTCCACGGTGCTATCCGGGGCATGTATGGACAGGCCACCACAATAATGCCGGGGACGACCCCATGTCTCAGGTGTATTTTTCCCCATCCGCCACCAAAGGAAGTGTTTCCGGTCGTAGGCCTTACACCAGGCCTGATCGGTATGGTGCAGGCAACGGAGGTCCTCAAATTCCTCCTCGGTACCGGCGAGCTTCTTACCAACAGGCTTTTTTTGTGGGATGGTATGCAATGCCGCGTCGAAGAAGTCACCGTTGAGAAGAACCCCTCATGCATAGTATGCGGCAGAAAAGAAGAGCAGATCAGGTGAGAAGATGAATGTCACAATCAGGTTTTTTGCAGTATTCGGTGAATTGCTTGGAAAAAGTATGACCATCAAAATCGGCGAGGGAACATCGGTGTTCAGGGCGATTAATACTATTGCAAAAAAAAATGAGAAGGGATACGCAGCAATTTTTGATGAATCGGAACAATTAAGGGAGTTTGTCATTATCATGCGAAATGGCCGGCGCCTCAGCCATACCGATGCCATGAGCACCCTTCTCACCGAAGGTGATGAGATAGCGGTTTTTCCTCCCGTTGCGGGTGGCTAAAATCTGATTTCCGGGCTGGCGAAAAGTCTTTAATCGAATGATCTCCGGTTTCCCCTCTTTAATCCATCAAAAAAAGTTAATATTTTAATTAGTTCGGTAAATCAGATTCTCCATGTACCTTCCCTGTGCCGAAATCCCGATCAGAAGCGTTTGAGATCGGCAAATACCCTTTGTCTATCGTTGCTTAAACCCCTTTCCAATCCTTTTTGAATGGATGCAATACGTGGGATTACCAAAAACCTGATGAAAAATCCAGTTTGTTGGTTGGTGCACATAAACAGGAAAAATCAGCCGTTTCATTAATATTTAAATAATCGTGATAACCACCTAGTATAGGAAATTCACAATTGTGAATAAGCGACCACCGCTCAGAACTGGCATATCAGTTCATTAATCCGCGATATAATTTCAAGGCCCATAAGAAACTCAGGGGTTATCATGAGCATAAGAGTCCAGAAGACATTCGAAGCCCTCTTCGCACTCGAGGAAATCCGGGGAATTTTCAGAGGTTCAATACCCGGGACGTTAAATCCAGCGGGAGAGGAAGCGTTTAAGCTGAAGATAGCTGAATTAAAAACAATTATTGAAGATTTGGAATCCGGCAAAGGTACACCAAAGGTAACCAAAATAGCCGGCACGATCGACATAAGGACACGGGAAGAAGAGAGTATCAATATCCAGCCAATCCAGGCTGCCGGCAGACTGACGACCGAGGCAAGGAAGGCAATTATAGCGTACGGTGATGGCTATTCAACCTGTGATGCATGCCGGAAACCTTTCCGTCTCGATAAAATATCCAGACCCGGAATTGCAGATTTTCATGCGGATCTTGCAAAATGGCTGAATATGGACCAGGCACGTGTAGTTCCGGGAGCGAGGCGGGGATTCCAGGCAGTTACAGGCACCCTCGTGGAGATGGGGGACTCTGTAATCGTTTCAGCGCTGGCACATTATACCGAGTTTCTTTCAGTTGAAAACGCAGGCGGCATCGTACGGGAAGTTCCTCTCAATGAACAAAATATCGTCACTGCCGATGCAACGGCCATGAAAATAGAGGAGGTGAAACGGGAGACAGGAAAACTTCCGGTACTTGTCATGATGGACCATTTCGATTACCAGTTCGCAAACGAGCATGAAATCAAGGGAATTGGGAAGGTTGCTCACCAGTACGATATCCCGTTCCTCTACAACGGAGCATATACGGTTGGGGTACAACCCGTTGATGGAAAGAACATCGGGGCTGATTTCGTTGTGGGGTCCGGACATAAAAGCATGGCATCCGTCGCTCCGTCCGGGGTCCTTGCCCTGAACGATGACTGGGCGGGAAAAGCATTCAGGACAACCGGAATGGTCGGGGATGTAACGAAACGCAAATTCGGGATTAAAGAAGTCGAAATGCTCGGTTGCACCCTGATGGGTGGAACATTGCTCTCGATGATGGCCTCGTTCCCGACAGTAAAGGAAAGGACACTGCATTGGGATGACGAAGTGAAAAAATCGAATTTCTTCATCGATTCCCTGCTCCGTATTACAGGAAGCAGAATTCTCTCCGAATATCCCAGGAAACATTCTCTGTCGAAAGTAGATACGACAGGTAGTTTCGACACGATTGCACAGACCCATAAACGGAGAGGATTCTATTTAAGCGATGAGCTTTCTTCGAGAGGAATCGTCGGAGAGTTTGCCGGGGCGACGAGAACATGGAAACTGAACACATATGGCCTTACCTGGGAGCAGGTGCATTATCTCGCCGATGTGTTCACAGAAGTTGCAGAGAAATATCACCTACCTATATCAGATGAGGGATTATCATGACAGAAAAGAAAAAATTTCACCTGGGAACAACGGCATTACATGCCGGGCAGGTACCTGATCCCACGACCGGATCCAGGACTGTGCCGATCTACCAGACGTCGTCGTATGTTTTCAAAAGTGCGGAACATGCAGCCAATTTATTTGGCCTTCGGGAACTCGGGAATATTTATACCCGCCTGCAGAACCCAACGACGGACGTATTCGAGAAACGTGTAGCAGCTATTGAACGCGGTACCAGTGCAATTGCCACGGCATCCGGCGCGGCAGCAATAACCTATGCACTCCTGAATGTTACGAGGCCCGGGGATGAGATCGTTTCCGGCGATAACCTGTATGGGGGCACGTATGAATTTTTCCACTACACATTCCCAAAACTCGGGAGAACGGCCATTTTCGTGGACTCGACAAAGCCGGAAGAATATAAAAAAGCGATCACACCAAAGACTAGGGCAATCTATGCCGAGACTATCGGGAACCCGAAGCTCGATGTCCCGGACTTCGAAGCAATAGCCAAAATTGCTCATGATGCAGGGCTGCCGTTTGTCGTCGATAACACAACAGGCGTCGGACTCGTACGTCCGATCGAGCACGGTGCCGATATCGTCGTGTTATCGGCGACAAAATACATCGGCGGACATGGTAATTCGATCGGTGGCATAATTGTCGATTCAGGCCGGTTCAACTGGAATAATGGTAAATTTCCGGAATTTACCGAGCCCGACCCGAGTTATCACGGACTTAAATACTGGGATGCTTTTGGAAACTTTCCCGGTCTCGGAAATGTGGCATTTTCCTTTAAGATCCGCGTCTCCCTCATGAGAGATACCGGGGCGGTTTTGAGTCCGTTTAATTCCTGGCTTTTCCTTATCGGGCTCGAAACTTTGCATCTGCGTGTGCCGCGTCATTCAGAGAATGCCCTGGCCGTGGCGCAATTCCTGAAGGGCCATCCAAATGTAGCCTGGGTCAACTATACCGGGCTTCCCGGACACCCAAGCCATCATCTTGCCCGGAAATACCTGACAGGAGGGTTTGGACCTCTTGTCGGATTTGGCGTAAAAGGAGGAGAGATTGCAAGCAAAAAGTTTATCGATCACCTTAAATTGTTTTCAAACCTGGCAAACATCGGGGATTCAAAGAGCCTGGTTATTCATCCGGCATCGACGACACACCAGCAGCTGACAACCGACGAACAGGCAAAAACAGGCGTAACTCCTGATTTCGTACGACTCTCAATCGGAACGGAAGATATTGAAGATATCCTCGCAGATCTTGATCAGGCGTTGAAGGCTGCATGTCGGTAAACCAGGAAGAAATGTATTCATCTTTTCTTGAAGATTTTTTTGATAAAATAGCTCTGTTAACATCCTGGAATTAATAAATTCCATTCCCTTCTCAATTCATTCTCAATAGGTTTGTATTCAGACGCTCCAGGGGCTCTGCCCCGTCGCTTTAGCGTCCCGGTCAGGATCGTGAGAGATCTGAACAATTATCTTCCTGCTTCATTGCCCTGGTACCTTTTCCAATGGCTATCCTGATGGGGGAGGGGCAGGGGGGTGTATCCCCTCCTGTCGAGGTGAAATATAAACAAAGTGAGGAATTCAACAGAGCGGACAAAACATTAATTTCAGATTTTTTGAAGCCTGGGTGGGCATTTGATTTGCTTTCCCGGTTTTGTAACCGAATGGAAAACCCTGAAACCAAAAAAAATTGAACATAAAAAATTATCCGGCAATGCCTCGTTCTCCTCCATTAATGCCGTAGAGACTTTGTCGTGCATCAGTAAAATAAAGGCGTTCCACGAGAACATTCTCATTTTTCAGTCTCCTCAGAGCATATCTGACAGTGCGGGCCGGCAGTTGCGTCTTTTCAATAATCGATTTCTGAGTCAGCTGCCCTTCTGTCTCAAGCACCCTGTATACTAATTTGGCCGATGGCGGCAGGTGCCTGATGTCGTCCGGTTTATTCAATCCTGTTTGTACAACAAAAACGATCCCTCATAGTAGGATCACCATAAGTAATTCGACTTCACAATTGTTAATATTTTCGCAGGCTTCCTCCACAACATTACGTCTAAAGATGGGCATACTGATTATTTCAGCCGCCGCAGCATCCTCCGCCGCCCATTGTAGCCGCCATGCCCCCGGGATATAACATCCCATATCAGCCTCTCGTCAACGCAGTATACGAAGAGACCAGCTGATTCTCCGGGATGAACCCGTGGCGCATGAACCATATCGAAAAGAAAAGGAATAATCCCGGAATATGACTACCATTACGCCTCTGCCGGGCCTCACCCAAAAATGTCACGTTAGTGGTCGCCAGATTACCCGGAACAAGATCTATTTACCGAGATACCATGATATGATACATGAACGACAACGATTCCGATGAAAACCTCATTACCGAATATACTCCTGATCATCTCTCTTGCATTGAACGTACTGCTCGCAATTTCTCTCGGCATCCTGCTTGTCGGATACAGCCCGGGAGCTACAAACCAGCTGAATGAGCTCCGGCAGAAAAATTCCGACCTGCTAGAGCAGATTGCAGGCTATAATCTTACTATCAGCCAGTATCTAAGCCAGATCGACTTCTACCGGAACCGGTTTAACGGGTCGTCATCTGCCAATATTTCACCGGGAAGCGGAATACTGGGGACTGCAGGACTGCAGGCCCCTGCCGTGATGTCGACGGTGACATATAGCCGCCAGGGATCGATAGTATTCCAGCATATCACGCAGAACGGCACCATGATGGATGTAAATGTCGAGATAAAGCCCGGGGAGGGAAGGGTCCTTGTCGAGACACGACCCCTTATGGGAGTTGTTTTCCAGGATGCTGCGAATACTGCCGTGTCAGTTGCAGAAAACATCACGGGTGCGGATCTTTCTGCAAATGACGTGATATTCTCTATCCACGCCCCGGGAGAAGTTCCCCAAATCGACGGCCCGAGTGCCGGCGCCCTGATGACTGCGGTGGTTACAGCGGCGATAGAAAACCAGACGCTGAACCAGAGTGTGACACTGACAGGAACGATAAACCCGGACGGGACCGTCGGTGCGATAGGAGGCGTAACAGATAAAGCACAGGCTGCCAGGGATTCAGGGAAATTATTGCTCCTTCTCCCGGAAGATAACCGGATCCTCTCATTCACTACGACAGGGGGCAGAAACTTTTTTGGGATGGCCACGAACAGACCAGTCACCCAGACGACCGATGCAAAAGAATATATTGAAAACCAGACAGGAATCCAGGTCAGGTATGTACGTAATATTTCAGACGTACTTTCGGTTGTCCTGGAATAGTTTTTTTTCCCGGCATGTGATTTTTCCGGAAATGAGAGATATTAATTTTTCCTTCTGTGTCCTATATGGCATGTATCTGCAAATAATATCGGAATAATTGAGCGTCAGATTTTCTGAAGGGATTAAACCACAAAATTTGGTATTATCCCAAACATTTTTCCCGGTTGTCACCCATATGCTATGTCATGGATATATCCAGTGGTCTTGAATTGTCCAGAAGAAAAGTCGAATATCTGAAATATATCTCCGAGAAAAACGGGGTTGTAAAAACGAACGAGATTGCATCCCATTTTAATGTCGATCCTTCAACGATCACCAAAACAATAAGTGAACTTGCTGAAAGCGGTCTTGTCGTTCACACACCCTATTACGGGGTCGACCTCTCTGACTCAGGAAGACAATATGCCGAATTCTCAATAAAGAGGCATAGAATTCTCTCCCTCATGCTGACTCATTACGGGTTATCGCATGAACAAGCGTGTGTAGAGGTCTCGATGTTTGAAAGCCTTGTATCAAAGGATGCAATCGATCTGATATGCAAGTCAATGGGTCATCCGCAGCAGGGAATCTGCGGTACGATCACCCACGATGATGGATGCCGTCATCGGGAGAGTCCTAACACCGATAAAAGCCCCCTATGCCAGTAACGATCGGTAGGAGTTGATTCATGAGCACCGCGGCAATCTCGGAACATTTACCGGATATCGACCTCATTACGTCGTACGCAGAACGGCAAGATTCTGTATTTTCCCGGGTCAGTCCCTGGACCAAGTTTTTCCTCCTCATTCTCGTCGTGTTAACGATCACGCTCACCCGGAATCTCTTCATCCTCATCGCACTCTATGGCATCATTATGTTCCTCTTCGCCCTGGCCGGACTGCCGGTAAGAAAACTGGTTGCCTGGTATACGATGCCACTCGTTTTTGTCATCTCACTGGTCGGCATAATGGCGTGGAGCGAGCCTGGGAATGCAGTCATATCGATTCTATTTGGCAGTCTGGTGCTGACTCTGACCGACAATGGAATTATCCTTGTTGTGACACTGATCCTGAAAGCACTCATATCCATAACGTTCTCCCTCTTTTTCCTGATGACAACACGGTATGAGCATTTCTCCAGCATGATCTACCGGCTCTTCCCTGACCCCCTCGATCAGATTTTCCTCATGGCCTACCGGTTTCTCTTCCTTACGCTCGCGATGACCGGCTCCCTGCTCAAGGCTGTCAGGTCCAGGGGAGGCGGTCTCATCCATTCGCTCCGTATACAGGGAAAACTTTTCGCGGAAATAGCGGGCCTTGTCTTTATCCGGTCGTTTGAGCGAGCGGAACGCGTGCACAAAGCGATGATCGCCCGGGGATACAGCGGCGGATCGTATGGTGCACGGTCGGCGATCCCCGCCCCATGCCCTGCTGAATATTGCATCCTTGCTGCAGCCACACTTGCTGTTCTCATCACCGGTATCATGTCCCATGCAGGAGGTGCATTACGATAACTATCATTCGCAGAGATCCCTTCGCACCTCATTACCCTCCGATCGAGCCGGAGAAGGAACTCATTCACGTCGATTGCGCGAGCCATATGTACCCCGATGGGAGTGTGGGTATTCACGAGATGTGCTTCTCCGTGAAAAAAGATGAGATTGTAGCTCTGTGTGGTCCCAATGGATCAGGTAAGTCAACCCTTATCGAGCACCTGAACGGGCTCCTTATACCTTCGAAGGGCGAAATCTGGGTCAGGGGCCGGTCGATCACCAAGGGAGAGCGGACAAACCTCTGGAAAGACGTCGGGGTGGTCTTCCAGCAGTCCGATGATCAGCTATTCGCTCCGACCGTGCTTGACGATGTTATGTTCGGACCTCTCAACCTCGGGATGCGGCCTGAAGAGGCGAAGACTGCAGCGATGGAAGCCCTCGCTGCGGTTGGGGCGGAGAATCTCGTCGGCAAGCTCCCCAATTACCTTAGCGGGGGGCAAAAAAGGCTCGTTTCCATTGCAGGCATCCTTGCCATGAAACCCCGCATCATAGCGCTGGACGAACCGACCTCTGACCTTGATCCGGTCCATAGCGGGATGACGGAGCAACTGATTCTTAACCTGCGGGACCGGTTCGGCATCAGTGTCGTTATCGCAACGCATGACCTCGACCTCGCTGCCCGAATAGCAGACAGGATCTGCCTCGTGAAGAACGGATCTGTCTTTGCAGAAGGCAGGCCGGAAGAGATCTTTTATGATTCCGAGCTCATCCAGGAAGCCGGCCTCCGGTTGCCGGACACCGTTATGACGTACCTTGAATTCTGTAAAAAACGGGGGATCGCCCCAGGGGATCATCCAATTACCCGTGAAGATCTCGTGAATCTTCTCTCTACCATTTCTGACTGAAAAATTTGGCCATATCCCAAATTTTAAGAAATATTTTTATGGCTGTTCATGCAATGGTGTAACTAACCGCTTGCCTTCTGTTGGGGAGAGACATTGGCTCATATTCATCTGGAAGACGGATCGTTCACCCTGTTCTGGGTGCTTGTCTGGTGGATCATCGCACTCGTTCTAATCGGAATAGCGCTTTTCCTATTGCGGACAAAAAATAGACCTGATCCCAAAATGATCACCGTTGCCGCGTTTGTGACTGCTGCTTCCTTTGCAATCTTCCAGGTGCAGGTCCCCATCTTCGGCGGGGTCCACATGAACCTCACGCCGCTCATCGGTATTCTTACAGGACCGGTGATCGGCTCGCTCATCGTCTTCATCGTCAATATCCTGTCGGCCGCCATAGGCCACGGGGGATGGGGCCTTGTCGGGGCGAATGTGCTCGTAAACTTCTCCGAGGTTTGTGTCGGCTGGCTCACGTTCCGGGGCATGAAGAAGATTACCAGGGATCGTTTCTCACAGGCCGGTGTCGCAACCCTGGCCGGGCTCTTCGTGGGAAATATCGTGATGATTGTGATCATCCTCATCTCCGGAATCCAGGGCGTCAACCAGACCACGGCCCAGATCCTCACCGGGCTCTCCCTGCTTGCTGCGGTAAACATGGGGGTGGCAGTCATAGAAGCATTTATTACCGGGCTCATAGTCACCTATATCGCCAAGGTCAGGCCGGATATCCTGGGAGATGACAGGAAATGATAACAGAAGGGGATAAAAAGGGTCCCATCATTTTCGGTATGGTTGTACTTGTCGTGGCTGTTGCAGCGCTTATAGCATACCAGATGACCGGTGATCTGGGGATCGAGGACCGGTACAGTCAGGCTGTTGGTCTCCCAGTCAGCGGTGAAACGGCGACCGGTTTCTCTCTCGAAGGGAATCCCGTACTGTACCTGGTAGTCCTTGGCGTTCTGTTGATTGTGTGTTTCGTGGCATACCGAAGGTTCATGGCGAAACCGGATTGAGCGGCAACTGGCTGAAACAGGCCTGCAATAACCCTCGGGATAGTTAGTCCCGTAAAGTTCGGCCGCGTGAATTATTGTCCCCGGGGATGGTCAACCCGGGCATTTTGCGTTAGTTGCATGAATTTTTTTCAATCCTGTATACTTTCGTTAAACCCGGAGATTGCATCATATAAAAAAATTTTTATGTCAAACCCGGATTATAGTAGTTGATGCAATACCGGGGGAAAATATTTGCAGCATTCCTGATTATCCTGATTTTGTTAGCCGCATTTGTGTTGCTTGCGTTGTGGATGATGATAACGCTGAACCCGGAAAGCCAGTCAGGTGCCGTGTATATCCTCTTTGACCAGATCGGCCGGGTAATCGTTTCCGTAATGCAGGTCCTTTCCGGCATGATGGGTTGGATGATCGATCGTTTCTGGTCATTGGTAGGTTAATTAAAACCATTAATACATTTGCCCGGTCATCAGCACCGGGTGTTTTATTAACGATCAGAGGCCCCGGCGAGCTCTGCGCCGCCGCAGCAGCGTTCCCAGTCAGGATAATGAGAGACGAGAAAGAATCCTTCGCTTTCGCATTGCCGGCAATCTTTTCCACCATCTATCTCCACGGCGGGGAGGCAGAGGGGTTAAACGCCTCCTGTCAGGCGACATATAAAGAACAGGCACAAACAATAAGATCCCCAAATTGAAAATTAAAAAAAACATGATACCTGTCCGGGTTGAAAAATCAGGGAATTTTCAGAGATAATGATTTTTCCGAAGCCATTCCGCCTGTGGCGGCAGGTACCGGTAGAGGATGTCACATTTCGAATCCTGGAAACTCCACGGGACCACGATAACAATGTCTCCTTCACGGATCCAGGCGCGTTTCTTTATTTTCCCTTTGATCCGGCCCATTCGTTCGACCCCGTCATGGCATCGGACACGGATATGATTCGCTCCCATCATCAGGTCGGCGCGGGCAAACTGTTCCCGGTTTCTTTTCTTTGGAAGCCTTACGCGGACAAAAGGGGTCCCATCTGGGTTTAATTCGGTAATTCCTTCCGTTTCATTAGTTTTTCCGGTATTATTCTTAATATAGACAACTCCATCGGTGTACATCAATGATATAAGACCGGATTAAAGTATGCATTGGAGCGGATGGTGGTTTCGCCGAAAAGAACACTGTTTACGGGATGGAATAGCGGATATTTCTAAAAAAATGGACTTCCTCCCCAAGCGATTGACATAAAGAATGAAAGAAACGACTCTGTTGAATTCCTCACTTTGTTTATACCTCATCTCGACAGGGGGGGTTCACCCTGGATTTCACCCATTCCCTGCCCTTCCCCATCAGGATAGCCATTGGAAAAGGTACCAGGGCAATGAAGCAGGAAGATAATTGTTCAGATCTCTCACGATCCTGACCGGGACGCTAAAGCGACGGGGCAGAGCCCCTGGAGCGTCTGAATACAAACCTATTGAATATGAATTGAGAAGGGACTGGAATTTATTAATTTCAGGGTGTCAACAGAGTCAAAAAATCATTTAATTTGGAAGTATGTGCCATTATCAGGTGAAGCTGCCGACACACCCCATTATGCCTGACCAAAATAGACAATGCGAAAACATGGATTCGCACTGCAAACGCTTTAAAAAGCAGTCCCTGGCTGACGGGTCCTGGCAATTTCTATATCTCAGTGGAAATTCAGGTTCCCATGTAATAATCTCTTACCTGCAACCCTGACGTATCGATGGCAAAGATTAATTACGGGCTTGAAATTATAAGTTAAACCATCCATTACAAGGTGGCTCTGTCTACTTCATGATCTCGATACTTTTAGTCGACGATGAACCAGCATTGCTCGATCTCACCCGTATTTTTTTGGAGAGAGAACCGGAAATTGCAGTAACAATTTGTTCATCCGCATTCGAGGCATTGAGAACCCAGAAAATAGATAAATTCAATGTAATCATTTCCGATTATGAAATGCCAGTGATGAATGGTATCGACTTTCTTAAAGAACTTCGATCGAAAGGCTGTAAAGTGCCGTTTATCATTTTTACCGGGCGCGGAAGGGAGGAAGTAGTTATCGAGGCCATTAATAACGGGGCAGATTTCTACCTCCAGAAATCGGGAGACCCGAAGGTAATTTTTACCCAGCTCAACCAGATGATCAGGCAGTCTGTGGAACAACAGCGAATTCAAGCCGATTTTATCAAATCTGAGCGCAGATTTTATGAAATTATAAATTCCCTGCCCGATGCAACATTTGCGATCGATTACCAGGGGAAAGTCATCGCATGGAATCATGCAATGGAAGAACTGACAGGAGTTCCCCGGGCAGAGATGCTCGGGAAAGATCAATTTGAATATGCCATCCCGTTTTACGGGACCCGACAGAAAATGCTTCTTGACCTTATTTTGGAAAAGGAGGATGATCTGCAGAGATTTTTGTACAAAAAAATCAGGCGCGAAGGTCATGATATTATTGCCGAAACTGATGTCTCTTTCATTCGGGGGAGACCGGTAGTACTCTGGATAAAAGCTACACCCCTTTTCGATGAGGAACATACAATAATTGGTGCTATTGAAACCATTCGCGATATTACTGCATTCGACAAGAGCGGTTCACCACATCTTCACACGGAAATCAAAGCCGGCCAAATGACCGAGATGTTGCCACAACCCGTCTTTATGATGGACCTCGAAGGGCGGATTACGTATGCAAACAAACGCGGATTTGAGATGTTCGGAATCGCAAACGATCAGCTCAATAACGGATTATTCATTCACCAGATAATTTCTCCTTCCGACTTTCCCAGGATGGCCAAAAATTTTCAGATGATCCTCGACGGCATTCCATCCCATAGCGGGGTTTACCAGGCAAAAAGCATGAATGGAATCCTGTTTCCGGTCCAGATTTTTTCATCTCCGGTTTTATGTGAAGGACGTGTCACCGGGATGTGTGGTATTATTATCGACCTCGCCGAAATAAACCCTGCCGGGGAAAGAATTAACCGGCCCTGCTTTTAACCCGGATAATTTAGTCCTTTTTCCACGGCCCGATCAGACATCGGATACGTTGCATCGATCTGTCCTTGAGTGCCGGCCCGGAATCTTGCGCTGATTAAGGTGAGGGTATCCGGATTCTGACAAATAAAAAAAACATTCACCATGGTTTCGGAAGGACGGGCGCTATGGGACTCTTTTTGATAAGGGAGATCTTCTCCATCCCCGACGTTACGGTTCGTGAGAACGGTATCCCTGGCCAAGGAGTGCGATTTGAAATTAAAGTGCCGAAGGGGAGGTACAAATTCAAACAGGTATAATTATTTGTCGTTCTCATCACATCAGTTCGGAATTGTGTCTTGTCCCAAAAATATATCCGCCATTCTTATGTTTGCCATTTCCGGCACCCCAGAAGGAATACGACAATAACACAGGCAAAGATCCCAGAAGGTAAAACTCCCGCAAAGAGAACCGGGTTCGTCGGCGATGCCTGATGTTCGAAGGTCAGATTTTCTTTGGTAACCGTGATTGATACGGGAATTGTCGCCCCGCCGATAACCCTGACGGTCTCCTGAACCGGGGATACTCCCGGCAGGGATGCGATGAGGGTATGGTTCCCGGGAATAAGATTCGTCAGCAAAACAGGGGCGATACCTGCATCTGTTCCGTCGATTGAAATGGAGCCACCGATGGGAACGGTGGTAACCCACAAGGTCCCGTTCGCGGAAAGAAGCGGGACCGATAAGGTGGTCAGAGCTCCTGCCTGTATCTCCACCTGGTTTGACTGGTTAAGAAAACCGGATCTCGAAAGGGTGGCAACATAGGTTCCGGGATCAAGGTTAGGGACGGTAACCGGGGTTGTACCTTCATATTTACCGTTCAGGAAAAGGTTCGCACCCGCCGGTGTGGAATTCACCGTAAGACCTCCCGGGACCGTCGGGCTTCCCACCGAGATTCCGGGCTGCTGTAAATTCACCGCAATTGTGGAGTAATCGGTTGTTCCAAGGTTCGAGCGCCCGACCGGTCTGTCGACGACCCACACCGCATAAGTTCCGGCATCGAGTTTCCCTCCGGTCTGGCCGGTATACCATTTGTAACTCCAGGAACCGTCTGAATTGACATCCACCGCCGTAAAACCACCCTGTTCTGTTGGCCGGTTGATATTATCCAGTGCCACCCCATTTACCGGGAGATTCGGTCCCGTCAGAAACAGGTAAACGGTGTCGCTCCCGTATGAATATCCCGAGAGTGTTACCATGTCACCGAGATATGTCTCTTTCGCCTGGGCTGCCTGTGCCGGGATACAAAATGATGCTGCTGCTAGAAGCAGTATCGTGAGAGTCGTCAACCGTTGAATGCCCATCTGCCGGGAAAATAACGATCGTGCCCTGGTCACCGGGAGATTTTCCCTGAGTGAAGATTCGTATTCTTTAGCTGGTTCAGGATTCATTTTCGGTCCAATGAAGATAAATTACCTGATTCTTAAACATTTCCCTTGTCTTAAAACATAAAAATCACGGACAACAGATTGGGACCCGGATTTCATCCCGATTGCTATCAGAAGAACCCTGTTGGTTCAATTGGCCTTTATCAGCGTTCCTGGTGAACTATGTTCAGCCTCGATGATTCTGCCCTGATCTATGAGGCATAGCCTGACATCCGGCATCTGTACTTCTTCCCGATTGTGAGTTACGATGATACAAGGGATCTTCCTGGACCGGACCTCTTCATATATCGAACTGTTCACCCATTCTTGTGCATCCCGGTCTAATGCCCTGAACGGTTCATCAAGAAGGAGAAGAGCTGGATCGATAGCAAGAGCACGTGCAAAAATGACGAGTTGCTTCTGACCCCCTGAAAGCTGACCTGCATTCAGCCCCTTTAATTGATCGATATGAAGTGCATTCATGAGGGTATCGACTTTTTTCCTGGTCTTATTCCGGTCAAATCCTCTCGCGCGAAGCCCGTATGCAACATTGTCGAAAACCGATAAATAGGGAAAAACCACCGCATTCTGAAATATATACCCAATTCGTCGTTCCTCTACTGGAAGGTCTAATGACCGCTCCCTGTCAAATAGGACGGTTCCCGAGAGCTGGATATGTCCATCGGCTGGGGACATCAATCCTGCAATGAGGTTCAATGTAGTTGTTTTCCCTGAACCGTTTTTTCCCGCCATGACGAGGATTTCTCCGGCTTTTACCTCCATCTCAACAAAAAGAAGGTAATCGCGTAGTTGCTTTGTTATCGATAGTTCAAGCAAGGAGACCACGTTTCCTCGTAACGATACTGATAATTGCCATAATACCGAATGAGATCAGGACGAGCAGTATGGAAATCGTGATGGCAACGTTGAAATCACCTTGCATGGCGCCATAAATCGCAAGAGGCATAGTTTGAGTGATCCCGGGGAGATTCCCCGCAACCATTATGGTTGCCCCAAATTCCCCGAGTGCCCTCGCAAATGTCATAACCATTCCGGACACAAGCCCATTTATTGTGAGAGGAAGTGCAATGGTTGCAAAAACCCTGAGTGGCGATGCACCGAGTGTTTGTGCAGTCTGTTCGTACACCGGATCCAACTGACCGAAAAGCTCTTTCGCATTTCTTATGTAAAAGGGCGATGCAACAAAGATCTGTGCGAGAACGACGGCAATGGTCGTAAAAGCAATATCAATCCCGACGACATGCAAATACCTGCCAAGCAGGCCCATGCGTCCATAAAAAAGAAGGAGGGCTAGTCCCGCCACGGCTGGCGGCAGGACAAGGGGCAGATCGATAAGAATTTCAACAAACCGTTTCCCGGGATAATAGAGCCTTGAATGAAAATAAGCCGCCGGTGTGCCGACAAGAACTATCACAAGCAATGCAATCCCCGCTGTGAGGAAACTTATCAACAGCGCATCAATTACCTGTTGTTCCTGTAAAGAGGATAAAAAGAGCAATGGGCTTGTATGGAAAAATAACGCGATGATTGGCAATGCTAGATACGAAACCATCAGCCCGATTGAAACAATTGCAACGGCCAGGGCCATCTTTCTTGATGTTTGAATGTTCATCGAGGGGAGACCCCACTAATCCTGATTATGTCGGTGTGCCATGAGAAAGATTAAAAGGTTATTGTTATCCGCCAATTGGCCTGAACCCGAAGTCCGAGAGGATCTGCTGGCCCTGCGGCGATACCATGAATGTCTCGAATTTAAATGCGGCGTCCTTATCGGACGTTGTGTTGGTGATTCCGATTGTGTAAGTCTGGAGTGAATTATCTTTCACCGGAATGACGATTGCATTCAGTGTTCCAGGCTGGGCTGCCTTGTATGAAGACTCGTAGACAAACCCGGCATCAACCTCGCCCAGTACCACCTTGGTGACAACACCGGGTTCCTGCGTCTCGTAGGATACGACGTTCTTGAACAGGGTGGTGTTCCATGTTGTATTGAACGTACTATTGGTAAGTTTCGCGATGGACTGCCTGGTATTCACACCAACCGGCACGTCAGGAGTGCCCATGGCAATCTTTTTACCAGGAGTCCCAAGGTCAGCAAGGGAATTGATATGCCCGGGATTTCCAGCCGGTACGATGACAATAATGTAGTTTGATGTGAGATTCTTTACCGTTTCGTTGACCAGGTACCCCTCGTTTTTAAGAGCATTTGTGTAGGTATTACTGGCGGAAATGAGTACATCGGCTTTGGCGCCATTCTCCAGCTGCTGCTTTAACACCTGGGTGCCGTCAAGATTGAATTTGACCGTTGTCCCTGGAGTGGCATTGGAATAAGCAGGCCCGATTACATCGGATGCCCCCTTCAGGGACGCAGCGGTAAAAACGATCAATGTCTTTGCAGATGCCTGAGTGGGCGGAGCAGTTTTCTGCGTCGTAATTGTCGTTCCCGGAGTTGCCCCTGGAGTTGTGGCGGTATTTGTACATCCGGTAGTTACGAGTACTATGCAAAGAATAATGCTAAGGAGAGCAGATATCACAACGGATTTTTTGTCAACAGTCATTGTAATCAACCAGCATAGTGAATAGAACGACCATTGTTATAATATTTCTTTTTTTACTTTTAAAAAAAGTTAATATAAATGATTAACATACCTGCCCTAGTCGTTTCTTGTCAGGGTAAAGAGAATGAGAAATTATGCTTCAATCCCGGGTCTGGCTTCATAACTCATTGCATTCTTTTTCTTTGTAAGCCAGACGAGCCTGCCGTCCTGATACCCGAAAGCCTTCATCTCTTTAATCTCAATCTCCGGGGACAGGAGAGGAACCAGGGTTGAACGCGGAATGAGCAGAATTTTTTTGGTACATTTCGGGATTTTTTCATCGATACCTGAAAATCCGGATAAAATTTCCGGAGTTATATCAGGTGAAAATGAAACCAATGCAATTCCCTTCTCAACCTTTCCCTGCAAACGTCGTGAGAATGAGAAAACTTTTTCATTTTTTTTTCCTGTTGGGAACTGCTGCCGTTGCCATCCGTCATATTCAGGAAAAACAGCCCTGACATCCTTCATGGCCATATCGAACATAACATCTTCAGAATATCCCATATCGATCAATAACCTATTGACCGTGATAGAGTTTTAAGATATTCTTTTGAATGAAAAAAGTTAAATTCCTTCAATTGACTCTCTTTGAGATACTAAAAATATGAATTGTTATAATACCTCTTCATAGTATCCCTGGGATCCGCAGGCTGCACACCTGCCGTTCTCAAGAAGATAATCAGGTACCTGTTCACCACATTCCGGACATGTTACCGACTTCCATTTCGGTTTTGGGGATGTTTTCACGATGACCCGTTCATATGAAAGAATGTCCCTTCCGGCCCTGAATATCTCATCCTGAAGTGTCAGTTCCATTGAACGTCTGTTATAGGAGGGACTGTTGCTATACCATGATTCTATCATCGGGTAACGTTTTAGCTTGGCCGGATCGACATATACCCTGATACCTTCGGTTTTTGGTTCTTTGGAACTTACATTAACAGTCAATGCAAATTTACCGATCGGCAGAACATGGAGTCTCTTGTTACCGGTTGTAGTATGCGCGATTACCTGCAGGGCATCAGGAGCGCATTTTGGGGTTTCACATACTGCATAGAGGCGCTGCCCGGGTACCGCCCCGAGGAATTCCAATGCATAATCAACCATAAATGCCGCAATCAGCACGCCTGGGGCGGGAAACGTATGGAAGGCCACACATTGCAGGATGTATTCTTGCATCCGGCTGTTCACCCCTGCGGCTTTCATTTTCTTATCGAGGCTTACCGAATAAGGACCTTCGTGTTCAGTCATAATTATTCAAATGTATCGGATTGTCAGGTAATTAATCATAGCAAGCGCTTCTGGATTCAATCCAGGATCCATCAACAGATCACAGAACGGATTCATGGAACATACCCATGTGATGACCCGGGATTAATTCCGCACTTATCACGATAGGATCGACAGGGAAATTGATTCCCGAAAAAATTATCCGGTTATTCAATTGGATTCCCATAAAACCGGGTTTATAGAAAAAGAAGCTTTGAAACATATTCACACCCGATCCGGACATATGTTAAATTAAATATGTTTATTTCAATAAAAATTAAAATAAATATGATAACATTAAAATAGCCCCAGGTCAGTATACATATTGATAGATTATGGGGTTCGCAGAGGACATCATGAGGGGGGTTGTGAGCAAAGAAATCCGGCTAAAATTTCCTCGTTATGAGGGATGGGATATGCAGCTTGTCACACCGTCGGACAATCAGGGATTTTTATTCCAGGTCTCACGATATCATCGCGGGACAAACCAGTACGCATTGGTTTCCGCTTCCCTTAAGCAAAAGCCCACTTCCCAAGACATCCCAAAAATAAAAGCCGATCCATTAAATCGTCATGTTTTGGTCGGCCGGTTCCTTCTTATCCCGCAAGGTGCGGATATCCCCGGCATCCCGAGCCATATCGGTGTGATCCAAATGAGTTCATTCGGATTTGTCGATGGAGAACTTGTCTGGCTCACGAAAAAGAAGAATGCCATGAAATTCCATTTCAGGGAGACAGCAGAGGCATGAACTATACAGCAAAAAGGGAACACTGCAATGAGCATGTAGCAGTTGTCATCGGTATTTTTCTTTTTACATCACTCATTGCCGCCGGATTCTTTGCAAGTTACATCATTGTATCATAATTTAAGTTCAGGAGAACAGGAAATGATTACCCGTCACCATATAAGCCTTGCAATCGGGAGCATCATTATCCTGTATTTCCCCCTGATTTCGACCAATCCGGTAATTCTTGCCTCCATCGGAGCGGGAGTCTGCGCAGGCGTGGTGATTCCTGATATCCAAATGAAAAAACCACGACGGTTCAATGCACTCTCTCTTGCCTGGTGCCTCGTCCAGGTATTCAAGCGATCTATACTTCGTCTCTATGTATCCCTGCACCGGAATGTTACAGGCATCCGTGCGGAAGCAGATGACAAACGGCTCACCCATTCACTCCCGGGACTGTTTTTCCTTGTAGGGGTGATTGGCATTTCCATTTTATGCATCACCTGGGTATTCCCCTTCGGTTATCCGGTTCATTTCCTGAGGGTCTTCCTCGCTGGAATCATCATAGGTTTAATCCTGCATATCCTGGAAGACAGCTGCACAAAAAAAGGACTTTGCCTCTTCTTCCCCTTCAGTGAAACCTGGCGGATCTCAGGAAGTATCCGGCCGTGCAACACCGATGACACGAGAATCTGCCTTTTTCACATCCAGGCTGGGCTCATCATCATTGCCGTAACACTTGTTAATTATACCGGGTTCTGCCCCGAATATCTCAAGTGGGCATTGAGCATTTCCGCATTGATATTGTTCATAACGCTCATGCTGTACCATGCAGAAATCAGAATAATCATTCCAGATTCATTTGAATCCAATACGAATTGCCAGGATTCGAAAACAGATTTGTTAACCACTCATGAAACAAATAAGAATTTCGTCAACTAGAATATATTAATCACTTCTGATAAAATACTACGGTTTAATAAAGCCTTTGGGTTAACCTTTCGTTACATGAATTCTATGTGATATCATGGCTTTTGCAGTGCACGTTAATCCAGAACGGTGTACCGGCTGTAACAATTGCGTAGTTGCCTGCCCGGTCAACGCCCTCGAGCTCTTTACGCTCGACCCTGTGACGAATGAGAAGATCTATCAGGTCCAGAATGGTGTGGCAGTCAGCCTTGATTTCAAGGCAGAGCTGTGCGCCGGTTGTGGTGTATGCGTCGAAGCATGCCCCTATGACGTGATCACCCTTTGCGGTGGAGTATCGGGACTGACATCGCAGACCTGATAATTGGACGAAACTATTCGTTGTTTGCTGTCATTAAAGCAATAATTGAGGAGATACCATGGAAAAGAAGATTACACTCAACCTGATCACATGCCGGACTATCCAGCAGGGTGTCGGCATGGAGGCAGGTAAAACATCCCAGAAGTACTTCGATGCCTGTACAATCATCCAGATGCATCCCGAGGACATGAAGAAACTTGGAGTCTGGAAAAACACCAATGTACGTGTCACCAGTTCTGTAGGGAGTGTCATAGTAAAGGCTGTCGAAACAAGAGAAGATCTCGTCCCGGGCCTCGGCCACATCCCGATGGGTCCATGGGCAAACAGGATTGTCCCAGCATACACGTATTCAACCGGCGAACCCTGTTTCAAAGGATTCCCTGTCGACGTGGAAATAGCGGCCGGCGAACCGATTATGAGTTCGATCGATGTGGTAAAAGATGCCTGCGGGCTTTTGAGGAAGTGACGGTGGTATGCCAAAAGTAGTAACCGATATAATCTGCCCGTTCTGCGGCACACTGTGTGATGATATCGAGTGCACAGTCTCTGACGATAACAAGACAATCCTTCAGGTGAGGAACGCCTGTGCAATCGGTGCAGAGAAATTCAATCACCAGAAATTGCCGGGTAGAGTTACCCGCCCAAGGATGCGGCAGGCTGACGGGAGTTTCAAGGAAATCTCATACGATGATGCAATCGACTGGACCGCGAAAATGCTTGTAAAATCAAGAAAGACCCTGATGTATGGGTGGGCGTCCACAAGCTGCCAGGCGATGAGCATCGGACACGAGATCGCAGAGAAGGTTGGCGGTATTGTTGATAACTGTGCAACCGTCTGCCACGGTTCGTCCCTGATTGCAATAGAGGACGTTGGTGTCCCGAGCTGTACCCTTGGCGAAGTAAAGAACCGTGCCGACAGAGTACTTTTCTGGGGTTGCAACCCCGCCCATGCACATCCACGGCACATGTCCCGGTATTCCATTTTCCCAAGAGGATTTTTTACCGTCAAAGGACATAAAGGTCGTAAGATCTATGTTGTTGACTGCAGGTATACTGATACCGCGAAGTGTGCGGACAGGTTCATCCAGATCAAGCAGGGTTATGATTACGAACTTTTAAACGCGTTCCGCACCGCGGCACGGGGCGAGCTACTCCCGGATGAAGTCGGAGGAGTGCCGAAAGAGAGAATTATCGAGGTTGTCGAAGAAATGAAGCAGGGTCGCTTCGGCATTATATTCTTCGGCATGGGCCTGACCCACACTATGGGGAGGAACCACAATATCGATATCGCGATCAACCTCACGCGGGACATGAACGAATACACAAAATTCAGCATCATGGCCATGCGTGGCCACTGGAACGTCACCGGTTCAGGGCAGGTACTAGGCTGGCAGTATGGGTTTCCCTACGCCGTCGACCTTTCCCGCCGGGATCAGGCACGTCACCAGACCGGGGAGACCACATCTGTCGACCTGCTTAACAGGAACGAGGTTGAGGCTTGTTTCTATATTGCTACTGATCCCGGGGCACATTTCCCGATTGATGCAATGGTCAGCAGTTCTAAGAAGCCCACCGTAACTATTGACCCGCATATCAACTGCACAACTGAAATCTCGGACATTCATATCCCGGTCGCCATGGTCGGTGTCGAAACCGGGGGATGTGCATACCGCATGGATAATGTCCCGATCGAGACAAGAAAGGTCGTTGATCCCCCTGAAGGTATGCTCACCGACGAGGAAGTGCTGGCACGGATTAACACACGGGTTGACGAACTCCTCGCCGCCGGAGGTGCATAAAATGTCAGAGTATATCATTAAAAACGGTCACGTATTTGACCCGGTACAAGGGATTAAAGGCGATATGACCGATATAATAGTTAAGGACGGCAAGATATCAGAAAAGGCCGGATCGGCGGCAAAAGTTATCGATGCAAAAGGAAAGACCGTGATGGCGGGGGCCCTCGAGATCCATGCTCATGTCGCAGGTCCCAAAGTAAACGCGGGCCGCTGGTATCGTCCTGAGGATAAGCATTTCGATTCCCATAAAACGCCCGGTATCACAAGGATTGAGGGCGGCAAGTCCATCCCAACCGTATTTAAGACCGGGTACGAATATGCTCGGATGGGCTTTTCGTTTGCGATGGAGGCAGCAATGCCCCCATTGTATGCACGCCACGTTCATGAAGAAATTCATGACACGCCGATCATTGACGAGGCGGCATTACCCGTCCTCGGGAACAATTGGTTCATCCTGGAGTATCTTAAAAATAACGAGATCGAGAATACCGCTGCATATATCTCCTGGCTGATGAGGCAGACAAAAGGGTACGGAGTCAAAGTCGTCAACCCCGGAGGAACAGAGGCATGGGCCTGGGGACTGAACTGCCTTACTATCCATGACCCGGTCCCGTACTTCGACATAACACCTGCTGAGATCATGAATGGGCTGATGGCGGCAAATGAATACCTGGGGCTGCCGCATTCCATGCATGTCCACCAGAACAGTCTCGGGAACCCCGGCAATTATACGGTAACCCTCGATACCCTCAAACTTGCAGAGGGCGTAAAGCCAAGGAACAATTTCGGTCGGGAACAGGTAATGCACTCGACTCACCTTCAGTTCCATTCCTACGGCGGAGAAAACTGGGGCAATTTTGAGTCGAAGGCAAAGGAAGTAATGGATTATGTCAACAAGCAAAAGAACCTCACGGTCGATACCGGCAACGTTACACTCGATGAAACCACGACGATGACTGCAGACGGGCCGTTCGAACACCATCTGCATGGACTCAATCACCTGAAATGGGTGAATGTAGACGTTGAACTGGAGACTGCCGCAGGTGTCGTGCCCTATATCTATGACCCGGACATCAAAGTCTGTGCCATCCAATGGTGCATCGGCCTTGAAATTGCCCTCTATGCAAAAGACCCAATGAGGTGCTTTATTACAACCGACCACCCCAATGCAGGGCCTTTCACCCGTTACCCCCGCGTCTACTCGTGGCTGATGAGCAAAAAAACCCGTGACGAACGCCTTAATACGTTCAAAAATGCCGACAAGGTAATTAATGCTACGAACCTTGCCGGGCTCGACCGTGAGATCACGCTTTATGAACTTTCGGCAATGACCCGTGCAGGGCCTGCGAAGGCACTTGGGCTTTCAAAGGACTATGGTGGCCTGAAACCCGGAATGAATGCCGATATCGCTATCTATGATATCAATCCCGACAAGTTCCCGTCAAACGGCATGGATATCGAAAAGGCATTTGCCAATGTCGCATATCTTTTCAAGGACGGAAAAATCTGCGTCCAGGATGGAAAGATCGTCGATATGGGTAACAAACAGACGTTCTGGGTGGATGCGAAAGTGAAGGAGAACAAACAGGTCATGCATGACGTCAGGGAGAAATTCCTTCGCTATTATAGCGTAAATGAAAATAATTACCCTGTCCCCGAGAGTTATGCACCGCACCAGCATATCATCGCAGTGGATGCGACACAGGCGTGAGGTGAAAGCAGATGAACACTGTCACAATGACTGTTAAAAATGTCCCCGAACTCTACCTGGAATGTGAACATGTCAATCCCGATGCATTCGCAGGGAAGACAGCGGCAGAGATTGCTGCACTAAAGGGCTATCAGGGAAAGATGACATCGACACTCGGTGAATATTTTGACATCACCGGAAATGCCGGGCCAACCGCCGCTGAAACGAAGATCGTTATCAACGGGGACTGTTCAAAGATGAAGTACATCGGTGCGAAGATGACTGCAGGGGAGGTTGTTGTCAATTCAGCCACCGATATGTACACTGGCAGCTGGATGACGGGAGGAAAACTTCTCGTAAAGGGAGATGTCCACTCGTTCTGCGGTCTCGCCATGAAAGGCGGTGAATTTACCGTCGAAGGGAACGCCGGTAACTACCTTGGTGCTGCGTACCGTGGTGACTGGCGTGGTATGTCGGGCGGCCTGCTCCGTGTCAGGGGCAATGCAGGTTCCGATGTCGCAAGTTTCATGATCGGAGGCGAGATGATCATCGACGGCGACGTAGACATCCATATCGGCACTCACATGGAGGGGGGTAAAATCATTGTCAAAGGCAATGCGAACCGCCGTGTCGGAGGCCAGATGGTCAAGGGCGAAATTTACATCTTTGGCAATATCAACGTAATGATGCCCGGGTACAAACCGGTCGGAGAGGTAGATCTCGATGTCGATGGGACAAAAGCGACATTTATCGAGTACATCGGCGATCTCGGAGAACGTCACCCGAAAAAGAAGGGCGAACCGGTCTACGGAAAGCTGTATGTGAAGAAATAGGAGAAATGAGGAGGCGATCGGAATGGACAAATACAGGTGCATGATGTGCGGGCATGTTTATGATCCGGCAAAAGGAGAACCCAGGGGTTTCAATACGATCCTCTGCAACTCGGAAACGATGGAACTTTATGAATGTAAGCCCGGGGGAGATTCAAAACCGTATGTCACAGCCGGAACTGATTTCACTACCCTGCCGGACAACTGGAGATGCCCGACCTGCGGGTATCCGAAGTCGTATTACCGGAAGGTTGAGCCGGATACCCTGAACTCGATGAGGACAATCAGCTATTGAAACAGATCGTTTAATATTTTTTTACTATTACCTGGATTTTTAAAAAATCTTCCAGCCCTGGAAGAATGCAGAATACAACAAATCCGGATATCACCGGATAATTTATGGTTACAATACCTGAAAACAGGAAAAGAGTTGATTTTTCAGATCATGGGCAACCTGATTGATCATTCGATACCTTAGGCAACATCCGGATAGTCTTATCCATTCGTAAACGACCGATTTAAAAATTGCCGGAAATCTCCTCTATGCAGATGGAAAAGGTTTAATGTTACTTAGCCGATTGCATAAAGAGCCAGTAATGAATAGTTTGTCTCTTGGTCTGGGAAAAGCGCTCTGTATAACCCTTCAACACATTAAGCCTCTTGCAGTTGAAAATATTAGACTGGCCGAAAGTACTGACCATGTTGCTGCCTCGGATCTCTATGCACTTGTAGACTCGCCGTCAATGGATTCCTCATTAAAAGATGGATATGCGGTATTCTCTCATGAAGTAGCCGAGGCAACACCGGAAATGCCTGTACACCTGAAGGTGGCCGGTCATCTGGCAGCAGGTGAGAAAGAGGACATTGAACTGAAGGTGGGAACAACAGTCCAGGTATTGACCGGTGCCCGCATCCCTGCCGGCGCTGATGCCGTTGTGTCCGAAGAATTCGTGACACTGGTTGGTAATGAAGCACTGGTCATGAATTTTGCAGAACCGGGACGGAATATTTTGCGTCGTGGGAGTGATGTGGAATCCCGTAAATGTATCATAAAGTGCGGCCGACATATATCTCCGGGAATTATCGGTCTTATCGCTGCTGCCGGATACAGCACGGTCCCTGTCTTCAAAACCCCGACGGTAGCTATCATAGCCACCGGGGATGAGATTGTCGCCCCTGGTGAACCTCTTCCAGAAGGTAAGCTCTACGCCAGCAATATCATGACAATCAATGCATGGTGTAACAGGTATAAGATGAAGACCCTCATGACGGTTGCACACGATGACTTTGATACCCTTACCGACACATTGAAAACAATATCTGGAGATGCAGATGCCGTAATAACAAGTGGGGGAGCGTGGACAGGTGACCGTGACCTGGTAGCGCAGACTCTCGAAGGTCTGGGATGGCAGCAATACTTTCACCGGATTCGCATAGGTCCGGGCAAGGCAGTTGGATTTGGTATGCTGGATGGGAAACCTGTATTCATTCTGCCTGGTGGACCGTCTTCCAACCTGATGGGGTTCCTGCAGATCGCCCTGCCCGGCCTGCTGGCCCTGGCTGGTCATGCAAATCCCGCTCTCCCGAAGATTAATGCCCGGCTTGATGCCGATATGAAGGGCCGGAACCACGACTGGACCGATTTTTTCTTCGGCAGACTTGAAGAAGAAGGGGGATTTCCGGTTTTTCGTCCGTTGAAAGGCAGCAGCCGTTTACGAGTCATAGCTGAGGCCGAAGCAATAGCCTCCATACCTGAAGGACAGGATTGTCTTCCGGAAGGGTCAGTGATTCCAGTTCAGTTGCTCAAATAAGGGAATTTTGGAACTGGTACGTAGTATCCTATTTTAGGCGCCTCGTATATTTATTCCTGACTGATAGCAGACTTTATCCCGCCGAAACCAGTTTTATTTTAAAAAAATAGGTCTACCTATCCCTTTACCATCTCGACAATCGTCTTCCTGAACTCATTGAACTCCAGCTCATCGAGCTGCTCGGGCAGGAGGCTGCCCGACGATGCCTGCCGGTGGATCCAGTAGATAATCCGGTCGACAACCCTTATTACATCCTCCGAAGTGTCGACGGTGACCAGGTAACGGCCAATCTTCGGATGGCGCCCACGATGTCCGCCGACGGTAATCCGGTACTGTGGTTTCTCGCCCTTGATAATATGGAACGGGCACGGCATGATACAGAATCCGCATTCCATGCATTTATCCTTATCAAGGACGATTACCCCGTTTTCGACAATGATTGCCTTCTCCCGGCAGTAATGGGTACATGTTCCACAGCCGGTGCAGAGACCCGGATCCCTAACCGGTCTTTGGATGCCGGTTATTCCTATCTCATTCAGTCGTTCACTCTCACACCCGTTGGGACATGCTGATATTGCAATACGGACCTTAACCGGAAGTTCTTTTGCAAAGAACCGGCGATCGATCTCGTTCGCCAGGGAAACGGAATCAATGGTTGCAAATTTGCAATGCCGGGTACCGAGGCAGGACGTAATGTTAACCACCTCTTCGCGTTCAGCCCCAATCGGGGTCCCGTTTGCTTCCAGTTCTTCAAGGAGTCCTTCAAGCCGGGTGGGGTCTACGTGGGGGAATTCCATTGTCTGGCGGGTTGTGAGGTGAATATCATTGATACTATACCTTTTTGCGATCTCCCCCAGCTGTTTCATCTGGTCAGGCGAAATCATTCCGGCCGGCATTCTGAGCCGCACGATGCAGAAATCGGGATCGCGCTCGGTAATAATGCCTCCTTTAGTAAAAAGTCCCTGGTTTATCGGTGTTCGATGTGACGCCATGTCAGGTATGACTTAGTGAGGTCAACTAATAGATATTACTGGTTGCCCAATTATTAAAACAAAATAGTAAATAATAGTACCACATGACAAAACCATCCGAGTACATGGAGGCTTTTTTCGGAGTCGAACTCAACCAAAAATTCGGGGATGCAATTAACGATCTTTCCAACATCGAAGACGGTTTGAAACATCTTTCTGCCGAGATGGTGAACCTGAAACAGGAAGCAACCCCCGCAGAATTTAAGGAAATGGTGAAGGAGGCACGTGCCCTCTCGTTTGAATATGCACAGCAGGTCAGGGATACCCGTCAGTTCCTTGAGTTTTACCTGAAGTCTGATCAGAATACCACTCATATCATCCTCGAACGCGACGCCTACATGAAGATCTACCAGATATACAAGTGGGATGGTGCAGATGTTCGCGATCTGAAGTCCTGGATACAGGACCTAAAGGAGATATGCGAGAAAGTGGGGCTGAATGCTCGTGATCTTCTCAATTTCAAGAAGCTTACCGCGCAACCGGTTCCGGAGGACATTGCCAAATTCCCGGTATATGCACTTGACAGGCAGGGATATTGCCTGACCGGGCCGGGTTTCGATGTAGTCATGCATGTCGAGGAAATCCGGGAAGCGATGGGTGAAGATACCAATTGAAATTACCAGGCCCGGGACGACCAACTCCTGGGTTTTCCCTTCTGACGTATGGAGATTTTCATTAACTGAAATGTCAAATTATTCCCGGAATAAAGTAAAATGGGCTTTGTTGAAACCCTACTCAACAAGAAAAATCCTCTTATTGGCTTCCGGTCTGACTTTTTCATACCAGCCGTAAAATATAATAATTTAACTATTTAATTCCTTTTTTCCGTGCCTTGAAAGTGATAATTCAAGCATAAATTAATTTTTTTGATATTTCACAGGTTAGCATCCTAATCAGGCTCACTAAATCTGAGATTTTGTTGGCAAGAGTTTATAGATTATTAAAGCAGTTAATTTAACTTATCTAATAAATTAGTTTTGGTTATTTAAACTGCTAACTTTTTTAATATCAGGAATTGAATTATTGGGTATGACTATTCCGAGGAGGGTCTGATCGATGTCCGACATGACAGGATCCGACAAAGGAATGCCCACTGGTATCGATAAATATGCGAAAACGCCCCTTTTTGTAGGATTTCTGATTGGTGTGCTGGCAGCTTTTGTACAGGGGCTGCTTATCAGTGCCGGTGGTCCTGAAGCGTACGGATTTTGTGTCGCATGCCACACCAGGGATCTGGTGGACTGGGGTGTAAACGGTATAGCAGGGACTAAACTCGCAATCGCGCCAATATCGGCAAATTCGGTGCTCCCTGTGCTTACGATCATCGGGGTCCTTATCGGTGCATTTATTTCGGCACGGTATTATCGTGAATTCCGACTAAAATCAGCGAATCCTTTGGATATCGTAAAATTCTGTGCCGGCGGATTTATTTTCATGGTATTCGCCCTGTTCATGGCTGGCTGCCCTTACAGGATTGCCCTGAACATCGGATATGGAAACTTCATCGCTTTTATAGGAGTTATCGCCATCGTTGTAGGGGTCTTTGCCGGCACCATGATCGCTATGCATATCACCCAAAAGGAGGGTTAATTATGGTACTCGCAGGTTGGCTTTCAAAGCAGGTAGCTATTATAGCGGTCCCATTGGTTACAATTTTGTTTGGGGTATTAATCGGGTACCTGGCCCAGAGATCGAGGTTCTGTTCAGTCGGAGGGTTCAGGGATTTCTTTCTCTTTAAACATACGCGCCTGTTGAAAGGCTATATTGCTCTTATTATCGGGGCTTTTATTGGATACCTTGTATTCTGGCTTATTACCCCTTCTGCATTCGAACACTTTCCATGGGGATTGACAAGCGGGCTCCTGTCACCGATTCCGGGTTCTCCGGCCGGGCTTACTGCAGCTGGTTACGTAGTAATAGCAATCGTAAGCGGACTGATTGTCGGTTTTGTCGGGGTGTTTCTCGGGGGATGCCCGCTGCGCCAGGTAATCATGACATCGGAAGGCAATACAAAAGCACTATGCTTCGTAATCGGAATGTGCATCGGAGCGGTTCTTTTTGCGGCCTTCATCTCAGCATGGGGTGTTATGCTGGTAAAAGCAGTGGGTTTGTAAATGAGGAGATACAATGATTGAAAGGATTATTGATATCACGGGGCAGGTGTGCCCGTTCGCGGCACTATCTGCTAAAAAGGAGATGGACAGGATGAAAGCCGGGGAATCGATCGTCATCATGACCGACTGTCCGCCTGCATCGACGGAAACAATTCCCGAAATAGCGAAATCTTCAGGAATCGAGATTGAATCAAGAAAAACAGGTTCGGGTATATGGGAACTTAGACTAACAAAGCGATAATTTCTTCCAGCTACCTGTTGCAAATAATTTTTTTTATCTGAAGGCGGACCGGATGACGGGGAATGTATTCCAGACGACAGATACCATCAGTCCCGAGCGACTGAACTGGATTTCCAACATTCTCAAGTACTACTGTACAAAGCTGTATCCGGAAAGTCTCCACCATGTTCCCAAGATCCCAACGCCGCTTTTTTACTTGTTTATCACAGGAGATGCTCTCTACAGTCTCTTGGACCGGCGTTGTTTCCACCAGTGGGAAATCCTTCTCTCTTTGCCTCCGGTACTCTGCATCTGCAGTCAGAAAGAACTAAGATTACGCGGACTATCGATTGAACCATTACGGATGAAGTATCCCGATCAGATTATTACCGTGCCAGTCAGGTCTGAAAGCTCCCCGGACCCGTATTGGGATAAATTCCTGGAGATCACCGCAAAGGATTCGGATGCAATCGGTGTCCTTCACATTGATTCTCCGTATATGTACCGGAATTCCCAATACACGATAGATCTTCTTAATACTGCTGTAAGCCGTGAAGTCTCTCCCGAACTCTATGCTTACCTGGACGGGATACACGTAACCCACCGTGATCAGCGGCCGACCGATTTCGAAAGCGTCAGCAATTCATTGGAAATGCTCTTCGCAAAGGCCCGGAATATCGGACTGGAACCTTTGATGTTTGCCTGTTCCCGGTGTGCCACCTCAAGGGGGTATAGCACATTCAGAAATCCCAAAGGGAAGATTATCTCTGCATGCACGATTGCCCCGGTAAAAATCCGCAATCTTGACCAGTTTATAAGCCGCTTCAGGAAGGAACACCCGATAGTATCGAGCTCCTCGTTCGCGGTTCAAATCACAAAAGAACGACGTTATCCCAGGATTAAACCGCAGAAACCGGTCGATCCCCCGCCTCTCGTCGTGCTCGTCACGCAAAGTCCGTACGGTACTGAAACAACATTCGGGGCGATTTCATTTGCCATTGCCTGCGCTCATCACGGTATCCCCACTTCGGTCATCTTTATCGAGGACGGCATTTACACCGTTGCCGGAAACCATGTCTGGGGAGACCGGGAAAAAGGTTTCAATATGCAGGAAATTGTAGAAGCAACCGCCGATATGAATAACCTGGAATATTACTCCTATATCCCGTCATTCCAGCAGAGAGGACTGGTAAGTACATACGCGATGAAACATGTCCAGCCTCTTGATGCCCAGGAACTTGCCCTTGTGCTGTTCCATTCCCCAGCTACCGTAGAGTCAAGGTTCCAGCGGGTGATTTTCTTCTGATATACAGGAACGGGAACGAACTCTATGATTCACCATGAAAACGTGGCCGAGGATCTCACCGCCTACGATTGCACAAGCCTTATGATTCGCCTGAAACTTCGTCTTAAAAAAACTGGCAAAGGCGGTGCCTATGAATTCAAAATTTTTCCGGAACAGCTCCGCACTGCCATGGATCTGTTTTCAGGACAGGAATACCGGGCAGAATTTGAAGAGACCTGCGATGGAAAAATTCACGTGGAAATCGTGAAGTTATATTGACAGGTGACACCGGTCCCGGGCGTTGTTTAAAAAATTGATGGAATCTGAACCTTCCATTCAAATCGGTTTATCACCCGTCTTTGTTACAAGGCGGAGGGATTATCATCGCAGTATCTTAAGTTCGGCCTTAAGGCGGATCGCATGGGTGATCGTATACATTCCCATACACACTTTGAGGGCGTGATCTTTCAGGGCCTCGATTGTCTTTTCGGGACTGCTGCTTCTTACTTCCATAATGAGCCGGAATTCATTAACCAGCGGGTCTTCACTGATATCAAACTGCTGGAGGTAATTGAGGTCTGCCTCAACCCGGGTTTTTACCGTATCGAGGACGACCCCCTGCATCGACGCATCGGTGACGAACGTGCTCGTAAAACACGCAGCAAACCAGAAAAGACCAAATGCCATGGGGCTTGGATAGTTACCGGGACCTGCGAAGTTCGGATGGCTCATCTCAAGCATTGCTATACCATCCCTGACCTTCACATAGGAACGGAATTGTGGACCCCCTTCCTGAAATAACCATTCACCTTCAATTTTTGCCGTCACTCTTGCTTCTTTCGGATTTTTTTTAATCAGGTCCCTGAACTCCTCGACCTGCTTTGTATCGATGTTATTCAATGTCGTGTTGGTCACCTATTTTTCATTAAACTAAGCGGAAAAAAGAGATAAAGGTAATTCTTTTATAAACCCGTGATAATAATTAATTTGAATTAACTTACCATGATTAATGAATGGCAATTAGGAAAGATTTTCATTTCTCGCTGGTGTGAAAAAGTCAGACCGGGAGGCCAGAACCCTTTCTTTTTCATCCTCATCTATGAGCAAAAGGGCTCATAGCGCGCTCTGTTGAACTCCTCATATGATAAATTCTAGTTCTGAAATGTCGAAAGGAGGGAATTTTCACCCTCTTCCGGTCCCACCCCAATCAGGATAGCCATTGGACAGGGTTAACTGGGAATTAAGAATAAATCACTCCCAGTCCAGTCCTTATCGCAACCGGGCGTCTCAGCGGCGGGGCGAAGCCCCAGGAGCGTCAGATGATTCGAACCGATCTGAAGTCATAAGGGTTTAAATTAGCCCTAGCATGAAGCGGGAATACTTCGAAGGAAGGATTTCAACATTCTTACTCTGAAGAGGATAGGTTACGTCCTTTTACACAAACATTCTTTTACTTACCTTGATAACCGGTTCATCCAGGTTGGATTACCGTTCGTAAAGTATTATATATCAGATTACGCATTTTTTTAACATTTATTAATTAACAAATTTTTTAAGATTGTTTAACAAATGTACTGCATAGATCCCTTCCTGATGAAGGTGGGTATCAGATAATGTTTCGGACGATATTTAAACGCAACAATAATTCCCAAATCAGGATGACTTGAGATGAAACGGTACTTGTCGCTCATATCATTTGACCGTGCGATTGACATACTCGTCAGCTCTTTTCATAATCCGGAAAGAACCGAGACCATTCCCGTTGCCGAATCTACAGGCCGGGTCATAGCAAATCCCATTTTTGCCGGTTATTCAGTTCCCGAAGAAAACCTTTCTGCAATGGACGGATATGCAGTCAAAAGCAGGGATACTGTTAATGCGCACGATCAGAATCCCATGCTGATCGAAGATTTTGTCCAGGTAAATACCGGAAATATCGTACCTCCCGGGTACGACGCCGTTGTCATGGTAGAAGATACCTGGGAAACAAGGGAGGGTATCATGATCCGGAAACCTGCGAGGCCGTGGCAACACATCAGATCGGCAGGTGAGGATATCAGAAAAAACCACCTTATTCTCCCTGCGGGTCACGTCGTCCGGGCATTTGATATCGGCGCACTCGTTACGTATGGGATCACCAAGCTCGATGTAAGGACCGTGAACATAGGCCTTGTCCCGACGGGTAGTGAGATAGTACCGATGGGGTCCCGTCCAGGCCCGGGACAGGTAGTTGAAAGCAATACCGTTATGGCCCAGGTTTACCTGCGATCTGCCGGAGCACAATGTATTCGTTATTCAATCGTTCCGGATGCCCCCGACCTGATTAGAGAATCTCTTGAAAATGCGCTCAAAGAAAACGATCTTGTACTTATATCAGCCGGGTCATCAGCAGGGATGTATGATTATACCGCCGACGTCATTTCTTCGATGGGAGATTTACTGTTTCATGGGGTGGCAGTAAAACCGGGAAAATCGGTAATGCTCGGCAATATATCCGGAAAGCCAGTTCTTGGACTACCGGGTTATCCGCTTGCGGCGCAGACGGTGATCAGGGAGATGGCCGGTCGGCTTCTCGATACATGGGGACTTGCATTACCGCCCCGGTATTCTGTCCCGGCCAGGCTTGCTCATTCACTGGTATCAGATATCGGATTCGATGAGTTCATCCCTGTTTCGATAGGGCGGGTCGACGGTCGTTATTGGGGCTTCCCTCATTCCCGGGGATCCGGAGTCCAGATGGCCCCGGTGCGTGCCAATGGGTTTGTCCACATCTCCTCCCCAGTTGAAGGACTGGACAGAGGTCACGTCATTGATGCCACTTTGACAACCGATCCGGGCAGTATCGACAGAACCATTCTAATTTCGGGAAGATACGACCCGGCTATCGGAAAACTTGCTGAAATTATCCGGGAAAAAGGACAGGTCCTCCATGCCGTAAAAGCCGGTAACACAGGCGGAATGATAGCGCTCAACCGCCATGCATGCCATGGAGCACCAGTGAGCCTGCCTGATTACTGCTTCATTCCTAATTGCCAGGGAATATCAGACCTTATACCAGCGACAGGACTAATTTTTATACATATTGCATCGCTATCCCAGGGAATTGTCTCCAGAGATGGTATATCGTTCGATGACCTTACCCGGATCCGGTTCATCAACAGACAGAAAGGATCTTCAACAAGGATGATCTTTGATGCGCTTCTTGATGTGAAAGGTGTGGACGCTGAAACAATCGATGGATATTTCCATGAAGTTACAAGCCAGGAAGCTGTTGCGGAAGCAATACGCGATGAGTTTGCTGATGCCGGGATTTGTACATCCGGGGTCGCAAAGGCAGCGGGATTATGTTTTGTACCGGTGATAAATGAGCAATATGAACTCGCCGTCAGAACAGAATCCTTTAATGATCCGATGGTCCGGTCATTGGTTATGGCAATACAAAGCACATCGTTCCGGAGGTTCCTGGAAAGTACCGGGGGGTATGACATTTCCCGTACCGGCACGATCAATGCCATTAATAACAACCTTGCGGTGACTGAAATTTCCCGTATGCCCTGCCAGGAGTAAGAAAAGATCCGTATTCTGCAGTTTTTATCCCGACGAAATTTTTCCACGAAAATAAGAGATAACAGGGGGGTAACCGGTCGAAATGCAATTATAGCTTCCCCTGATCCCGTGATGCACGATACATGAAATGTTGCCGGTTGCCGGAAATTTTTTGATTCAAAATAGTCGACAGGTTTGAATCCGGAAAAAAACGAAAACCCGAAAAAATTATTTGATGGGCTTGAACACATTATCGAAGATCATGTCAGATCCTGTGTTTGCAAGCCTCTGGCGTTCTTCTGCTTCTTCAGCCAGCCCGAGAACCGGCAGGGACATGTCCACACCCGGGGCATGACCGAACATCTTTTCAAGCTCTGTCTGCTGGGCGTGCATGAACAGGGAGTTACGGATCTCCATCGGACAGTTCTCCTCGCATTGCCCGCAATTCACGCAGGAATCAGAAATATGAGCGAACCTGATCAGGTGGAACATGAAGTCGACCGGCAGCACCCCGGGAGGTACAAGATATGGTTTTTTCGTGCTGCATTCGACGCAATAACAGATTGGGCAGTTCTCGATGCAGGCATAACACTTGATGCACCGTGATGTTTCGCGGACGATTGTCGTTAACCGCTGCTTTCCCTGGCCGAGCGCTTCAAAGTCGTGTTTCCGCCACTTGTCACCGAGCTTGAACATCGCTCCCTCGACCTTCCCCCTGATCTCGATACCCTTCGGGTTTGCCGGTTCTGTGGCGATTCCACCTTTTTTTACGGCACTGTTCAGAAGATTTGCTCCCTTCTCGCTGCAGACTTCCACAAATGTTGCTTTTCCTGCCTTATCACCGATAACTCCCCAGTTTCCGCATGCAAGGTCTGCCTGTCTCGGGACTTTCATCTTGCAGCGGCGACAATTCGGTCGCCTGCCAAACCCTGCTTCTTCAAGCTCGTCAATGGAGATCCCTTTGTGCCCGCCTTCGTATTCGATGATAAATTGGCCCTTGTCGATCTCTTCTTTATGGACAATTTCCGGATCGACCTCAAATTTCTGGGCGATCATCTTCCTTGCGAGCACCGGGCTGACCGTTCCACCGCAATTTACCCCGATCATGATGATGTTGTCGAGGTTGACCTGCTGTCGTTTTGCCAGCTCGTACATTCCCATCGCGTCGCATCCCTTTACGACCATGCCGATTTTCTTTCCCCAGGCTCCGTCAAGGTATTTTTTTACCAGTTTCGCCATGAGGAGCGTGCCGCAATGGAGTGATCCGGCGGTCTGATCGATCTCATCAGGATCGGTAATTATCGTGGGTACAGCATCGTACAGGTCGACACCCTTTTTAACGGCAAAGACTGCATCGACCATTTTACTCTCAAGAGCGTGCTTGAGGAGCCCTGAGACCGCACCGCCGCATTCCGCCTTCTTCGCAAGTCCTGCATCCGTCGTCCAGGCATAGACCATATCACCCTTGTTAACCATCTAGTCCACCTCCTGGATTTTTTCAATAGCAACGGCACAATGCTTGAGTTCAGGCATTTTCGACATCGGATCGAGGGCGGTATTGGTAAGGTTATTTACTCCCTGATCGAAGTGCATGGTCATCATAACCACACCCGGGCCTACTTCGTCGGTGATCCTTGCCGTGGTCACCGTCTCGCCACGACGGCTGCGGACCCTGATTTTTTCTCCATTATTGATTTTCAACGACTTTGCGTCCCCGGTGTTGATCTGGATATAGGATTCAGGGACCTCATAATTAAGGACCGGGGCTCTTGCTGTCTGTGTCCGGGAGTGGTAGTGGAAGATCAAACGACCGGTCATGAGCGTGAACGGGTAATCCTTATCGGCTACTTCGGCTGGTGGGCGATACTCGATTCCGAAAAACGTCCCAAGTCCGTCCGGCGCCGAAAACTTCTCTTTATGGAGGATTGGGGTTCCCGGATGCTCTTCGGTCGGGCAAGGCCAGTGAACCGATTCCGGCTTCTCCATCTTCTCATATGTGGCACCGAACATGGAAGGGGTTACCGCACGCATATCGTCCCAGACATCCTTTGCAGATTTGAAATCGAAGCCTTTCAGACCCATTTTATTTGCGAGCAGGGTAAAGATCTCCCAGTCGGCCTTTGCCTCACCAGGTGGATTCACTGCCTTCCGGACCCGGTTGATCCTCCGTTCGCCGCTTGTGAATGTTCCGTCCTTCTCTGCAAAACAGGCTCCTGGCAGGATTACATCAGCATACGGACTTGTTTCGGTCAGGAATATATCCTGGAGGACAAGGAAATCGAGCTTTTCAAGAGATGCTTTCACATGATTTGAGTCGGGGTAGGTAACGACCGGGTTCAGGCCGAGAATATACATCGCCTTGATTGGATCACCGCATTGGTTAATTTGCTCGGTCAGAGTTGCCCCGTACCAGTCGGGAAGGTCCTTCACACCCCACTTATCCTCCATTTTCTTTCGCATTTCCGGAAGTTCGCATTTCTGGTATCCCGAATATACGTTCGGGTACGCACCCATGTCACAGGCCCCCTGGACATTATTCTGGCCGCGGAGCGGATTCACTCCGACACCAGGCCGCCCGATATTTCCACAAAGCATCGATAGATTACCCAGAGACCGGACATTGTCAGTACCCGTCGTCAATTCGGTTATTCCGAGACAATAAATGATCACCGCATTCTTCGCGTCTGCATACTTGAAGGCCATTTCTTTTACTTTCTCAGTGGGAACGCCCGTGATTGACTCCACATCCGCATATTTCTCAACAGTCTTCTTTAGATCTTCAAATCCCTTGGTGCGTGCCTCGATAAACGACTTGTCATGCTTTCCTTCCTTGATTATCCAGTACATCATCGAATTTATGAGAGCGATATGCGTGGAAGGGTTGAACCGGACGTACAGGTCTGCAAGCCGAGCTGTCGGAGAGTATCTCGGATCAACGACCATAACTGAAACACCCTTGTTTTTAGCCTGTACCACCCTGCGAGCCGCCAAAGGATGCGCTTCGACTGCATTTGATCCCCACATTACAATGAGGTCGGCATTCAAAACGTCCTCGAAGGGATTTGTTGCGGCACCCGAGCCGAAAGAGAGAGAAAGCCCGGCAACAGAAGGTCCGTGACAGATGCGGGCGCAATTGTCGATGTTATTCGTTTTAAATGCCACACGTGCCCATTTCTGCATGATATAGCATTCTTCATTGGGGGTACGACACGATACCTGAAACCCGAGCGCCTTTGGACCATTCTTGTCGCTTGTTTCCTTGAATTTTTTTGCAACAAGATCGAGTGCTTCATCCCAGGATGCCTCTTCAAACTTGCCGTCCTTCTTAATAAGGGGGGTCGTAATACGGTCAGGGCTGTGGATAAACTCATCACATGTCATCCCTTTCGGACACAGTTTTCCTTCATTTACAGGACTTCTCTTGTAGGGTTCGACACCTACAACCTTTCCCTCTTTAACAACGAGGTTCAGGCCACAGCCCACGCCACAGTACGGGCAGGTTGTGGCAACATATTGTAATGGTTGTTTAACGTCACTCATCTGAAATGCTCCTCTTGAACCGCACATTCTGCAAAATGTTAAGTACATTTAAAAATTTATATACCCCAATATCTGTCCGGCCCATTATATAAGCCTTATCAAATTAATGGTGAATATCAGTGGGTTTATAAATAAAATGAAAATTCCGGCTGCTTGGGAGGAAAATTCTTTCCGGTTCTGAATTCGGAAATAGTGTTCTGAGAGCCGGCATAATTAAAAATTTGAAGAAAATGTTTCAGATTGCGGATTAAAGATTAAATTTTTGAGAATAAAAAAAAGTTAATAAGGTTTATTTAATCTATTAATAATTCCGAAAAGCCAATTCTTCTCATATTCTTACAAAAATATTACTTTTTTAAATTTCAACATACTACCAGCCTTCTATCGATATTCTGATTTTCTTTTCCCTGCATCGCTCCTCCAGAAGGGCGATTCCCACGTTAATCAGGTTGAATGCGGATTCATGACCTGATGCCACAGCCGAGCTGTAGAGCTCTTTTATCCCTCCGAACACCCACCAGGCACGGAACGATATCCCGGTAACTGCATGAGTATCTGCCCGGGAAAGTTCGTCTGAAACATCCCCGGCAATTGCAGGAAATATCATTTCTCCGGGTAATCCGCCAGAATCTTTAACATCAAACCTCGCTGCAATCGTCGCAATTATTGCCTGATCCGAAGGAGTATCCGGATTTTTTGCCTTCCACCGCTTCCATACTTCGTGTTCAAGGCCCTTCTTCGTGGCATACTCTGGAAAAACCGACATACTATGAACAATTGTTTTTGGATCAGGGTTCCTGAAGAGGATATGCCGGGCAGGCAGATCTCCGATGACAACGGAGGGCAGGTTAAGGGTTTTAAACCCTTCAATAAGGACATAAGACATTCCCCGGTCACAGAGATAATCAAGGGTCTCATTAAGGTCCGGATTCCGGCAGATGTATACCGTCTTATCGCTGCCGATACCGGCAGAAATCAATGCACCGCCTTCATGGAAGAGCGTTGTATCCTTCCCGGGTTCGAGGGCGAAATTATGATGACCGAGATGTTTTATCGTTGCGGTAGGGCCGCATTTGATAAGTTCAGGAATAAGATGCCGGATAAATGTGGTCTTTCCCGAACCAGAATGTCCCGTGACGTTTATTATCTTCATAGATTTTTTCCGCCTGTTGCTGACAGGAACTGTTGTTTCACGATACCATAAGAACCGTCCGGTTTTATGAAAACCATGAATCCTTATACCGGTTAATCCCGGGATCTGCCTTAATCGGACCGGACGTCATAGCTAAAAATTTTGAAAAACATCAGAAGAATGTGGGCACAGCCATGGCACTCGGCATGGTTACCATGGCCGTACAGATTCGAAGATTACCCTTAGCTACACATGGTGCAGCATTAACATCTCTCGTTAAAATACTATTAAAATATTTTCTTTTACCTTTATGTTAATATCTTTAACTTAACCCGTTTCAATCAGGGTCACCATGTGAGTTTTTATCGCAAAAAAACATTAAAAATCTACTTTTCCCATTTCGGACAAATTAGATAAAATGATCTAAATCCGTAGGTTAAAAAAATCCGACAGGGAGTATTATCAGCGAAGTACTCCTGGGATTCAGTATGTAGCTTATATGCCCGGTATCGAATTTGCAGGGAAAGGATCCTGTTTTGCTGGAACGTTTCTGCACTGCAGAAAAAAAAGAAAACGTGAGATTACATATCGAAATACAGGTGGAACTCATAGGGATGAGGTCGTAACCGTACGCCATCCATCTCCATCCGTTTATATTCGATCCAGACATCAATGACATCCTTGGTAAACACGTTACCCTGCAGGAGGAATTTGTGGTCTTCCTCAAGGGCATCGATTGCCGCTTCAAGAGAACCCGGGACCGTCGGAATTTTCCCTGATTCCTCACCCGCCAGTTCATAGGTATTTCCTTCGAACGGCTCCTTCGGATCTGTTTTTTTCTTGATACCATCGATACCCGCCATCAGCATCGCCGAGAACGCAAGATAGGGATTACATGAGGGGTCCGGAGGCCTGAATTCGATTCTTTTTGCCTTTGGATTATCGGTATAGAGGGGGATTCGTACTGCTGCAGACCTGTTTCTCATCGAGTAAACCAGGTTCACCGGCGCCTCATAACCGGGCACCAGTCGTTTGTATGAATTCGTAGTCGGGGCACAGAAGGCCATCAAGGCGTGGGCGTGGCTGAGAAGACCACCGATGTAATACTTCGCAAGCTGTGAAATGCCCCCATAGCCCTTCTCATCATAGAACATGTTCTTCCCCCCGGTCCAGAGAGACTGGTGGGTATGCATCCCTGATCCATTATCACCGAACAGTGGTTTTGGCATGAAGGTGGCGACCTGTCCGTTCTGGCGGGCGAGGTTCTTTACGATGTACTTAAACATCATGCAACGGTCGGCAACCTTGACGAGAGAGTCATATCGCATGTCAATTTCGTTTTGGCCCCCCGTGGCCACCTCATGATGATGAACTTCAATAGGTATTCCCGTTTCTATCATTTTCAGGGTTATCCTACTCCGTAAGTCCTGCAGCGAATCATGTGGCGGGACGGGGAAATACCCTTCCTTGAACCGCGGTTTATATCCAAGGTTCGGGCATTCGTCCCGCCCGGAATTCCATTCACCTTCATAAGAATCGATAAAATAATATCCGGAATTGACAGTCTGATCGAACCTGATATCATCAAAAATGAAGAATTCGAGCTCAGGTCCCCAATAGCTGACATCTGCGATTTTTTGTTCTTTTAAATATTGTTCCGCCTTTTTTGCAACGTACCTTGGGTCCCTCGTATAGGGCTTCTTGGCCACGGGATCATATACATCACAGATGATAGATAGTGTCGGTACTTCACATACCGGGTCGGCTACTGCAGTCCCGGCATCAGGAGACAGTATCATATCAGACTCCTGGATCTTCTGGAAACCACGGATTGATGAACCATCAAAGCCGATTCCCTCATCCCATATACCTGCTCCCGGGTCGCTGTCCGCGAGGAGTTCGGATGCAGGTATCGAAAAGTGCTGCCAGAGACCGGGAAGATCATTAAATTTCAGGTCGACAATTTTTATTTTATCTTTCTTGATGAGCGAGAGTACGTTGTCAACATCGGTTTTACTGACGGTTCCATTCCATTTTTTTGTTGTGGATTTCAATCTTTCACCTTCGGTTTCGAAAACCGGTCCAGGTTTGTCTATGCAACAGACCAGCATACATTCTGTCGTAATGTTCAGACCTGTTATCCGGTGATAGAAATAAGCTTCTACCTCACATTACTTAAATCTATTTCATATTGCCAAGAAGAGGTATTGAAGAAGGAGATCAGATCGTGAAACGAAACACGGGGACTTCTTCATCAATTTTTTGAGATGAGAAGACGCGACCCTACACCCATTTCCGGGTCCGAGGTTCTCCAGGTTATGTAAAAACAATTTTTCCTTTCTCCGGACCAGTTCAGGGAAGGGGTCAGCCAGCTTGTGAGGAGATAGACCATCGCATTCCCCAGAGTGGGTCCGGACCACGAATCATGATATCCGGCTGCCCGAAAAGTATTACCCTATATTCTGATCGGCATCGCCATCGGTGCAATAATTCACGGATATGCACCGGCAGATTTCCTCAATCAATAGTGAATTGATTGCCTGTCTATCTCCTTCATTGATTGATCCAATTCTGTGCCTGAGCCTCACCTGGTCAAGCGTCGCAATCTGAAATACCAGCACTATACTTTCATTTGCGAGCCCGTTCTGGTGTGTTGGAGAAATCAACTGTGTATAAGAAAACCTGGCGCTGCTGAGACTGGTTGTCAAGGGGACAATAATAATCATTGAATGTGCAAGTCCCACCACAATAGGTCGGGTTCCCTGCTGCTCATGCCCCTTCGAGTCCTCAAGATCAACGAGCCAGATTTCTCCTATTTTCATGTATCAATGCCTCATTGATCGCAAGGCTGCACGCTGCTAGGGTTCTATTTCCTTTCTTAGCTCTTCAAGATCCTTTACTGTCGGTTCGAAGAGGAATTCTTTCGCTTTTGAGACACCCACTGCAATCTGGGCCTGTGAATAGAACGGCTTTAATTGTTTCACTCTCTTCAAGGCTTCTAGCGGATCACAATTTTCCCGCTTCATATAGTATCCATAGGTGGCCCCGACTTCGAGCAATACAGGTTTTAATCCAAATATTCCGTTCAGGTTATCTGCCGACTGTTTTTCAGGATTATTCAGGTGAGATTCCGTTTTAAATTCCTGGAACTCATCGGTGAATTCATAAAGATCCTTTGTCAAAACAGGGGAATAAAGTCCCTTCACATAGATACTATACGGGTACCCGAGTTTCAGGCCTTTCAGTTCCAGGAGGCAGACTATTTTCTGTACAATAAGCCGATCATCAAACT